>JAUWYK010000023.1 GCA_030615865.1 Dehalococcoidia bacterium
TAAACTCAAGTGTAATGTCTATGCCATCGAGACGGAATCCGGGATAACCTTATTCGATTGTGGACCAGAGGAGAGTGTCGCAACGCTTATGGTAACACTACGAGCCAAGCGGATTAGCCAGGTTTTCCTTACACACGGGCATGTTGACCATGCTGGTAGTGCCAGACATTGGCTCAAGGAAGGTGTTAAGGTATTTGGGCCTGAGGAAGAATGCGTAATGTTTCGGTCTGGAGGTCCTGAAACCACACCTCAAGCCTTTAGATACCCTGGATTTGAGCCCACAGCGACCATTAGCCTAGGTGATAGGGTAGCTCTCGATGGGGAATTTGATTTTGTCGTCATCCCAACACCGGGGCATACCATTGGTTCTGTGTGCTACTACGACCAGCATAAGGACATCCTTATTTCTGGTGATCTCCTTTTCGGACCGATCTGGGGATATACGGTGACTTTTCTGCTACAGTTTCTCACCGCTCAAAGACAGTCTGATGTGGATCTTCGGCGTCAGCTGCAATCACTGGAAAACCTAGTAAATGATCGGGTGATTAAAGCTACAACGCTAATATTACCTGGCCATGGTCCAGAATACTATATGCGAGAGAAACCAGGTGCCGTTAAGCGCTCATCAAGGGTGCTGCGCTTCTGTTTAAGAATTTAGGCTATGGATAGATGATGAAAGCGACAAGACTTTTAATCAGATTGAGTCCACTTCAAGAAAAACTGGCTGAGGAACCAGAATTCGAACCTACCCCGGCGGATCCAGAGTCCGCTGTCCTACCACTAGACTATTCCCCAGCACACCAAAATTATAGCATGTAGCTATGCCTATGGCAATAACCGCATAATTTGACACCGCAGGCCCGACGGTTTAAGGTTATCTAGGAAAGTGAGATAGCGCTTTGGCTGACTTAGCTACTTTGCAACAAACCCTGGGTATTTCCTTTAACGACCCATCTCTACTGGAGCAGGCTCTGGTTCACAGCTCTTATATCAACGAGAACCCGGGCTTTGCCCTAACCTCTAATGAACGGCTTGAATTTCTGGGTGATGCTGTTCTAGGTTTTGTAGTCACCGAAAAGCTATACCAAGACTTCCCCCATATGACTGAGGGAGAGATGACTAGACTCCGGGCTACCCTGGTGCGCCGAGATACCCTGTCCCGCATTGCCAGAGCCATTAGACTTGGTGACTACCTTTACCTGGGAAAGGGAGAGGAGGCAAGTGGTGGACGGCATAAGCCAGCTAACCTAGCCAGTACCTTAGAAGCAGTAATAGCCGCTATCTACCTCGACCATGGCTCAGCTACCACCAAGGACCTCATCCTAAGGTTATTTGATATAGAGCTACAGAAGGTAGCTAGCCACGAAGTAGAGGCTGATTACAAATCACAACTACAGGAGCTCATCCAAGCCAGGCAGAAGCAAACACCTGCCTACTATGAAGTAAAAGCAGTAGGACCAGACCATGACAAGAGGTTTACCGTTGAGGTAAGGGTAGGCGATACTGTGCTGGGCAAAGGGTCAGGCAAAAGTAAAAAATTGGCAGAGACTGAAGCCGCCCGCTCAGCATTAGAACAACTTTCAATTAACTTTACAGAATAACCCACCTTTGCTAAACTTCAATTAGCAACGCCTGTAGCTACAATACTTAAGCCGAGGTGATACTATGGGTAGCCGAGATTACAGACATAGAGAACCAAAGAAACCGAAAAAGGATACCAAGAAAATATCGGCGGCTACTATCCTACCCCCTCCAGTAACTGTAGAAGTAATTAAGAAGGGGAAGCAGGAACGAAAAGCAGAGGAGTAAGACAGATAGCAGTCTACCGAGAGCTTCTCAGCACTGAAGAGTTAAAGGTTCGAGTTGAGAAAGCCAGAGCAATGCTGGAAGAGTGCCGGGTATGCCCTCGTCAGTGTGGTGTTAATCGTCTGGCTGGTGAAAGTGGGAAGTGCCATATTACAAGTCAGGTCGTTGTTTCCAGCTACGGTCCTCACTTCGGAGAAGAGGCGCCTTTGGTGGGCAGGCATGGCTCAGGAACCATCTTTTTCACCTACTGTAATCTACGCTGCGTCTTCTGCCAGAACTACACCATAAGCCAATTAGGTGAAGGGAGCCCAGTAAACAGAGAAGAGCTGGCTACGATGATGCTCTCCCTTCAGGCAAAAGGCTGCCATAATATAAATCTAGTAAGCCCAACCCATGTCATCCCCTACATCCTAGACGCCCTGGAGCTAGCGGTCGGCAAGGGTCTCTATCTGCCTCTGGTGTATAACAGCGGTGGCTATGATTCTATAGAAACCTTGAGGCTCTTAGATGGGATTGTTGATATCTACATGCCTGATATGAAATATTCCGATGAAAAAATCGCCGAAGAGTTATCCGGGATAAAAGACTACCCTAAAGTAAATAAAGCAGCAATCAAGGAAATGCACCACCAGGTGGGCGACCTCCAGATAGATGAGCAAGGCGTAGCTCAGCGTGGTCTTCTGGTGCGTCACCTGGTGTTACCTAACCGGTTAGCCGGGACCAAAGAGGTGGTACGTTTCCTCGCCCAGGAGGTCTCTACCAATACCTACCTGAACATCATGGCTCAGTATCACCCATGTCATAAAGCCTTTGATATACCGCTACTGGCGCGTCCGGTGAATAAGCAGGAATTCTCTGAAGCTATTGACCTAGCTCAACAGCAAGGTCTGTGCAGACTGGATAAACATAACTTCCCGCTGCCAATAAGGTTTGTTCTGGGATAAAGTAATGACTGAATTAGCCTCTGTTCAGGCAATAGTATACGGCTATGTTCAAGGCGTTTTCTTCCGTGCCTTCGCATCCAGACGAGCTACTGAGCTAGGTCTAACCGGCTATGTGTGTAACCTCCGCGATATGGAAGCAGTGGAAGTCCAGGCTGAAGGGGAAAGAAGGCAGTTGGAAAAGCTAATTGACTATCTTAAGGTCGGACCGCCGGGGGCTAAAGTGGAAAAGGTAGTAACTAAGTGGTCAGAACATACCGGGAGTTACTCTGACTTCAGTATAAGGTATTAGCCAGGAGCCTGGCGCAGTCCATAATACTGGTCATTCCCAAGAAGACGAGCTAGAATCTCAGCCGAAGTGCGATAGCTATCCCCACCCCACCACTCATCTAGTTGCCGGGACAGTTGCTCCAAGTCAAGAGGCTCATTCCCGTTAGCCAGGAAAAGACGAAATATACTCTGTAAAACAGGTAACTCACGGGTAATGAAACCCAGGGTCTTGGAACAGCAATCTTTAATAGTAGATAAAAGCTCAGCAGCCGAAATCTCTGCCTCTTCCGCCTTCAACCGCTCACGGCACTTGGGGCACAAACAGCCCTGGGCTAAGGCAAAAAATGAGCGATTACTCTGCTGATACCAATCTAGGTCAATAAAATAGCGTGGCGTAACTTGCTCAGTACTTATATCTCTGCTCCGTCCACAGAACTTCTACATAAGAAATTTAAGTCTCAAAAATCACTTTGGCTTCCTTAATCAGGTCAAGATACTCTGTCTTAAGCCCCAGTGCCTTTGAAGCCTCACAATCTACCTCATAAGGCTCACCAATAAACACTTTGCCACACTCCTCAACTTCACCCTGAGTGGGGTCATCCCGGGCGATGAACTTTTGCCAAGCTTCTATAATCCCCAGGTCGAAGGGTAAGGTAAAATAGAGGTCAGCTATCACCTTATCTATCCCCAGACTATATAAATCTCCCCAGCCCCTTGGTGCCCCACCACCATACTTGCTGCTGGGCAGCAGCGAGAGTAGGTTCATTATGCTAAGGCTACCTCTACCACTAAGAATTTTTAATGGAGCCACTGTTATCAAGTAGTCACTAGACAAGATAACATTAGGTACCCAGAAGGTTGGTACGGCAAAGGGCTTAAGTAGAGGATTATCTACCTCCACCCAGATACAATCCTTTACATCTAGCGTCAATACCCGGGGGAAATTGTAACCCAAAGCCTGATATATCGGGGAGACCAGACCCCCACCAGGGGTACCTTCAAGTAGAAGAATATCGGCCTCACTGACCTTCCTGATACCTTCTATTATCACCGACAGCATATCCTGGCTGGTAGTTACTGGATATGGTATGGGGTAAGCTGCTGAAGGCTTAATCAAAATGCGTCGCGCCCTGGATATTACCGATGGTGCTCTAAAAACAAACTCTGAAGCTTCAAAAATCAAGCCTTCCTCCTTAGCCAAATATGTAAGCTCTTTACCTCTTTAACACCCTTCAGACAAGACACCATAGCTACCAGGGTTCTAGCCAGCAAATTCCTAATAAATAGGTTTAACGGAATATGGGCATCATTTATAAACAGGTCAATATCCTCCCCTTTAGCAGGCAAAGCTAACATTTTATTCTCAATTAAATCAGCCAGTCCTTGAACCTCGTCCATTGAGAACTGTGGCACATCTACATCCAATGGCTCATCAGTGACAATAGCTAATAATTGCCGGGGTGGACATAACAGCTCTTGACCTTGCTCCTTACGATGAACCTCAATCTTGGGTATGCTACCCTGCTTAAATCCTTCGGTCAGGATAAGGTCATAATCCCACACCATAAAGCGAGATAATTCTCGTGGGCTGAAATCGCGCTCCACCTGTGTAATAACAGCCAGTTTGTGGGGTGAGCTAATAGCCACCACCTCACTACCAGCCTGGCTAAGGCGCCAGCTATCCTTACCCAGCGTATCAAGCTCAAAGTCATCACCAGCGTGCTTAATAACTGCCACTTTATATCCCCGCTGCTTAAGCTCAACAATTAAGCCCTCCAGCAAGGTCGTCTTGCCTGACTTTGCTTTTCCCACTACAGAAATAATTGGTCTCATTTTAACTACTCCTCCTCAATCCAATCTAGCATCATCACCTGAACTATGTCTCCCGCCTTCACTTCTGGCTTATCCTCAGGCACAATCACCAGCCCATTGGCTAAGGACATAGAGGTTAGAATCCCCGAACCCTGGGGACCGGTTAGTCGAGCGAAGTATTGACCACCACGCTTTTCCACTATTGCCCGAGCGAAGATACGGCGTTCATCCGCATTTACGATAGGTTCTTCTATCACCGCTTCCACGGTAGGCTTGGCTAGATTTTTCTTGCCCATCATCTTGAGGATAGCCGGACGAACAAATAGCTCAAAGGCAACCATGGCGCTGACCGGGTTGCCCGGTAAACCAAGGTGTGGTATGTTTCTAGCTACGCCTGCCTTGCTGATTCCCTTAATCGTACCAAAGGCTAGGGGTTTCCCCGGCTTCATCCGGACCCTCCAAAAGACAATTTCACCCTCTTTAACCAAGACATCCCTGACTACATCGTAATCACCAAACGAGACGCCCCCAGTAGTTATAAGCATGTCAGCATTCAGCCCCTGGTGGAGCCCAGCCACCAATGAATCCTGACTATCTGAAACAATCCCCAGTATTTTGGGAATACCCCCGTAGCGCAGAACCAGGGCAGCCACGCTGTAGGTATTACTATTGTATATCTTAGCCGCAGGCAGAGACTGACCAATATCCACCAGCTCATCTCCAGTGGCTAAAATAGCCACCACCGGGCGGCGAATAACCTCTACTCTGCTGCGTCCCAACGAAGCCAAAACACCAACCTCTGATGGTCTGATTACTATTCCTTTGCTCAATACCAGTGAGCCGGTGGCAATATCCTCGCCGGCTCGCCGAATGTCCAAGCCAGCCTCTACTTCCTTTACAATGCCTACCTCAGCCGGGGGTGGCGTTCGTGAAGCCTCGTCTGTATCCTCAAATCTGACTACACAATCTGCACCCTTTGGTACTGGTGCCCCGGTCATAATCCGAACCGCAGTGCCAGGTTCTACCTCACATTCAGAAGCAGAACCAGGGAGAACGGTATCAATAACACGCAGCAATCGGGGAGACTGTTGGCTAGCACCCTTAGTATCTCCGGCTCGAACCGCATAGCCATCCATAGCTGCATTGTCTAGCCGGGGGATACTAATGCTAGAATATATATCCTCAGCCAAAACTTGCCCCAGACAGTCTAAAATAGGGCTCTCTTCCTCTTCCAGAACATCTGCATAACTAAGGATTTTCTCCAGCGCCTGTTCAACACTTATCATCGCCCAACCCTCTTGCCAGTTCCCTTGCCACCTCCAAATCAGCCTCAGTATTAATATTGAAAAAGCTCAAGTGCTCAGGGTCAAACCTATCAATCTCCTCAGCTTCCACATACCTTACCCTAACCAAAGGGAAAAGGTCAGTAACTTTCAGATTACCTTGCCCAAGCAGCCCTTCCATGGGGGCTAAGCAGTCCTTGGAGTAAATGGCATGAAGCGGTTCGACCATACTGCCCAATCTAAGGACTACCAGGTCAAAGCCAGCTGAAAGCTGTATCATATAACGCAGCAAGGCTTGGTTCAAAAACGGCATATCACAAGCGACGACAAGGTTATAGAGTGAAGCCGAGGCGATTAAGCCAGTATAGATACCACCCAAGGGACCTTTACCGGGGTAAGTATCAACGACTAATCTCAACTTTGGGTAGTTAATAGACCGGGGAAGGGATTGCCTTCTAGCAGTAACTATAATAATGTCACTGTTAAAAGGGCTAAGACAGGATACTACCCTCCGTAGCAAACTTATATTGCCAATAGTTTCTAAAACCTTATCACGCCCCAAGCGCAAGCCCTTGCCACCAGCAAGAACAATACAACTTATATCCAAGGTATATTTCTCAATTCCTTCCCCTGACCTTACCCCCTAATACTATTTTACCACAATAGTCAACAGCCCAAAGCTAGAGCGCTGATTTCAGGACTATAATTTGAGTTGTGGCTGGAAGTTCTCCCTGTTTAAACTCCACCTCGCTGGCACCGAGCCGGCTTACGTCCCCCTTCCCCCGAAGGAATTCATCCACGCCAGCTATCGGGAAGTCACACTTATCCGTTTTATAGTGCATAGGGATAACCACCTTAGGTGCTAACCTATTACAAACCTCACTGGCAGCCTTGGCATCAATGGTAAAATAACCACCTACCGGAATAAGTAGTATATCCACTGTGCCTATCTCAGCAACCTGCTTGTCACTGAGCAGGTGACCAAGGTCACCGAGGTGACAGACCCTTATCCCGTCCACTTGAAAGCAGAAGATGATATTATTACCCCTCAACCTCCCCCCGGCATCATCATGGTAACAAGGGATACCCTTGAACTCTATGCCCTTAACCTCGGCTGTCCCTGTAACCACCTCAGGACTACCCCCAACTGCGGCTACATTGCTATGGTCAAGATGGTCATGGCTCACGGTGACAATATCGGCAGACTCATTTATTTCGCCATAAGTGAGAATCTCATCTGGCTGATAGGGGTCAGTTATCAGCCTGGTTCCAATATCTGAGGTAATCATAAAGCAGGCATGTCCCAGCCATTTAATCTTCATAGTTTACCTCCTTTACTATTTGGCAAGAGACAGGACAAGGTTGACCAAGGTACGTACCGGTACCCCGGTAGCCCCCTTAACCAGGTAGGCTTTCTCCTTCTCGCTTAGACTGGTACCAGCAATATCCAGGTGAACCCAGGGGGTATCACCGGCAAACTCAGCCAGGAACTGGGCGGCGGTGATAGCCCCACCGTATTTACCGCCGACGTTCTTAATGTCAGCTACATCACTCTTAATTTGTTCTTTATACTGCTCGTGCATCGGCATCTGCCAGATAAGCTCCCCGGCTTCAGCACCAGCTTTAATCACCTTATCCACCAGCTCCTGATTATTACCAAAAGCACCGCTATATACCTCACCCAGAGCTACTCTACAGGCTCCGGTTAAAGTAGCCACATCAACCACAAGTTTGGCACCGAACTTTTTAGCATAACTTAAAGCATCGGCTAAAATAAGCCGCCCCTCAGCGTCTGTGGAGATAACCTCAATAGTCTTACCGTTCATTGCAGTTAAAATATCGCCCGGTTTAAGGGCGCTACTACCGAGTAGATTCTCTGTAGCTGGAACTATAGCCATAACATTAATCTTTGGCTTAAGTTGAGCAATGGCACTTACTGCGGCCATAACCGCCGCCCCCCCTGCCATATCTCCCTTCATCTCAGCCATCCCCTCTGATGGCTTTATAGAAATACCTCCAGAATCAAAGGTTATCCCCTTACCAACTAAGGCTACGTCAATTTGGGTAGAATCACCCCCTTTATAGTGGAGAACAACGAACTTAGGTGGTTGCCGACTTCCCTGAGTTACACCTAACAGTGCCCCCATCCCCAACTCCTGCATCTGCTCCCGCTCAAGAACACTAAATTCAAGCCCATAGGTCTCAGCCAGCTTTTTTGCCATCTCAGCCATGTGGTTGGGTGTCATATAATTAGCCGGCTCATTAACCATATCACGAGCCAGATTAGTTGCCTCAGCCAGAACCCTGCCTTTATAGCAGCCCCGTTCTAAAGTAGGCAGTTTTGTCTCATCGGCACCTACTATAGTAAGCTGCTTAATCTCACCATATTCAGCTTCTTTAGTCATATGCCGACGAAATGAGTAGACACCAAGTAGGGCACCCTCGGTTACTGCTTGAGTAGCACTCTCCAGGCTTATACCGGCTATTGCCGCTCCCTGGACAATAGTGGCAATACTCTCTACACCCTTCTGCCGCAAAAGGCGACAAGTCTCAGCCACTGCTCCACGAACCTTATCCTGAGATAGCTCCTGCTTTTTACCCAAGCCGGTAACCACCACCCGAGGTGCTGGAAGCTTACCCAGGCTATGAATAATAGTAATCTCATTGAGCTTACCCTTAATCTCACCCTGGCTAATAAGCTGAGAGATAGCCCCTGCCAAAGCCTTATCTACAGTGGCTATGTCGCCATCAAGGCGTTCCGTCTCCTCAAAAAAGTTCACTATGATAGCATCGGCCTCAGTCTTAGCGATATCACCAACTATGACCTTAATCTCCACCTTATGTCTCCTTTCACCTGCGTACCTCTCGAACAATCTTGTCCAGTACCGGGGTAATATCCCGAGAGGTATCCACGGCATAGTGGTTACGGCGGATTTTTTGAACTGTGGGCTTCATCTTCTGGTATACTTCCCAACTCGCATCTGATTTACCCACTGGGTTCACCTCTTCTAGCCTGGCGCTAAGACGTTCACGCACCATCTCAGGTGGCGCCTCAACACGCACCAGGACAAGCTTAACCTCCAAACGGTCAGCAATATTATACAGGCGTTCACGATACCGCTCTGATAGATTGGTAGCATCTAAAATAACGGGGATTCCCTTTTTCAATAGCCTTTCAATAAGAAGGTGACACGCCCGAAAAAGGCGAGAGCTTTCCTGCGCACTATAAGTTAGCGATGAAAAAAGAGCCTTGCGCAAGACATCACTTTCCAGAATAATAAACGGTAATCTCTCAGCTAGCCGGCTACAGAAATAAGATTTTCCTGTTCCGGGCAAGCCACTGACGACAATAAAGGCAGGCTCTACTGCTGGGTCAGGAAACTCCCCTAAGCTGTCGGTCAGCCGCTGCACATCAGAAACAAGCTGGGTATGTTCCACACCTTGATTATAGAATGTTTCCTTCCATTTCGCTAGGTAGTTTGGGGAAAATATCTAACTAATTTATTAAAATTTAAGCCCTACCTTAAAGGGGGAGGGAATAAAGTGGGGGAAACCAAAGATTTTTCCGGGTGCTTAAAGGGGCTAATAAACAGACTCTATTCTCCACTATAAAAAGCAACAGCCAGGGTCCCAGTGCCGCAGGCATAGCCCATTACCGGGCTAAACTCACTAAGCCAGAGTTCACTGCAATTGAATTCTGATGCTATCCGCTCCTTTAGCCTCTCGGCTTCATCCAAAGCATAGGCATGCATCACAGCAACATGTACCGGGCTTAGCCCCACTTTATCCCTCATTGTCTTAAGCAGCCGTTCTATGCCACTCTCTTTACTTCTTACTACGCCCATAAAACGCACCACCCCGGAAATAGTAAATATAGGTTTAATATTAAGTATAGAGCCTGCCCGGGCTGCCACCTTGGGTATGCGCCCTGACCGATAAACATAGCGGATGGTATCTAAAACGACAACGACATTAACCTTATCCCTCATTTCCTCGGCTGCTTTAACCACTTCGGGCAGACTCTTACCCGCCTCAGCCGCCCGAGCTGCGGCTAAAGCAACAAAACCTTCGGCAGCAGTGGCGGTTCGGGAGTCCAATATCTCAATGGTTGTCCCGGGAAGCTCATTTTCAGCCTGTTCCTTAGCTAATCGGGCGCTATCATACACCATGCTCAATTTAGAGGAGACGGTTACACAAAGGATATTTGTTGTCCGCTTACTTGCTTCACGGTAGGCTTCAAGGCACACTGTGGGCGAGGGGGCGGAGGTTTTAAAATGTTCCGGGTTCTTTAGAAATAGCTCATAGGCTTCAGTGGGGGTTATGTCTATCCACTCTTTGTAGATCTTATCCCCAAAGTAGAGGTTAATGGGCAATATCCACAACTGGTATTGCCTAACCATCTCTGGAGGCAGGCAGGCTATAGTATCAGTTACAATAGCTACCTTTTGCATCAGAAACCCGTTGGTCACCACGTCTTATCTTTCGTTCCACCAATGCCGGGGTTAAGAAAAGCCCAAGCATCACTAGAATCAGAACCAAAAAGGCAGGCAGACCAAGCATGCCTTTAGTATAATAGGCGACCATACTCAGAGTTAGAAGCCCCGATATAAGTAGCACGGCTACCTTTAACCAGCGCTTTCTCAAACGAATGAACATAGCCACAGCTAAGGCTAACGCTAAGAAGCTCAGCCCAATCCAAGGTGCAAAATCATTAAGACGTTGCATGCTAAGCTCAGGAAATCTTTCCCCCGACTCAACAGCTAAAAACCAGCCGATGATGATAGGCAACGGAAACAGCATTACAGAGCTATATAACCAGTCTCTCTTTATGGTTTGAACTATAATGGCGTATAGCAACAATAAGGCTAGCGGGATATAGATGAGTATTGCCAACCACGACCACCCTTTGGGGAGGAAAAGTAAAAAGAGACCAGCCGTTACTACCGGCAGTAAAGAATAACCTAACCAAGGGAAAAGCCAGGTTGGCTTACCATGACACCAGCCATAGATTACTGTAGCCAGGACTAAACCAAGCATAACCAGTAGCCAACCAATACCCTGCCACCAATTTAGGGCAAACAACAGAGCAAAAAGAAGGTGTGGCATTGAAGCTAGTAGCGTTTGCCCCCAGGTGCCCTGGCTATGAGCTTCATATATCTGACGAGCTACCAGCTTAGTCGAGCCTAACAGCTTCTCACAATTCTTAGCTGCCTCCTCTTCAGAAAGCCCGGCTTCTCTTAGCTCCTGGAACCTGTCCTCGATATGCGTCTCCAGCTCAGTGATAACCTCTCTCTCCGATGAGAGGTCTAGCCTTAGGTTATGCCTAACACTATCAAGGTAATGACTCAACAGAGTTGCCACCTCAGCTACCTCATATCAAGTACTTGCTGGTTGAATAATTAGGTTCATGGCAGTCAAAAAGTCCTGCCACTGACTTCTTTTCTCTACCAGGATAGACAAACCTTTATCCGTGAGATGATAATACTTCCGCTGCTGACCAGTAGGCAGCACCTGCCACTTACCTTGGATTAAGCCCGCCCTTTCCAAACGATGGAGAGCAGGATAAAGAGTCCCCTCCTTAAATCTAAAGTAGCCCTGACTCCTTCTCTCAAGCTCCTTAATAATCTGGTAGCCATACATCGGCTGATAACCTATTAAGCAAAGAAGTAAGGAAGCAGTACTACCCGTCATTAACTCTCGCCTTTGTACCATTTAAGTTACCTCGCTCAACCTAATACCTAGTCTCTCTATGTATAATATAACACATACTCCGGTAAATTGCAACCCTTTGAAAGTAAGTACTAAAAAGAGGAATAACTTTTTCTAGGTGGGGAACTGGCTAAATATCAAGGTAGCATTAGTACTACCAAAGCCAAAGGAATTGGAAAGGGCTACCCTTACCTTAGCTTCCCTGGCTACATTAGGCACATAGTCAAGGTCACACTCGGGGTCTGGGGTCTCATAATTTATGGTTGGCGGAATAATACCCTGCTTGATAGTAAGGATGCAAAATATTGCCTCCACCACCCCAGCTGCACCCCATAAATGACCTATCATTGATTTGTTAGCACTTACCGGTATCCCATTACTCCGCCCCTGAAAAACACTCTTTATCGCCCGGGTTTCAGACAGGTCATTTAGTGGCGTTGATGTGCCATGGGCATTAATATAATCAATTTCATCAATAGAAATGCCGGCATCATTAAGCGCCATTCTCATACAATTAGCTGCGCCCTTCCCCTCAGGGTCGGGGGCGGTTATATGATAAGCATCACTATTCAAGCCGTAGCCCAATACCTCAGCGTAAATCTTTGCCCCCCTATTAAGGGCAAACTCCAGCTCTTCCAGAATGACAACGCCACTACCCTCACTGGTGACAAAGCCATCACGGTCTTTATCAAAGGGACGGCTAGCCTTCTCCGGCTCCTCATTTCTGGTCGACGTGACCTTTATAGCATCCAATCCGGCAAATATAATAGGGCTAATAGCCGCCTCAGCACCACCAGCAATCATGACATCAGCCTCACCCCCCTGGATAACCCTAAAGGCATTACCTATGGCATGCGTCCCAGAGGCACAGGCGGTTACCGAGCACATATTTGGACCCTCAGCGCCAAACTGGATGGCAACCTGTCCCGATGCCATATTGGCAATGAAGCCGGGGATGAAAAATGGAGAAATCCGGTGACGAGCCCCCTGAAGCAGTAACTGGTAATTTTTTTCCAAGCTTTCTATGCCACCTATGGCTGTCCCCACCGCTGTTCCGACCCGGTCAGCATTACTAGAATTAATGATAAGCTTTGAATCCTCCACCGCCATCTGGGTTGAAGCTAGAGCAAAATGGATAAAACGGTCTGCCCTCCGTATCAGCTTCCTGCCCATAAAGTCCAGTGGGTTAAACTCCTTCACCTCGCCAGCAATCCTGGTCCGAAAACCAGCAGCATCAAACCTGGTAACCATGCCAATACCAGATTTCCCCTGACATAAAGATTGCCAGCTTTTCACCACCCCTATTCCTAAGGGGGTTATTGCCCCCAAGCCGGTTACCACGACTCTTCTTTTCATGGGTAATTATCCAGTCAGCAAGTTTGGCTAGGTTTACTTAATGCTTAAGGCCTTCTTTATCAATCCTACCGGTAGCAGTTTTGGGTAAAGAATCTGTAAATATAACCTGCTTAGGCACCTTATAATTAGCCAGGCGCTCAAGACAAAATCGCTTAATCTCCTGTTCCGTTGCCATTTCCCCCGCTTTCAAGCCAATAATAGCTTTGACCGTCTCCCCTCGTATTTCATCAGGAGCCCCTACCACCGCCACCTCAGCCACCTTGGGATGGGTGCGGAGTACCGTTTCGATATCATTGGGATAGATATTCTGACCCTTGGTGTTAATCATATCCTTCTTCATTCCGGTGAGATACACCTCACCGTCTTCATCAACCATGCCTAAATCACCTGTATACAGCCAGCTGTTCCTTAGGGCCCTGGCAGTGGCTTCAGGACGGTTGTAATACTCCGTCATTAACGGCCCTCTAACAATTATCTCACCTGGCTGATTCGGGGGTAGTTCCCGACCGTTATCATCCACTATCTTTAGTTCCCAGCCAGGCAATGCTTTCCCTACTGAACCAGGCTTGGCGACGCCATTAACCGATTGACAGGTAACATGGCATGATGCTTCAGTCAAACCCCAGAAGTCAACAATATTCATGCCGTAGTGTTTCTGAAATCTCTCCTTTATATCAACCGGCAGCGCCGCCCCGGCACTGCCGCACAAGCGGAGGGAACTCAAATCGTGCTTTATTATCTCCCCCGCAGCCATATTGACCGCTAGGACATAGATAAAGGGCACTGCCAGGAACATGGTCACCCTTTCCCGTTCAATTAGCTCTAGCAGGTTACCTATAGATAGCCCGGGCAACATTACCACCGTGCTACCTTTATGAATTGACGCCAGCAATATTGCTACCAGCCCGAAGGCATGATGCATCGGTAGGGCAAATAGCACCATTATATCTTTATCAGTCTGTTCAAATCCCACGGCCGATATCATCGCCTCAGTTACCAGGCTCTTATGGGACATCACAGTCCCTCTTGGTGGAAACGCAGGTCCTGAAGAATAAGCAATGTGAGCAGTATCCTCAGGCATTATCTCCACGTCAACCATCTGCACCGAACTGGAATCCATTATCTCTTGGTAGCTAAGAAATTGGCCCTTGTAATCAGAACCCACCTCTATAACCTGTTTTATGGATTTGAAGCTCGGTAATGCCGGAACTATTGGCTCCAGCAGTGGACTCTCAGTCACCAGGACCTTAGGCAGGCAATCATTAATAAAAGCGGTTAATTCAGTAAGCTTATACTTGGTATCTAGGAGGACGGCAATACCACCAATCTTGACTATGCCAAAGTAGGTGGTGACAAATTCTGGGCTATTGGGCAATAATATAGCTACTCGGTCACCTTTGCCTACCCCCATTCCTGTTAAGGCATTGGCTACCTTATTTGAGGCTTCGTCCAACTCGGCATAGGATAATTTGCGGTCGCCCATAGCAACAGCCGTCTTCCCCGCATACTGCTTAGCTGCCTCCTCAAGCATCAGTTTCAGGTTCATCACCTATCCTCCTCTAGTATCACCCGAGCATCTACAGCTACGGCACCATCGCTGTAGGCAAAAACGGGGTTAAGGTCAATCTCCTTTACCTCAGGATTCTGCTCCACAAAGTCAGAGACCTTAAGTAGCAGCTCCTCTAGTTTTGACACATCCACCGGTTCCTGACCTCTATAGCCTTCCAATAAGGGATAACCCTTTATCTCCCTGATCATCTCCCCGGCATCCCTTTTAGTTAAGGGAACAATTCTGAAGGAGACGTCTTTTAAAATTTCCACTAAAATTCCACCAAGACCAAACATAAGTACCGGACCAAACTGGGCATCCTTGGTCATACCAATAATCACTTCAACCCCAGGGCGAGCCATCTTTTGCACTGATACACCCTGAATTACTGCCTGGGGATGCTTTTGTTTAACTGCTGACAGGATGTCGTCATAGGCTTTGCCTACCTGCTTTGATGTCCTTAGCCCTAGCTTAACACCACCGGCATCACTCTTATGCACAATATCTGGTGAGACTATTTTTAATACTACAGGAAAGCCAAATTGCCTGCTTGCGGAGATTGCCTCGTCCCTAGCTGGGGCAAGCTTAGTATCAATAACGCTTATCCCTACCTGCTTAAGGAGTTGCTTAGACTCTATCTCTGTCAATAGGGTCTTGCCTTCACTCCTAGCCTTATCTATTATCTGTGACTTAATCACCAAGGACATCCTCCTGCATAGGCACTCGAGTTAAACCAGTATAGCAGATTTTGCTACCTTTGCAAAGAAATAAAAGCTAAAGCCAGCCCAAAGACTATTGACAAATAATCAATGCTATGTTATATTTACGGCTAATAGAATAAAGTAAAGGCTGTGAACAAGACTAGTATGCTTCCAGCGAGGCACAGAGAGTCGGGTAAGGTGTGAGCCGATGCTGGCGCAGAAGCTGAATGGACTTGGGAGCCGCAAACTGAAAGTTGCCAAAATGGCAAACAAGTAGGCTTTGTCGCCGGGGAAGCGTTATCAAACCCCAGGGTACTGAGCTAAGCGTTTTAATTTAGCTCCGTAGCTGAGAGAGATGGTCAATTAGCTCCAATTCATGGAGTTGACTAAAAAGGGTGGCACCGCGGAAGTAAGCCTCTCGCCCCTTAAAGGGCGGGAGGTTTTTTAATAAGGAGGAAACCAATATGTTTACTATGTCACAGAGGTGGCCCCGCCGGGGGCCAAGACAGATTAGATAATACAATGGCTCAATAAACTAAAAAAGGAGGAAAAAGTGGAAAGAACAATGTATTTTCTTGACCAGAAGGACATGCCAACCCGTTGGTATAACATTCTACCCGATTTGCCAGAGCCACTACCACCCCTGGTCCATCCTGGCACCAAGGAACCCCTGCCTAGGGAAGGGCCCTTGCCACCACCCCTCTTCACTGATGCTGTTAACAAGCAGGAGTTCAGTACTGAGCGCTACATCGAGATTCCCGAAGAGGTGCAAGCTGCTTACCGCACCTACAGACCGACAGCTTTGCATCGAGCGTATCGGCTAGAGAAGGCTCTAGACACACCAGCCAAGATTTTCTATAAATACGAGGGAACCAGCCAAGCTGGCAGTCACAAGCCTAACACTGCGATTGCTCAAGCCTACTACGCCAAGAAGGAGGGGGTCAAGCGCATGGCTACTGAGACCGGTGCCGGGCAGTGGGGCAGCGCCCTGGCTATGGGCTGCGCGTTCTTCGGTCTAGAATGCAAGGTCTATATGGTCAGGATTAGTTATAACCAGAAGCCCTACCGCCGCATCCTGATGGAGACCTGGGGAGCAAAGTGTGTGCCCAGCCCCAGTGAGGACACCGAGGTTGGACGCCGTCTTCTAGCTGAGAATCCGGAACATCCTGGGAGTCTGGGAATCGCCATTAGCGAAGCGTGTGAGGATGCCTTCGCTCACGATGAGACCAAGTACTCTATAGGCAGTGTTGTCAACCATGTCCTACTCCACCAGACCATCGTTGGTGAGGAAACAAGGAAGCAAATGGAGATGGCCAATGCCTACCCTGATATTATTATCGGCTGCGTCGGTGGCGGCTCAAACTTTGCCGGGCAATTCCTGCCCTGGATAAGAGACAAGATTAGTGGGAAGAAAAAAGACATGCGCATTATCTGTGTTGAGCCTCAAGCTGCCCCCAGCCTGACCAAGGGTCCCTATGCCTGGGACTACGGGGATGTAGCCGGGCTTGCCCCTATAGTCAGGATGTACACCCTGGGGCATACCTTTATCCCATCCCCGATTCATGCCGGGGGACTACGCTACCACGGGATGGCACCTATCATATGCCACCTCTACAAGCTGGGCCTGGTCGAGGCCAGGGCTGAGTACCAGATTCCGGTCTTTGAGGCTGGCGTGAAGTTTGCCCGGACCGAGGGCATTATTAGTGCCCCAGAGCCAAACCATGACCTCAAGGTGGCTATTGACGAAGCCCTTAAGTGCAAGGAATCAGGCGAAGCAAAAACCATCCTGATAGCTCACAGTGGGCACGGGCACTTTGACCTGGCTGCCTATGATGAGTACCTCTCCGGCAGGATGCAGGATTATGAGTATCCTGAGGAAAAGGTAAAGGAGGCACTGGCTCATCTACCTGAGGTACCGGGGGTATAAATGGATAGGTAGATAAGGGGCTGGGCTTATGCCCAGTCCCTTATCTTTGCCCTAATTTTGCCCGCATGCTACAATAAAACAGTAATGAAACGGGCAAACATAAAATACCTTCTAATCTCGCTCATCATAATCCTAGCTCTTTCGCTGGGCAGTGGTTGCTTCTATATTGAGACTCCCTCACCACCACCAAGCCCACCACCCACCGACACCACTACCCCAATTGACCCCAGCTGGACACTACCCTCAGTAGAAAGTCAAGCCCCCACATTACCTGATATTGCTAATGTTGTAGCTAAGGTTAAACCTTCGGTAGTAGCCATCAACACCGAGGTCATAGCCCTTGACATTTTCAACCGACCATTTACTCAAAAGGGGGCCGGCTCAGGGTGGATTATAGATGAGGATGGAATCATTATAACCAATAACCATGTGGTAGGAGGAGCTGAGAGTGTCACTGTAATTCTGGCTGATGGCAGAACCTTCCCGGTGGACTTGAATACGGTAGCCCTTGACCCGATAACAGATTTAGCTGTTTTAAAAATCGACGCTGAAAACTTGCCAGCAGCTACGGTAGGAGATTCTCTTAAATTAAGAGTCGGTGATTGGGTGGTGGCTATCGGCAATGCGCTAGGGGAAGGGATAAGTGCTACTACAGGGATTGTCAGCTCGATAAAGGCTCGTCTGGATATAGCCCCAGGGCAATCGTTATATAATTTGGTTCAAACTGATGCTGCTATCAACCCTGGTAATAGTGGTGGACCATTGGTGAATATGGCGGGAGAGGTAATCGGTATCACTAGTATCAAGTGGAAAGAGCTGGGTGTTGAGGGTGTGGGCTGGGCAATAAGCACCTATGAAGCGATACCAATTATCGAGCAACTGATTAAATATCATTATGTAAAGCGTGCCTACCTTGGAGTAACTCTCGATTATGTAGTACCATTCTGGATTCAAAGATATAACCTAGCGGTCGATAAGGGAGCTTTGATTAGATTTGTTGATCCTGGTAGTCCAGCCGATCAAGCTGGACTAAAGGAAGGCGATGTCATTACCAAATTTGGTGACCAAGAGGTAGTTGATCTAAATGACCTGATACGGGCTATACAAACTTCACAAATAAGGCAAACCGTAGAAATAGGTTACTGGCGCAATGCTACTAAAAATACCACTAATGTCACCCTTATCGAAAGACCTCAGCCCTTCTAAGTCAATCCAGATGCTTTACCCCCAATAATATATCGTAGTTACCTAATTTATAACTTTCAATAAAAGCACCTTTTTCGGGTGTCCCTTCAATAAGTTCCCTAGATAGTGTTTCTTGCTTAATATAGTCAGCAAAATCCTCCATTACCTGCCTGACATAAGCCTCCCCCTGGTAATAGGTGGTAATATGGTCAGCAATATCAAACCCGGCCGAGCGTCGCATCATCTGCAACCGATGCACTATCTCCCGCGCTAATCCCTCAGCCGCCAATTCCGGGGAAATGTCGGTTGGGACAGCCACATTATAAACACCACCACTTACAGGATATTTCTCCCCTTTTTTCCTATCGACTTCCAGCCCACTGACTACATAGCCATACCCATCGAGTTTTGTTACTTCTGTGTTGCTTTTAATCTTTAAATCTTTTACATTCAGTTCTTCCATAATTTGGTGCTTCAGTCGCTCTAAACTTGCTTCTTCATCAGGACTCGACACGCTAACCACAACATGAGCTAAAGGCTGGCGTACCTTGATACCAGCCTTACTGCGGGCAGCCCGACCCAGGCTTGATACTTTCATCGCCAGCCGGGTATCAGCAGCCAAGCGCTGGTCAATCTTGCCCTTATCAGCCACTGGAAAATCAGTCAGGTGCACGCTGTCTGGAGCCTCAGGGAATGCTGAACAGACCAGGTTTTGATACAGTTCCTCAGCCAAGAAGGGAGTAAATGGAGCCAGCAGCTTGGATAGCGTAACCAGGCACTGGTAAAGTGTAGTATATGCCGATAGTTTATCAGCATCACTCTCACTCTTCCAGAACCGTCTCCGACTCCGGCGCACATACCAGTTGGACAGGTAATCGACAAAGCTTTCAATCTTCCTCCCCGCCTCAGTCGGGTTATAACTGTCCAGCGCCGTATCAACATCAACTATAAGCTGATTAAGCTCAGAGATAATCCACCTGTCAAGCTCTGACTGAGAAGATGGAGCTTCTTCAGGAGTGGGAGTGAAGCGGTCTATATTAGCATAGGTAACAAAGAAGGAGTAAACATTCCACAGCGTCAACAAAAAGCGTCGTGTTACCTCAGCTACCACACCCTCAGAGAAACGGCGCACGTTACCCGGTGGCGAGGCAGTAAGACAATACCAGCGCAGGGCATCAGCCCCATATTTATTAATCACCGCCCATGGCTCGACTACATTGCCCTTTGCCTTGCTCATCTTCTCTCCCCTGGCATCAAGGATGTGCCCCAGACAGATAACATTCTTGAAACAGGGACGATTAAATAGCAAGGTAGATATAGCATGCAGACTGTAAAACCAGCCCCGAGTCTGGTCAACCGCCTCACAGATATAATCGGCGGGAAATCGCCCATCCTCAAGTAAACTCTCATTGTCAAATGGATAGTGCCACTGGGCTATTGGCATGGCACCGGAATCAAACCAGCAGTCAATCACCTCAGGCACCCGCCTCATTTTTGCCCCGCACTCAGGGCAATCAAAGGTTAGCTCATCAACAAAGGGACGATGTAAGTCCAGGGGCTTTCTTATTCCGACAACCCCAGCCTTACTCTCTAACTCCTCCACACCACCGATGCACTCATACTTTCCACAAGACTCACAGCGCCATAAGTTGAGTGGTGTCCCCCAGTAGCGCTCCCGAGAAAACGCCCAGTCAACATTATTCTCCAGCCAATCACCAAACCGCCCATACTTGATATGCTCCGGATACCAGTTTATCTCCTCATTACCAGCAATAAGCCTTTCTTTAACCGCTGTTGTCTTGATATACCAGGTCTGCTTGGCGTAATAAAGGAGGGGCGTCTCACACCGCCAGCAGAAGGGATAGGTGTGGCGAATCGTCTCACTGCGAAGGAGCAGTCCCCTTGACTTCAGGTCATCTAAAATAAGCGGGTCAGCATCCTTAACAAACTTACCAGAGAAAGGATAGGTACCGGTAATAATACCCTGCAAATCTACCGGATGGACAAAGTCAAGTCCATTTTCTACGCCGGCATCATAGTCTACTTCACCATAAGCCGGAGCCATGTGGACAATGCCAGTTCCTTCTTCCATAGAAACAAAATCGGTAGCAATTATGCTATAGGTTAAGTCCTTCACCGACTCCTGTAGTGGGAGTCCTGGGCTCATGTGCCTGCGTTCCACTCCATACCTATGAGGATTAAATAAAGGCTCATATTGAAGGTGTACAAGGTCACTTCCGTTTACCTTTGCCACTACCTTGTAGCTCTCAAGCCCCACTGACCCAAGCAAGGCAGAGGCTAGAATAAGATATTCATCCCCTACTTCTACCACTGCATATTCAGCGTCAGCGGCTACTGCCAGGGCAGTATTACCCGGCAGTGTCCACGGGGTGGTAGTCCAGGCAAGGAGGTAGGTTGGCAAGTCAGGGCGAGCACCAAACTTTTGTAAATGCTCGCGAACAGCTCTGTCCGATACTCGGAACTTTATGTAAACTGAGGGGTCATCAGCATCCTGATAGCCGAGGGCAACCTCATGGGAGCTGAGGGAGGTGCCACACCGGGGACAGTGAGGGGTTACCTTATAGCCCTGGTAGATTAGACCCTTGTCCCACATCTGCTTTATTGCCCACCAAACGGTCTCAATATATTTATTGTCCATAGTGATGTAAGGATGTTTCAGGTCAACCCAGAAGGCGATGCGCTCGGTCATTGCCTCCCACTCCTTAAGATAGCCAAAAACACTCTCCCGGCAGCGGGCATTAAATTGGGCAACGCCATGCTCCTCAATCTGGGCTTTACTGGAAAGACCCAGCTCTTTTTCCACCTCTAACTCTATAGGTAATCCGTGCGTATCCCAGCCTGCCATGCGCTGGGTATAACAGCCCTTCAGTGCTTTATAGCGTGGTATAACATCCTTGAATACACGAGCCAGCACGTGATGGATACCCGGGCTACCATTAACTGTAGGTGGTCCCTCATATAACACGAAGCGGCGGGCACCCCGGCGAGCTTCTACGCTCCGCTCAAAGGCATTGTTCTCCTTCCACAAGCTAAGTATCTTCTCCTCAACCTGTGGAAAACTCACCTTGCTACTTACTGGATGGAACATAATAAAACCCTTTCTATATAAAAATCCCGTCCTCTAGGGACGGAATTTAACAATCCGCGGTACCACCCTATTTCCCCCACCATAAGCGGGGGCACTCCTTTAGGGCACATCTACATACCCTCGTCTCTGATAACGGCTGACGACACCGACCAAGTCTACTAAATGGTCTAGATTTACCATACCACCGTTCGGTTGGTAGCTCGGGAGGGATTTTCAGGGAGCAGCCACATCTGCTTCCACCCTACCAGACTCGCTGGGTGTCCGCTATCCCCCTACTCTTCTCCGTCATTGCCTCTCCAAGCTAAAGGTTAGCACAGTCAAAAAAATAAATCAACTGGGGTCATTTATCAAGGTAGCTTTGCCAAAGTTTTTTGAGCTGACCCCTCAATATATGATATAATTTAGTTTAAAGCCGTGGCTATAAAGACAGTAGCTACAAACCGCAAAGCCTATCATAATTATCATTTAGGGGAGAGTGTAGAAGCTGGCATTGCCCTTACCGGCAGCGAGATAAAGTCAATTCGAGCCGGGAGAGTGAGCTTAGGTGATGCCTATATTAGACCTGAGGCGAGTGAATTATGGTTGGTGAACGCTCATATTGCCCGCTATGAAGCAAGTAGCTATTTAAGCCATGAGCCAACACGACCCCGAAAGCTTCTACTACACCGTAAGCAAATTAACAGTCTTACCAGCAGGGTGGTGGAAAAGGGCTTTACCCTGGTTCCACTTAAATTATATATTAAAGATAGTATCGCCAAGGTGGAGGTAGCCCTGGCTAAAGGTAAAAAGCTATATGACAAGCGAGAATCTATAATTCGCCGTGAAACAGAAAAGCAGATTAGACAAGCCATAAAGAGGCAGAAGCTTCAAAGGAGGTAGCTTACAGTCAAGCAATAGTAGTAAGTGGGGACGAGTGGGTTCGACAGGGGAAGTATGCTGCAGGATTGCAAGCCGAGGTGCCGTTACCCTCGTAAAACAAATGGCAAAGAATAACTGGCGAACCTGAATTCGCTTTCGCAGCCTAATTAGACAGGTTGCACATCCAACCTGACCTCACCTCAATGGGTTGGGATTGGGTGCCGAAAAATTGAGGTGCCACCGCTTGGATGTCGATAAGGGCGGTGAAAGAGCTATCGGCTGGCTTGGCTAAACTCGGTCAGCAGAGGCTAGCCAAGTAAGATTAAAGAGCTGACTAAGCTTGTAGTATATTCTGGGCAGCTTCTTCTGGACGGGGAGTTCGACTCTCCCCCGTCTCCACCAACGAAATTAAAACGCTAGCTTTTTACCGCTAGCGTTTTTTTCTTGGAAAATCGTTTCGGGACGGTGGAGTTCGGTTCCAAACCCGTCTCCCCGTCCATTTGCATTAACTTCGTAAGGTTCATACAATAATGAGACAAAATGCAAGTTTGTCACAGGCAAGCACTACGTTATGTGAGCAAACAGACTTTCGTTACACGTAGGATAAAAAGGGAGATTTATCAAATGACATGGAAACTTTCCTCCGGATAATTTATACTACTGCAATATAAGGTAGTATTATGAAACCAAGTTCTACTGCTTATGGTGCTGCTTTTCTACGGGCAGCGGAAAATTTATTGCCACAAGATAAACGGCTTTTTGAAGATCCCTATTCTGCGAATATTTTACCACCTATATATAAGTTTTTCGTGATTATAATGCGTCCTCCTAGAATATGGAACTTTTTGATGAATATGAGGGAAAAA
>JAUWYK010000098.1 GCA_030615865.1 Dehalococcoidia bacterium
GATAATACCAAGAATATCACCATCATCCACAGCCGCATGCCGGGCGATTTCAGCATTTTTAATGGCTGCCATCACCAATCGGATAACGGAGCGCCTTACCTCATCCCCACCCCTCATCGCCTGCTTGAGGTCATCCATCAGCTTTTGTTTTAAGCTCGTTTCCATTTTAACCCCAGTCGGGTTTTAATTTGCTACCTTCTTAACGCTCTAACACTCTTGCTTAATGCCCTAGCACTCTTGCGTCTCTTAGCTGCTTCCTTCCGCTTGCGCTTAATGCTAGGTTTCTCGTAGTGTTCCCGACGACGTATCTCACCCAGAATGCCATCCTGTTGCACCCTTTTATTAAACCGCCTGAGCAAGCTATCAAAGCTCTCATTGTCACCAGCCACTACTTCAGCCACATAGCATCTCCTCCTTCTTATGACCTCGCCTATAATACCAAGCCCACTTATCAAGGAAAGGTCAGCGGCGTGAGGTTGATAAATAACCCGCTAACACCACATTTTAGTCGGCAACAGCCGCCCTGTCAAGAAATGGCAAATAGATTACACCCTCCCCGTCTTCACCGCAGGGCTCGGTCTTACCCTGAGAGTGCAAAAAGGCAGTATAAGCAGCTATAGCCGCATCATAAAGATGGTGGTTGAACTCGGCTACATAGGGAGCAATATTGGGCAGCAGACGGCTAATATGCTGTTTCAGAAATGCCACCCCAGCCGGTGTTGCCTTTTTAGGAATATTCCCTCCAAACAGGCGAACCTTGCTGGCATAGGGGTAGACCTCAATAACCTCATAGCCCATAGATTCAAGCCTGGTCCTCAATCTAATACCACGGTATACCATGGCCTTGATAATGGATTTTTTGGTAGTGAAATAGCACTGGATGCCCAGCCTGGCTAGCTCCCGCTCACAGCCCCTTCCCTTAACCCCAACACTGAGCTGGCAAGAACAGCCCTCCTCCAGGCAGCACAGCCCTCCAGGTAGGCTAAGCGGAGCGTCAATAGCCACCAGCTCAAACCCATGCCTAGCCACCGCTTCCACAATATCTGAATCCTGATAAAGAAAACCGTAGTAGATGAGGTGCAACTGTCTATCTAGCCCGAGACAGGCACTAGGTTTCGCCTCGGCTGAGGTAAGGTCAACGCCTAAAAAACCAGCTCTAATGTCCACTCCGCCTTAATATCTCGCGAGCCGCCACCATACCCGAGGCTGATGCCTGGACTAAACCACGGCTAATACCAGCACCATCACCAGCAGCAAACATATTGCTGACCTCGGTCTCCAGGCTGGGGCTAAGTTGAGGTCGCGAGGAATAGAACTTGACCTCAATCCCGTAAAGCAAGGTTTGATGTGAGGCAATACCCGGCACCAGCTTATCCATTGCCTGAAGCATCTCCACCAGCCCGGTAAGTAAACGATAGGGAAGGACAAAGCTAAGGTCGCCAGGGGTAGCATTCTTCAATGTCGGCTGAACTAAGCCCTGCTCAATGCGAGCTGGGGTAGAACGCTGACCCTGCATCAGGTCACCCAGACGTTGCACCAGCACCCCACCACTAAGAATATTAGCTAGCCTAGCCAGATACTTACCATAAGCAATAGGCTCCTGAAATGGCTTGGTAAAGGTTGTGCTCACCAACAGAGCAAAATTAGTGTTGCCACTGCTACGGTCAGCGTAGCTGTGCCCATTAACCGTGATTACCGGGTCGCAACCCCCGGTAGACTCCATAATGACCTCACCACCAGGGCACATACAGAATGTTCTAATCCGGTCATCAAAGCGCTTTGACAGGAACTCCAGCTTTACCTCGTATAGCACGCTGGTCAACTCCTCCATCACCGCCAGTGGCACTTCCACCCTAACCCCAACATCAACAGGGTTGTTATGCATGGTCAGGCTAAGCCGGCTAGCTTCTTTGGTTAGCCAGTCTGCCCCCTCCCTGCCCGGAGCCAGAATCAGATAACGACAGTCAAACCTATCTCCAGCCTCGGTTTCGATCCCCTTAACCTCACCATTATCAACAATGATAGTAGACGCCATTACTCCAAGCTTAAATTCCAGGCGTGAACCTAGGTAATCTCGCATAGCCTTAAGCACCAAACGGCAGTGCTCAGTGCCCAAATGGCGAAGAGGTATCGGCACCAGACGCAATTCTGCCAGACAAGCCCGGTGGCAGAATCCATCAACCTCATCGCCAACCCCATACAGCTTATGCGAGGCACCAAACTTAAGACATATGTCATCAACATACTTAATCAGCGCTTCAGTATCAGCTTCCCCACAGTAATCCCTGAGTCGACCGCCTACCTCTGATGATAGTGTCAACTTACCATCACTGAAAGCACCGGCACCACCCAAGCCACTGACCAGATGGCACGGTGAGCACAGAATACAAGGGCTACCTGAATCACGAGCCGGACATTGTCTGCCATCAATGTCCCTGCCCTTCTCTATAAGCAGGATATCAAGCTCAGATGCCTGAGACAGCTCCAAGGCGGCAAAGATACCCGCCGGACCACCACCGACAATGATAACATCGTATTTCTTAGCCATTTTTAGCCATGTTATTGTATAACCCGTGACTTCAGCCGTCAAGGAGTATGGTTGTTTGGTAACCCTCCCCCTATTTAAGAAGGGCGCCAGCCCCCCAGATTTTAATGAAATTTGAACGCCAGTTTTATGAGCAATTAATTCTACTAGCCTAAGATGAGAGTAGGGATAGTGAAGGACAAAGGAGGCGAGATTAATGCACATCCTTCCTGCTAACATCTACCATTTGGCAAATTATAATCTAGCTATGATTGACAGCAGTGACAACAATTTAGGCGAAATAATCAGGCGGCGATGGGTTATTGTGCCGCTGACATTACAGGAGCTTGATGCTATGTCAAGCGTATCCCCATCACACCTGGGTCGCATAGAGAACGGAGGGCGTTTCCCCTCAGCCCGTATTCTGCGAAGAATTGCCAAACCCTTGGGCTTTGAGGAGGATGAGCTGTTTGCTTTAGCCGGCTACCTATCTCCCCACAACCCCAGCGTAGCTGAGGCTCGCCAAGAGTATTCTGGTGGGCAACTAGACCCTTATGTGGCCAGGGTGTTAGCCCAGGAGCCGGTTGATGTGCAGCGTGCCATCATCGGAATCCTTACCATGTTAAAGAGTATTGCCAAAAGTACGGCTAAGGAGTAAAATAACTTTGTCCAAAAAATTGCCAAAACAGGACTTTTGGGGAAATGAAAAAACTGGTATTAATAGCAACTATATGTATTACGCTTGGTTTGCTCTGTGTTCTTGTTCCTTCTTTAGTCTTTGCGCAGCCGACGTGGGAGTCCTATCGGGACCCGGAACCTCCAAATACTGTATGGGGTGATGTTGGCACTGAATACAATGCTGATTACCACATCGTTTACATGTGGGGAGACTATTTCACTAAGAATACGGACCATAAGGTTGCCTACTATGACGGAGGAGGCATCCAAAAGGCAATAGATTCGGTACCTGTCTTAGGAAATGAAGAACTTCCTAGCCAGTATGACCTCACCACAGACCCCGCTGCCCAGGAGGGTACTTGGCACGCAGTTGTATACCTTGCAACTTATGATCCACCCTCAACATATGATCCGGAAACTCCAGGTGACCCCCCCAAAGAGGCCGACGATAGCTTCGAGGTGCTACCATCAGCCATCCCCGAGTTCCCCACGGTAATCACCGCCATCGGGGTGGTTGGTTTATGCTTCGGGATTTACTACTGGATGAGGAAGAAGAGGCTGGTGTATGTCAAGGCTTAAAAAGATACCCGCCGGACCACCACCGACAATGATAACATCGTATTTCTTAGCCATTTTTAGCCATGTTATTGTATAACCCGTGACTTCAGCCGTCAAGGAATATTGCCAACAAACAACTTTATTATTTTTTCCCTGCTGGTATTTGACATTTGGCGAATCACGATTTATAATCCCCATAATTTTGAATTTTAAATTGGGGAGGTAGGCATGCCCTACATCAGAGAAAGGGACTTCACCCGAATAAGAGAACTGGTAAGAAACGATAAAGGAGCTGTCAGAAAAGGAGAACCATCTCTCCATCCCTGATATTGCCATCAGGGCGCTTAAGGTGATGCGGAAATACATTGTGCAGTCAGAAGAGGAAGAGAAGGAATAGTTGATGGGTGAGATTTTAATGAAATTTGAACGCCAGTTTTATGAGCAATTAATTCCGGCAGCCTAAAATTAAAGTATGAATAGAGTAAGTGGAACTAAGGGACTAGATATGACAGACTATTCTCCTATTGACGTTTGCCATCTGGCAAATTATACTAAAAGTATGGTTAGAGTAGTACTTTAGCTATAGGTAAGGAGATTACTTTAAGTTATGGACGATAATAGAGAAAATTTAGGCGAAATAATCAGGCGGCGAAGGGTCACAGTGCCGCTGACATTACAGGAGCTTGGTGCTATGTCAAGCGTATCCCCATCACACCTGGGTCGCATAGAGAACGGAGGGCGTTTCCCCTCAGCCCGTATTCTGCGAAGAATTGCCAAACCCTTGGGCTTTGAGGAGGATGAGCTATTTGCTTTAGCCGGCTACCTATCTCCCCACAACCCCAGCGTAGCTGAGGCTCGCCAAGAGTATTCTGGTGGGCAACTAGACGCTTATGTGGCCAGGGTGTTAGCCCAGGAGCCGATTGATGTGCAACGCGCCATAATCGGACTCCTCGCCATCCTAAAGACCATTGCCAGAAGTATGGCTAAAGACTAAAAGGTGGGTTTGAGACGCTGTCTTGAGGTGAGTGTGAATAGAGTGAGTAGCACTAAGGGACTAGATATGACAGACTATTTTCCTATTTACATTTGCCATCTGTCAAATTATACTAAAAGTATGGTTAGAGTAGTACTTTGGTTACAAGACAAGGAG
>JAUWYK010000081.1 GCA_030615865.1 Dehalococcoidia bacterium
GAGCAGATGCCCGAGTCCTTGCGAGTCCACCTCCGTTATCCCGAGGACATGTTCAATATCCAGGCCGCGGTATACCAGAGCTACCATATGCGTGATGCCCGGGTATTCTACAACAAGGAAGACCTGTGGGCAGTGCCTAAAGAGTTCTATGCTGGCAAAGAACAGCCTATGGAGCCCTACTACATCATCATGCGCCTGCCCGATGAGGAGAAAGAGGAGTTCCTACTCATGTTACCCTTCACCCCGGTGAGGAAGAATAATACCATTGGCTGGCTTGCTGCCCGCAGTGATGGAGAAAACTATGGGAAGCTGCTTGCCTACCTTTTCCCCAAAGAGCGGCTGGTGTATGGTCCCAGCCAGATCGAGAACCGAATCCAGCAGGATACTGTCATCACTGAGCAGCTTGCCCTATGGGGTCGCGGTGGTTCTCGGGTTATCCGTGGCAACCTGCTGCTGATTCCTTTAGGCAAGTCCAACCTGTATGTGGAGCCGGTCTTCCTTCAGGCAGAGACTGGTGGGCTTCCACAGTTGAAGCGAGTTATTGTGGTTGCCGGTGACCGGATAGCTATGGAGCCTACATTGAAGGAGAGCATTGCGGCTATCTTTGGTGCTGAGGCACTGCCGACTGAACCCCCCGTGGTCAAACCGCCAGCTCCAGCAGAACCGGAGAAGCCAGTAGCCGCTGACATAGCTAACTTAATTGAAGAAGCTCAGCAGCACTATAACAAGGCTCAGCAATACCTCAAGGCAGGTGATTGGGCTGGCTATGGAAAAGAGATGGATGCTATGAAAGCGGTGCTGGATAAGCTGGCGGAACTCGCTGCTAAAGAGTAAGGATAGCCCATTGGTTCGACAATCTGGCTAATTGTTATCTACCATGATGTTTTGTTTACCCCTAAGCCGGGAACCATCTTAATTTCTCCAGCGGATCATCCAGCCCAAGGCTTGGATTAGCTGCCGATTGTTGTAGTACACAACACAGCGCAATAACTCCCTCCTCTTGTCCGGTTTTCGAAAGTCTTTAGGTCATGCTTTTCTCTTTACCGTTTTACTTCTTTAACTTCCGTGTAGTTATAGGAATGAGCTTATGTCTAATGCTCCCCCCCCAAAGAAGCTTCCTCAAGTCCTTTGTGGAAAGGATTGAGGTGGATGACTCAGAAGTCAGGATGTACTATACTATTCCGATACCCCCTGATAGCTCCACACAGAGGAGACCGTAGGGGTTTTACCTTTCGTACACCACGGCTGAAGAAGAGGGGGATTAAGGGGTTGAGGTTGATAAACAAACTAAACGGTAGTAAAATACACTTATAAGAAGTCATAGTTTGTGCGGGGTAAGGAGCAGGATATGGAAAGCGGAACATGGAAGGTTAAAACCGGTCTAGCTCAAATGCTAAAGGGCGGGGTGATTATGGATGTAATCAACGCTGAGCAGGCGAAGATTGCCCAGGAGGCAGGTGCCTGCGCGGTGATGGCACTGGAGAGAGTCCCGGCGGATATTAGAGCTACCGGGGGTGTGGCTCGTATGGCTGACCCAACGGTTATTGAAGCTATTATGAAAACGGTTTCCATACCGGTAATGGCTAAGTGTCGCATAGGTCATTTTGTCGAGGCACAGGCGCTAGAGGCTCTTGGCGTAGATTTTCTAGATGAGTCGGAAGTGCTCACCCCGGCTGATGAAGCACACCATATCTGGAAGCATGACTTTAAGGTTCCCTTTGTCTGCGGTTGCCGCGACCTGGGAGAGGCACTGCGCCGCATTGGTGAGGGGGCAGCTATGATTAGAACCAAGGGAGAAGCTGGCACCGGTAACATTGTAGAAGCAGTTAGGCACATGCGAGCAGTAATGGATGGCATCCGCAAGCTGATAAACACGCCCCAGGACGAGCTGATGGCACAGGCTAAGGAAATGGAAGCCCCCTTCGAACTGGTAACCGAAATACATAAAACAGGGAAACTGCACGTGGTCAACTTTGCCGCTGGCGGAGTGGCTACCCCGGCTGATGCCGCCCTGATGATGCAACTCGGTGCCGATGGCGTCTTTGTTGGCTCAGGTATATTTAAATCCAGCAACCCTGAGGTCAGAGCCAAGGCTATTGTCAACGCTACTACCCACTATCAAGACCCTGAAATCATTGCCGAGGTGTCTAAAAATCTGGGTGAAGCTATGCCCGGGCTAGATATAAAGCAAATCCCGACTGACGAACTGCTGGCACCTAGAGGATGGTAGTATGAGAATTGGCGTCCTTGCTTCGCAAGGAGCCTTTGCCGAGCATATAGCTATATTGCACCGCCTTGAGGTAGAGGCTTTGCCCGTCCGCTTGCCCCAAGAACTTATCGGCTTGGACGGGCTAATCATTCCTGGCGGGGAAAGTATCTCCATCAGCAAGTTGATGCTAAGTTACAACTTAATGAACGCGATAAGAAATCTAGCTAAAAATGGACTACCAATACTCGGTACCTGTGCCGGCATGATACTCCTAGCCAGCGAGATTTCAGACTTGGATGTAGAACCTATAGGAGTTATGGATATAACAGTTAGACGCAATGCCTTTGGCAGGCAACGGGAGAGCTTTGAGACTGAACTGTCAATGCCAATACTGGGAGAAAATCCATTTCCCGGTATATTCATCAGAGCCCCAGTAATTGAACAGGCAAATAGTAACGTAGAAATACTAGCCAGGTTAGATGATAGCACCAGTGTCGCTGCCAGGCAAGGGAAGCTACTAGCTTCTGCTTTTCACCCTGAGCTGACCAATGACCTGAGATTCCACCAATATTTTTTGGATATTGTGGCCGGACGCCGTGAATTTGGAGGGTAATTTTGCAAAAGGTAATCACAGATGACCTAGATGCTCTGCTTGATATTTTACCGCCGCCTATCCGCCAGCCATTATGTCAACAAGAAGATATTAGCGAATTACTAGAAGTGGTGCTTGATTTGGGTCGCCCTCCTGAAGCTCGTTTTCCCCAGCGGGAAGTAGTCCTCAACCCTAAAGAAGTCAGTGAGCAGGAAATCGATTATGTTGCCTCTCGTGTCAGTAGCTTTGGGGATGACAACCGGGCTGGAATCGAGCGCACTTTACATCGCATCTCGGCTATCCGCAATCGCAAGGGGCGTATTATAGGGCTTACCTGCCGCGTAGGCAGGGCTGTCTTTGGCACGATAAAGGTTATAGAAGACCTTGTTGAGTCGGGCAAAAGCGTCTTGCTTTTAGGTCGCCCCGGGGTAGGCAAAACGACAATGCTACGCGAGGTAGCCCGAGTGCTAGCCGATGACCTCAAGAAGCGAGTTATCATCGTTGACACCTCAAACGAAATTGCCGGCGACGGCGATATTCCCCACCCAGCTATTGGACATGCTCGGCGGATGCAGGTAACCACTCCCACCATGCAGCATGCGGTAATGATTGAAGCCGTAGAAAATCACATGCCTGAGGTAATTGTTATTGACGAGATTGGCACCGAGCTTGAGGCTCAAGCGGCTCGAACTATCGCTGAGCGCGGGGTTCAACTTGTTGGCACTGCCCACGGTAACACCCTGGAAAACCTGATGATGAACCCTACCCTAGCCGACCTCATTGGTGGCATCCAGACGGTAACCCTGGGTGATGAAGAGGCAAAGCGAAGGGGCACCCAGAAGTCCATACTGGAGCGTATGTCACCACCCACCTTTGATGTTGTCGTTGAAATTCAGGACTGGGACAAGGTAGCTATTCATCCTGATGTCGGGCAAGCGGTTGATACTAACTTGCGTGGTCAACCTATAGCCACCGAGATTCGCTGGCTGGATGAGGCAGGAGAAGTCAGAATAGAAAGGGAGACGCCAATTACCACCGCTACGAAAACTGCCAAAAGAAAGCAACTGGTCAAGGAAGATAAACTACCTAAACTTTACCTCTTCGGCGTAAATCGGGGGCGACTGCAGCAGATGGCAAGAGAGACGCAACTGAGCCTGGATATAGTTAGCAACCTGAATGATGCCAATCTGTTTATAACCTCTAAAAGCTACTACCGGCGAAAGCCACAAATCATCAGGGATGCCGAAGCAGCTAACCTGCCCATCTATGTCCTTAAAAGTAATACGCCACCTCAAATCAGGCAGCTATTAAACACTATTTACCCCACAGAGAGCGTAAGCAAGGCAGATTCCCTCAGGCTTGCCCTAAATGAGGCAGAAGAAGCGGTTAGCAAGGTAAAGACTGGGCAGGAAGCGGTAGAACTCAGCCCCCAGAGTGCCTATATCCGGCGCCTGCAGCACCTCATAGCCAAGCGAAACGAGTTATCCTCACAAAGCACGGGCAAAGACCCCAATAGAAGGGTGAGGATTTATAAAGAAGGGACAAAGGTATAATTATGGCTCTATTTATAACCTTTGAGGGTGGAGAAGGAAGTGGCAAGAGTGTCCAGGCCAGCGCACTGTATAGAAGGCTATCGCAGTTGGCTATTTCAGTAGTTCTGACCCATGAACCCGGTGGCACTCCCCTTGGTAACAAGCTAGGTCGCTGGCTAAAGTGGACTAAAGACACAGATATATCACCACTAACCGAGCTTCTGCTGTTCAATGCTTCCCGCGCCCAATTAATAACCCAGATAATCCAACCTAATCTGGAAAGTGGGAAGGTGGTTATATGTGACCGCTACGCCGACTCCACCACTGCCTATCAAAGCTACGGGCGGGGGCTGGATTTAGAAATGGTCAAGACGATTAATAATGCTGCCACTCGGGGATTAAAACCTGACCTTACAGTCCTGCTAGATATATCGGCAGAGAAAGGGCTCGCCCGTAAAAGAGGCAAAAGACAAGACCGTTTTGAGCAGGAGGCTCTAGCCTTTCACCAGAGGGTGCGAGATGGTTACCTCAAGCTGGCAGCTAATGACCCGGAGCGATGGCTGGTGGTAGATGCCAGCCAATCTAAAGTCAAAATTAGCCAGATTATCTGGCAAAGAATTAAGCAATTGCTTTCAAGTCAGGGAGGCTAATAGCATGCCCCAGAAGCGAGTTGCAGTAGCTATGAGTGGCGGGGTGGATTCGTCACTGGCGGCGGCACTACTAAAAGAGGCTGGTTATGAGGTAATTGGCGTAACTATGCAAATCTGGCCTCCGGATAAGCAGGCTTTTGGTGGCTGTTGCGGACTTGAAGCGGTAGAAGATGCCAAACGGGTGGCTTATAAGCTGGGTATCCCCCATTATGTGATGAATCTTAGGGATATTTTTACCCAAAGGGTTATCGCCGATTTCTGTCGGGAGTATAGCCTGGGGAGGACGCCCAATCCTTGTATCAGGTGTAACCAGTATATTAAGTTTGATGCTCTGCTGGAGAGAACTAGGGAGTTGGATGCTGATTTTATCGCTACCGGACACTATGCCAGAATTGAACACTCAACGAATGGCTATCACCTGCTGAAGGCAGTTGACCAAACTAAAGACCAGTCCTACTTCCTTTATACTTTAGGGCAGAAGGAGCTTCAACATCTGCTGCTGCCTATTGGTAATCTCCATAAAGTGGAAGTAAGAAGACTGGCTGCCGAACTGGGTCTGCCCACCGCTACCAGGCGTGACAGCCAGGATATTTGCTTTATCCCTGATAACAACTATCGGTCATTTATAGCCAAGTATATCCCTCTCAAATCAGGGGGCATTATTGACACCGAGGGCAAGGTTTTAGGTAGGCATAAGGGTTTAGCCCTATATACTGTGGGGCAACACCAAGGCTTAGGGCTTGCCTCAAATGAACGCCTGTATGTGCTCAGGCTTGATACCCCTAGTAACAGGTTGGTGGTAGGTACCGAAGACGAGCTTTTAGGTAATATGCTCTTTGCCAGTAAGCTGAACTGGATATCAGGCAAAACTCCTAGACAGCCTGTCAATGTAACAGCCAAAATCCGCTACAAGTCGCCTGAGGTAGCAGCTAAACTTCACCTCAGAGATGGGGTAGTCGAGGTTCACTTTAATCAGCCTCAGAGGGCAATTACTCCCGGGCAAGCGGTAGTATTCTATCAAGGCGATGCTATCCTGGGCGGAGGGATAATAGAAGAAGGGGATAAAGGGGATGGGGTTTGATAAATAATCTCCAGATACCATCTTTTGCTGAGGAAAAGAGGCTGGAGGCACAAGGTTACCAGCTTATTGCTGGCATTGATGAAGCCGGTCGTGGTGCTCTGGCTGGGCCAGTGGTAGCTGCGGCTACCATTTTGCCCTGCCACATAGATACTCCCTGGCTAAATCAGGTGAGGGACAGCAAGCAGTTGACGCCAGCCAAACGTGAACTTTTGTTTCACCATATCCACGAAATAGCTATCTCAATAGGTATCGGTGTGGTTTCCCATGAGGTAATAGATAGCCAGGGTATAATCAGGGCAACGCGGCTGGCTATGAAATTAGCTATAGACCAGCTCTCGCCACCACCCCAATCCCTGCTTATAGACTATATGCTTCTTCCCGAGGTGCCATTACCCCAATGGGGAATAAAGAATGGTGATAGTCTATGCTTCTCTATTGCCTGTGCCTCCATCATAGCTAAAGTGGCACGAGACCAGCTAATGATAGAACTTGATAGAGATTACCCTGGCTATGGATTGGCTCAACACAAAGGCTATGGCACCAAGGAGCATATCTCCTGCCTACACCGCCTGGGACCGTCCTCCATCCATCGCCAGTCATTCAAACCAGTCAGGGACATTAGGCTACAAGGGCGTTTATCTCAGGAATAAAAAACACAGAAAGGAGGTTTGTATGAACAAAAGTGAAATACTTGCATTTTTGAATGCCAATCCCTCTTGCCATCTGGCCACGGTAGAAGGAAATAAACCCCATGTACGCGGTATGCGTATATACAAAGCTGATGAAAATGGGATTATACTCCAGACAGCTAAGATGAAGGATTTACACAAACAATTGTCTGAGAATCCAAACGTGGAACTATGTTTTAACAATTACAAGGACAATATCCAGATAAGGGTCAGCGGCACAGTTGAACTTATAGAAGACATGGATTTGAAAAATGAAATAATAGCCAAACGTCAATTCTTGAAGCCACGGATAGAAAAAGAAGGATATGAAATGGCTGTTTATCGGTTGGAAAAGGGTGTTGCCATAGTCTGGACTTTTGAAACCGACCTTGTACCAAAGGCTTATATCGAGTTATAGAGAGAAATGAAGCGTAGAGATACCGGAATCCTGGGTGAAAAACTGGCTAAGGACTTTCTTAAAAAGCGGGGCTATCATATCCTTGAAACTAACTATCGCTGCCCGGAAGGTGAAATTGATATCGTAGCCAAGCATAAAGACTACCTTGTCTTTATTGAAGT
>JAUWYK010000080.1 GCA_030615865.1 Dehalococcoidia bacterium
ATACTCCTGGGTTGTTTTCCCCATTTTGCCCTCGTTGATATCCAGCAATTCTGGGACTCCTCCCATCTCTTTGATCGCCTCAGCGTGCTTCATACCCAGCATCCCCGCACCGCCGGTGATGAGAGCCACCCTGCCTGAAAGGTTGAACATAGCCTTGACACTGCTCTTCATGAAATCTCCTCTACTACTTTGCCTGATTCCAGGGAACGTTTTACCGCTAAGGCAACGCGCAGGCTTTTAAGTCCCTCGTCTATGTCAACAATAGGTCTATCCCTTCTTTCTAGGCATTCGAAAAAGTGGTCTATTTCACTAACAAACAGTTCATTACGTTCAAAGCCACCGAAATCGTGGATTTCCCTTTCCGTATCGGGTTTTTCCACAATGACTTTCAGTCCGGCTAAATTCATGGTGACCGTCCCCGATTCCCCGATAAATCTACAATAACGTGAAGTCGGCCGCTGGTTACAAGCCATATGTAGCGATACTGGCAAAGTTTTTCCCCTAAAGGCCACCTCGAGCAAAATATCAGCTACATCTTCAACGTCAATTTCCAAGTTGCTTAAATGCCCACCGAAGGCGACCACCTTACTGGGCATGCCAAATAAATCGTATAGATAATCCAGTTCATGTATTTGCGTCAGCACTATCCCGCCGCCCAAGTCTTTCCTTGCGGCATGCATCTGGCGATAATCTTCATACTTACGCCAGTCAGGCAGATATTCTCCAACCTCGGCATGAATCGACAACAAGTTCCCGATAGCTCCTTGCCAGACGAGCTCTTTGGCTAATCTATAACATGGGTGAAAGCGCAGTTGGTAACCTACCATACTGACTACTTTTCTTGATTGGCAAATAGATATCAACTTGGCAACGCCATCCAAAGAATGGGACAGCGGTTTTTCCACAAAAAAGTCGCAACCAGCTCTAGCTACAGCCAAGCAGGAAGGTATATGCTGACTGGGGGGGTTGCAGATAAAGGCAACATCCGGCGATTGGGCTAAAGCCTGATCGAGGTCTGTAAAGACTGCAACGCCGTAATCTTTTATAAAATCGGCATTCTCGTCGATAGTTAGATTTGGGGTGATAGTTCGCCTCAAATTCCGCACCCGGTAGGCAAGTATATTTGCCCTGCCACCAAATTTGGCATAGACATTCCTCAAATGCCTCTGGCCGATATTACCGAGCCCGATAAATAGAATTTTCATTGCAATTCACTCCCTTAAGAATTTTTTTACAAATGCCATGTTTTTCTTGGCCCATTCAATCTCATCACCAGCTCTTGCCACCTCAAGAAAAAAGGGATCAGCATACTTTTTGACCCTTAACATAGAGAAACATGTGGCAAAATCGGTATTTCCCTGCCCAAGGGGCACCGTCCCACCATTAAGTACCCGATCCTTTACGTGCACAGTTACCACCAGCTCGCCATAAGCTTCCATTTCTTCCTTGGGGTGGTAACCGAGAGAGGCCCGGTTTCCCGTATCGTAATTGGCTCTTGCTGCCGGGTGGTTAAGAGCCGACAGGAAAGCACTGAATGTTTCCACTGGCAGTGAGGTTTCAAAGGCGAGAGTTACCCCCAGTTGGTAAGCCTTCTTCAATCTTGGTTTAATAACTTGTATTATTTGCTCCAACTCTGTTTTATCTTTAATAGCCGAATTATCAAGAAAAGGTATTTCCAAGTACGGTATATCAAAATTATTTAACCGCTTGATTAACAGTTCCAGCACTTCTAGGCGTTCTTTTAGTTCAGAACGAGAGCATCTAAAAGGGGGACAGTCTACAAAATAATGGGCACATACCGCCCCAATACCGACCCCGCTTTTGGCTATCACTGCCTTTATCGCCTTGGTCCCTTGCTCAGTTAAAAGCGGATTTTCATGCAACCTATCTACTTCCACAACCCAGTCGATCAGGTCCAAACCAAGTTCTTTGGCCTGAAAGAACTCTTGTTCCCAGCTATTCCACGGAAAGATCCCCCCAATCCGAGGAGATAATCTGCCCTGCATTATTCCGATAGGATTTTTCATTGTTAATATACCTTCCTTTTATTTGATAACAAAAGCGGTAGGTTTTCCTTCAACACTTCATCAATAGCTTCCTGCAAAACAGCGGCACCCTCAATCACAGCTTCCTCTGGTATGCTCAGTGGTGGTCCTATCTTGAGTGTCCCCCGCCCAGTACGCACCAGTAGCAGCCCCTTTTGCATTGCCTTCTCCAGAATACAGTCAGTCAGCTCTACATCTGGCTCTTTGGTTACTGGGTGCACCAAGTGTATTGCATAGAGAAGTCCTCTCCCCAATATGCAGTCTATCCGAGCAGGGTGGTGCTGCTGGATCTTATTCAGATGGACTTTAAAAATCGCCCCAGTTTTATTTGCTTTTTCCACCAATTTTTCCTCTTCTATTACTTCAATGTTAGCTAAGGCCGCAGCACAGCAGACAGGATTTCCACCGTGAGTAGTACTCAAGTCAGTGGCAATGTCTAATATTTCAGCCCTGCCAAGCACAGCCGAGAGTGGCAGGCTAGAGCTAATGCCTTTACCGTAGCAAACCAAGTCTGGCTCCACGCCATAATGCTGAAATGCAAACAATCTGCCCGTGCGACCAAACCCAGATTGGACTTCATCAAATGTCACCAGTGCTTGGTGAGTATCAGCCCAAGCGTGAAGTGCTTGGATATAGTCATTAGGATAAAACATAGCCCCCCACGCCTGATATGACTCAACCATAAATCCAGCTATTCGATTAAGTTCTACTCCTTGTTTCTCAAGCTGCTCCAGCCCTTTCTGAAAACACCATTCTCCGCATTGCCCCCAATCTTCCTTTCCCCAAGGACATCGCTGGCAGAATGGGAACGGGATTTGGTATATGTCTGGGTCGAGGTGAACTATCCACTCTTTCGCGGCTGGGTTCCCGCCCATCATCTGTGCTCCAAGTGTCCGTCCATGAAAAGCACCATCGAAGGACACAATGGCAATCTTTTCCGGGGCTAGTCGGTGTCCATACATTCGGGTTAGCTTCAACGCACACTCAGTGGCTTCAGCTCCCGTCGATAGAAGAAATGCCTTCTCTAAGGAAGGAGGGCTAATCTCGATTAGCTTCCGAACCAACTGAGCACGGATTTGTGAGGGGAAAGCGTAGCTATGAAGAAGCCTACGGTCAAGCTGTTGAGCCACAGCCCGACGAATCTTAGGATGGGCATGTCCAGCGTTGGCCACGAAAATGCCCGAGGTGAAATCTACCCAGCAATTACCATAAGCGTCAAAAACTTGATAGCCTTCTGCCCTGTCCCACACCAAGGGCAGCTCGTGATGTAGTGACCACGGCTCACAGTGGCCTAATTCCCTCAGGATTGGTATGGACTCAGGGGCAGGAATAGGGGTCACAATCCGCCTGTGGCGTGTCTCCACTCGGGGGACGTCAACTGGTTCAAGGCTAAATGTGTATCCAGACATTTTCAACCTTTCCTCTTACTGAGAAAATTCTTCTCTAGGTATTCATACACTGGATTCCCATGTCTGCTTAAGGAAAATTCAATGAAATCAAAGTCCTCAGGGCGGTCCAATTCTCCAGCATCTGGTGTAATAAAGGGGAGTATCCTTGGTCCAAGCAAGCTTTCTGTTTTTATTACAATCTCTGGTTTTATAATATCGACATGACCATTGGGGTGGTAAACAGGTGGGAAGGATTGTCTAGGGTATTGATAGTATTCAGGTCTTGGGTCATTAGGGCATAAACCTACATAAAAACCATCTTTAATTCCGAACATTTTGCATGGGGATTCTTTAATTTCATGCGCAGAACGAAGGGAGGTGGCATCTTTATTTTGCATAATTTTCTCAATCGCAATATCAATAATATTAGGATTTCTTAAGGGTGTAGTAGGGTAAAGCAAAACGATATACTTAGGCAGGGATCTTTCATAAGTTTTAAACCAACCAATAGCGTGTTTAACATAATCTATATCCAAGGAATTATCTTGGGCGAATTCCCTTGGGCGGAGAAAGGGGACCTCTGCCCCGTAGGCAAGGGCTATTGCGGCAAACTCTTCAGAATCAGTTGAGACTATCGTCCTTTCGATTTTAGTGGAAAGCTTTGATGCTATTATTGCCCACGCCATTAGTGGATAGCCAGCTAAAAGCTTGATGTTCTTTTTTGGAATTCCTTTACTCCCTTCCCTGGCGGGAATGAGGCTAATAATTTTATTCATCTGATAGTCCACCCCCCATTAACAACGATTCCCTGACCGGTAATATACTTGGAGGTATCATGTCTGGCGGAACCCCCTGAAACCCGGATCTTTTTCCAGATAAAGCCTTTCGGCGGTGTCAATCATTGTCCTGCACTGATGCAAATAATAATTCCATATGAGGGTTTTGTTTGCCCTAAGTAGCAGACGGTGAAACTCTTTGTCAGACAAATCAGTAAAATTGATTGATAGCAAGTCCGAGTTTATGTGTTTATTCTCATAGAAGTCTTCGACATCCTTCAGCAAACCTGACTCAATGGCATAGTAGTACAAATTGCACCCAGGGTACGGCGTTACTGGGCGAATCGTCCTCAGTTGGGCATGGTCATCGTATTTCAGCAAAAAGTCTACAGCCTTTTGTAGCGTTTCTGCGGTGTCACCGATGTTGCCGAAAATCATATTTAGGCCTGGGGATATTCCCTCGGCCAAGGTTGCCTTGATGCCCTTAATTATCTGTCTCGTGGTAAGTTTTTTATTTATCAGCTTCAAGACGTTGTCAGCCATGGATTCAATTCCATAATTGATGAAAACGCAGCCGGCTTCTTTCATAACCTTCAATATCTCAGGTTTTGCGTAGTTAAGTCTGCCATCGCAAAACCATTTTATATTTAGGTTAGCTTTTATAAAGGCTTCACATAGCTCCACAGTTCTCTGCTCGGAGGACATAAAAAGCTCGTCATAGAATTGAATGTAAGAAACGTTGTAGTCCCTTTTCAAAATGTGAATTTCCTCGTTGACGTTTTCAGCTGACCTGAGCCTAAGTCCCTTGTCCATTCGGTAGCAAAAAGTGCATCTGAAGGGGCAACCTCGGCTAGTTAGCACGGGAAAGCACCTCTCATTGTTCTTTATATGGGGTAATCTGATGAGCGAGTAATAGTCTATGGGGAAGAGATCCCAGGCAGGAAAGGGGAGGGTATCCAGTTCCTTAACGACTTCTTGCCGTTTGGTAGCAACTAGCCTCCCATCATCGAGGTAGGCAATGCCCTTCACTGAAGACAAGCTCCTTTTATGCTCTAGGGCATCAAGTAGGTTCACAATGATTATATCGCCCTCGCCGATAACGACGACATCGGCACCGCTCTTTTTAAGAAAGTATTCAGGCTCCGGTGAGGGACCATGCCCACCCAAAACATATATAGGTCTATTGGCCACAGAGTTAATTGCTTCTGACATTTCGAGTAGCTTGCGGTATTGATAATAGCCAGCCACAATCCCTAACCCGACGACATCGAAGTGGTTATAAGTCAGATAGTCAATCAGATGACATGGAGGATAATGGAATATATCCTGGTTATATATCGTCACATCATGCCCAGCGTTTCTTATTGCCGAGGCGATATATGCAAGCCCCAGGGGGAACTCATGGATATAAGAGCCGTTATCGTAGGCAATTAGCAAAATTTTCATTTGTTAGTCTCCCCATCGAAAATCAGGGCAAGGGGACTGCCTGCTTTAGCTGTCAGTGGTTGACAGGCTCCTACTTATCCTGGCTCCTGACTTTCCCGCCTCTATTATCATATCAGTGCTTCTGCTGGTAATAGCTTTAGCCACGGGGTGCTCGTAAATAGTAACGCTCCTGAACCCAGCTTCCTTAAATAGCTTTATGGCATACTGAGGAGATAGACCACAGCGGTGGGTATTCTCGGGGTAATCATTATCCCCAAAGACCATACAAACAAGCTGGTCATTCCACTCCGGGGTATCAATAAGTAGCCTTGCCTGCTCTAATAAATTACTGGTTATCATGATTGCTATGCCACTTGGACGGAGCATACGATGCGTCTCTGAGATAAACTGCCTCACGTTCCTCCATGAGATATGCTCAAGGATGAAGTTGCCGAAGATGCCATCATATGCCTCGCTATCTACAGGCCAAGCTTCATTCAGGTCGCATACTATATCCACCGTAGGTAGCTGGCGGCAGTCCAGATTGGGTCGAAAGCATGGCTTATCACCGCCACCGACCTCAAGAACGTTGTCCCCTGGCTTAAACGGGAGTATATATGAGTTCATAGTAACCCTCGCCATATTTGGGCGTAAATTGCTTGTATCTTAGCCCAAGTGTAGTTTCTGGCTGTGCTCCTTGCCCTTTGCCCCATCTCAGGTATCTCACTTCTATTTCCCTTAAACCAAGCAATCCTTGTGGCAATCGCCTCTGGGTCCCTTATCGGGACAGTGAAGCCAATGCTATCCTCAACAAGTTCAGCGGCACCAGCCCCCTGCGACGCAACGACTGGCCTACCGTATGCCATCGCCTCTAGAACCTCAATGCCGAAGCCTTCAATCACTGAAGGCTGCACATATACTGAACAGGCATTGTAAACATCGGCTACATCTGGAACTCGCCCCAGCAGCACAAAAATTCCTTTATCAGTAACCTGGCGAATAAAAGGCCCCAATGCCTCTGTTCCTGACCCGGCGAGTATCAATTTGGAGTCGGGATAATTTAGCATCCCCCAGGCCTGTATTAGGTAAATTAATCCCTTGTCCGGCCCAGTAGCACCAAGATAGGCCACGTCAAAATTATCAAGTACAGGCTTAATCCTCTTTGGCAAATCCACCCCGTGGGGAATGACTACTGCATTTCGGCAGCCTAGTGATTTAAGGAAGTCGCTGCTTTTAGTAGATGGAGCAATAACTATGTCGGCTAGCCTGACCCCTTCGATGTAGATGTTCCACAGTGTATCGTCGCTGATATGGTGAAAGGGGTATTCAAGCCCTAGCCTTTGAAATTCCTCTATGCTAGTTTTCGGGTCGTGGGCGGCGACAGTATATGATACTTTGGTGCCCTGGGATTTGAGCCACCTTATTGTCTGGGTAAAAGTGCCACTGTAGAAGTGGGCTAGGTCAAACTGTTTGTCTCGTATTTGCTCCAAAGCAAAGTAGTCCTCAAGAAACGGATTATCAGGCTGATGAAATTGCATTGGGTCAATATCCTTTCTTTCCATTACTACAATTTCGCCAGATACTGCCTTTAAAGCCAGAAGTTCGTTATATGTGACAGCACCGCCACCAGTAGCAGTACCTATATTGTCAGCAGTACAATAGAGATTCCTCATAGCTTTGGCTGTAGTCCTTTGGCATTTACGTTGGCGTGTGTCTCATGAGTTGCAACCAGACTGGTATCCACCATAACTGGAAATCCTAAAGACCGAGCTCTCTTAC
>JAUWYK010000014.1 GCA_030615865.1 Dehalococcoidia bacterium
GACCCAGCATAAACTTGCGAGATGCCCCGAGCAAAATAGGTCTGCCCAAAAATCTAAGCTCACCCAAACGGTGAATAATCTCCAGATTCTGCTCCACACTCTTGCCAAAGCCGATGCCGGGGTCAATGATAATATTCTGCCAGGCTACCCCGGCTTCCATAGCCAGACTAATGCTCCGCTCTAAACTAGAAATAACCTCCGCTATTATATCACGACAGGTGGTATCCCGCTGGTTACTGACCAGGATAATGGGCACGCCGGCTTCGGCGGCTACCCGAGCTAACTCAGGGTCTCGCTTTAAGCCCCAGACATCATTAATCATCCTGGCACCAGCCTTCACCGCACGACTGGCTACCGCCGACTTATAGGTATCTATACTTAACGGCACCGAAAGCACACTGGTCAATCTTTCTATAGCTGGTATTACCCGACGCAGCTCCTCATCAGCAGATACCGGTGGTGAATCAGGGCGAGTGGACTCACCACCGATATCTATAATATCTGCTCCGTCGGCAACCAAACGCTTCACATAAGCCACAACCACCTCAATATCGCCACCCAACCCATCCCCGGAGAAGGAATCAGGGCTGAGGTTACAGACTCCCATAATATAGGTTCGCTCTCCCCACCTGAACTCGGTATCCTTACAACGGGTAACAGCTAATGGCAACTGGCTCCTCTCCAATTCACACCCCAGTAAAAATTTTGGCTACTGGCTCAAACCCACTCCTATTGTAACACCCTTTTCCCACTTATCAAATACTATTGCCGGCGAATATGGTTATTTTTCCCACCCTCCCACCCTAGAATAGATAGACTTGCCTATGTGACAAGTAATGTGATATTTTAACAGCGGCGACCGTGTAGTCAGAGGGGTAGCATGGGTAAAACACTAGCTGAAAAGATACTGAGCCAAAAGTCTGAAAGCGATGCCAAGGCAGGAGGCATTGTTATTGCCGAAGTAGACCTGGTCTTCGCCCAGGATACTACCGGACCACTAACAGTAAGGCAATTTCAGACAAGCGGATTTGAGCACCTGGCAAACCCTCAAAAAACTGCCCTATTTCTTGACCATGCTGCTCCCAGTCCAAATAAAGAGCTGTCTACAGACCACATGCTATTACGCCACTTTGCCCAGCAAACTGGCTGCCTTATCTCCGATGTTGGAGATGGTGTTTGCCACCAAATAGTGGTCGAATCTCTGGCTAAGCCGGGTGATGTAATCGTCGGTGCTGATTCACACACAGTAACTGCCGGTGGTCTAGGCGCTTTTGCCACTGGAATGGGCTCCTCTGACATAGCTATTGCCTTCGGTCTGGGTAAGACCTGGTTTCGCGTCCCGGAAAGTATTAAGGTGGTAGTCTCAGGTAATTTTCCTGATGGTGTCTATGCTAAAGACTTCATTCTTCACCTTATTGGGCAGATTGGAGCCAATGGCGCTACCTATAAAGCACTGGAGTTTAGCGGCGATACTGTGGACAATATGAGTATGTCGCAGCGGTTTACTATAGCTAATATGGCAGTAGAGGCTGGGGCTAAGGTAGGGCTTTTCGCTGCCGACAAAACCACTCAGAATTACTTAGCCTCACGAGGACGAAGTAATCACTACCAGCCAGTCTTTCCTGATACCGAGGCTATCTATGAACAAACCATCAATATTAGTGTGGCTAATCTTGAGCCTACGGTATCCAAGCCCCACACTGTAGATAATACGGCTTTGGTCAGAGAGCTTAAGGGAACTAAGGTCCAACAGGTGTTTATCGGCACCTGCACCAATGGGCGTTTGGAAGACCTGGCGACAGCAGCTAATATTTTGAAAGGGAGAAAGCGCCACCCTGAAATCAGGCTAATAATTGCCCCGGCATCACGTGAGGTTATGCTAGCAGCCATTAAGGCAGGTTATATCCGGACTCTAATTGAAGCCGAAGCCGTTATCCTGCCGCCAGGCTGTGGGGCTTGCCTTGGTCTTCACCAGGGGGTGCTCGGGAAAGGGGAATCCTGCCTATCCACGGCTAACCGAAATTTCAGGGGGCGAATGGGTAATCCCGAAGCCTTCATCTATCTGGGCAGCCCGGCTACGGCGGCAGCTACAGCTATCACCGGTGAAATCACTGACCCCAGAGAGGTGATGTAGATGCTCAAAGGAAGGGCATTCAAATTTGGCAATAGTATCTCTACCGACCACATCACACCCGGGCGTTTTGCTCACCTGAGAAGCAATCTCCCTGAGCTGGCAAAGCATGTCCTGGAAGACGCCGACTCTACCTTTGCTTCCAGGGTAAAGGCAGGAGATTTCATAGTTGCCGGCAATAACTTCGGGCTTGGCTCCAGCCGGGAGCATGCCCCGCTGGTTATCAAGATGGTTGGGGTAAGTGCTATAATAGCTAAATCGGTAGCCCGAATATTTTTTAGAAATGCTATTAACCAGGGTCTCCCGGTATTAATCTGTGATACTGATAAAATCAATGATGGGGATGAGCTAGAGGTAGACCTGGCAGCAGGCACCGTCAACGATATAACCAATGGTAACCGGCTCACCTTCAGTAAAATCCCTGAAGTGATGCTCCATATCCTTGATGAAGGCGGGCTTATCCCCTATATCCAGAAGTATGGCGACTTTAAGCTATGAGGTTGTTTAGCAACTTCTTCCCACCCTCCCACCCTCTGAGGCTGGTGAGCAAAGCCCCTAAGGGTGGGTGGGAGCAACCAAATTAGTAAACAATCTCAGCCATAATACTAGAAGGAGATACGGTGATGGGTTATGATGTTACCCTTATAATGGGTGACGGAACCGGGCCCGAGGTTACCGAAGCTACCAGACGGGTACTGGAGGCAACCGGTATCAACTTTCACTGGGAGATAGCCTATGCCGGGGCTAACGCTCAAGAGAAGTTTGGCACACCCCTTCCTGACTCTGTACTTGACTCTATCAGAAAGAACAAGGTCGCCCTTAAGGGTCCGGTCACCACACCTGTAGGTTCAGGCTTCAGAAGTGTTAATGTAGCCCTGCGTCAGGAGCTAGACCTTTATGCCTGCCTCCGCCCATGTAAGATTTACCCCGGGGTTCCAACCCCATTTAAAGATGTAGATATTGTGGTAGTAAGGGAAAATACCGAGGACCTGTATTGCGGCATTGAGTTCGAGAAAGGAGCCCCCGAGACAACAAGGTTACTGGGCTTAATCTCAGAGACAAAAGGAAATGTAGTGAGAGAGGACTCAAGCTTTAGCCTGAAGATGATTTCTGAGACAGGTAGCCAACGGATTGTCAAGTTCGCCTTTGACTACACCCGGGCTCATAAAAGAAAACAGGTAACTGCGGTGCACAAAGCCAACATTTTGAAATTCTCTGACGGGCTATTCCTAGCTGTCGCCAAAGAGGTGGCTAAAGATTATCCCGATATTAAGTTTGAGGATATAATTGTAGATAACCTGTGTATGCAGCTGGTGCGGAGACCACAGCAGTTTGACGTGCTGGTCTTGCCCAATCTCTATGGCGACATTGTCTCCGACCTATGTGCCGGGCTAGTAGGTGGGCTGGGGGTAGCCCCCGGGGCCAATCTGGGTGATGATATAGCTATCTTCGAGCCGACACACGGCAGTGCCCCTAAATATGCCGGACAAAATAAGGTCAATCCTATGGCATCAATGCTGTCGGGGGTAATGATGCTCCGCCACCTTGGAGAGGTAAAAGCGGCTGATAGGCTGGAAAAAGCCATAGCTAAAGTTATTGTTGAGAGTAAGAGTGTTACCTATGACTTGAAGCCTGGTGCCCCAAGTGACCAAATAGTAGGCACCTCACAGGTAGCCGACGCCGTGATTGAAAAACTGGAGAAGCCAAAGTAGGGTGAGAGAGTTAGGCAGATAACACAATGCCAATGGGGAGGTTAATAACCAGGGAAAATGGATTGTATCTTCTGTCAAATTATAGCCGGTAAGGTGCCCAGTGAAATCGTTTACCAGGATGAAGCAGTGATTGTTTTCCCCGATATCAATCCTAAGGCACCTACGCATCTACTTATCATCCCTAAAAAGCATATCCTTTCCCTTGCCCATCTAACTGAAGCAGAGTCACCTCTTATAGGACACATGGTAAATATTGCTAATCAGCTAGCAAAAAGGGAAGGTATCTCTGAAAGTGGCTATCGCCTAGTAATGAGCTGTGGTGAGGAAGGAGGACAGTTAGTGCCCCACCTCCACATGCACCTTCTTGGCGGTCGAAGGCTGTCAGACGATTTGGGCTGATTTCTGATACTCAAGGAAGATAAGCAACCCGGCGATGCTCTTGGCATCACAAATGCTGCCTGAGGTAATAAGGCTGGAAATCTGACCAATCGGCGTCCGGATTAATTTAATATTCTCTGTATCCTCAGCACGGAGCGGGCTGGAAATAAGGTCAGTAGCCAGATAGAGATGAAGGTATTCAGTGCAGTAACCTGGTGTAGAGTAGAAGCCGCCTAACCTCTCCACCCTTCTCGGCAGGTAGCCTGTCTCCTCGCGTAACTCGCGACAAACAGTAGCCACCGCGTCTTCACCAGACTCAATGCCACCAGCCGGTATCTCCAGCAGCTCCTTCTCCACCGACTTGCGAAATTGATTAACCAGCAGCACATTATTATCGGCATCAACGGCTATAATAGCGACACAGTCACTATGCTCCACAATTTCCCGCGTGGTTTCCCGCCCACTAGGCATCTTGACGGTATCAACCCGTAGCTTTATTGCCCGCCCGTCGTAGATTAGTTGGCTAGATAGCGTCTTTTCCCCAGCCAAGTTAAACTCCTGCCGGTAAGTTATAGATAAGAGCTACCTCGTCACAATTGGGGAACTTAGGGCAACGGTAACACTCGGTCCAGACCTTGCGTGGCAGCTCCATCTTATCTACCTGCAAAAAGCCAAACCTCTCAAAGAAGGCTGGCTTATAGGTCAGGCAAAAGATAATGGCAACACCAAGCTCCCTAGCCTCGCTGAGACAGGCTTCTACTAACTGGTCGCCAATCCCCTGTTTCTGGCTATCCTCAGCCACCGCCAGTGACTTTATCTCAGCTAGGTCTGACCAGCTAACGTGCAGTGCTGTGCAGGCAATCACTCGCTCACCCTGTCTAACTACAAAGTAATCCCTGATATTTTCATATATCTCGCTCAGCGAACGGGCTAGCATCTCATCCTTATCAGCAAAATAGTTAATTAGCTGCTGCATCTGGGGTACGTCACTAATTCTGGCTTTTTCTATCTTCAACCTATTGCTTCCCTTTCAACCTTTGCTCCAGAGAGCTATAGAAAGAGGTCTCCGGATGAATTCTCAAAAATCTAGCTGTATGACGACTATGCTTTACAGTAATAGTGGCGCCGCTGGTCAGGGGCAAATTTATATGGCCATCAATGCTCAAGGCTGCCTGATGAGCGGTATCAATCCGCAGCTTGGCTACTGCGGTAGAGGGTAATACCAGGGTGTAAGCTGAACTAAGGTGAGGTAGTAGGGGTAACAACAGAAACTCCTTAGCCTGCGGATGAAGGATAGGTCCACCGGCCGCCAGTGAATAACCGGTGCTGCCAGTGGCTGTAGCCACAATCACCCCATCAGCTTTATAGGTGGTCACTGGCTCACCGTCAATACTGGCTTCTACATAGACCACCCGGGCTATTGCCCCCCGCGCCACCACTACATCATTCAGGGCATAAAATATGCGGTCTGTAGTAGGCGAGAGCTCTGCCTCAAGCATAGCCCGCTCATCAATCCAACCCTCCCCAGCCAGCAATGCAGGTAGCTTCTCCACGGCATCACCAGCGCTGAGTTCGGTCATAAATCCTAGCTTACCTAAATTTATCCCGGTAACAGGGGTTGAGCCGGGAACTACCGCCTGAACTGCGCGTAGAATAGTGCCGTCACCACCAATACTAAGGATTAAGTCTGTCCCAGCTACTTGAGCCCTGGCTTTTTCTCCTTCCCAGGCGGAACACAGCCAAGCAGAAATGCCCTTGGCGCCTAAAAATTCGTCCAGCTTCCCAGCCAGAGCATAGGCAGCCTTAATCATCGGGTGATAGAGAATACCAACCCTTTTCACAATTATAACCTACTTTCCACCAATAAAGACGACTTCACTTCTAGGAACAAAGGAAGTGTATCATTGCCAACTTTGAGTGTCAAGGCTAGAATTTGAGCAGCTACTGGTTACTGTGGGCTAGATGGTGATTTTTTCGCCATCCTCCGCCTTCTTATGGCGAGGACTATACTACCCACAGCCCCAACTAAAAACCCTAATGGACATACAAAGATTGCCATGATGAAGAAGAAAGGCTCGTCTCCTCCATTCCAAAACTCTGCGCCAAAAAAGTAAATAAACAGACCATAAATGGCATTGTGTAAAAGGATGCTACCTGGAATCCCTATAGCAGAAGCTCCAGTTAATAATTGAAACTTTCTGGATATTCCCTTTGTCTTTCCCTTTATAGTCAGCACTAAAAATGTTATACCTAGTGAGAGTAATAAAGCACCAGAGATAATAAACAAAAACAAACCACTTCTAATCACTCTTGGAAGCAACGGGGGAGGACATGCTATCATACCAAAAAGCACAATGAAAACCCCTACTAATCCCCAAAATATTATCCAGCTTAATTTCCCGTTCATTTCCTCTCACCCCCCAGAACAATTCTGACACTTGGTATGGCTATCAGCAAAGCAGCAACAATGAATATCCAGCCCGTCCATACTGGCAGCCAAGTAGCCAGTAGCACACCTAACCCCATACCAAACAGAAACTTACCGGTGATGTGCATTGAGAAGTAGGGATTTGGCACGTCTCTAAACCTTTCCGTCTTATCGCCAATCCAGCTCATGACTTACCTCCTCTGTGGTTCATCCTCAGCATGCTTGCATAAAAAGGAAAGCTAAGCCGACACAGATTACAAGGATACCAACCCCAAGTAAGATGTAGAGGGTGCGAAGACGTCCTTGACTCATTTCTTAACCCTTCGCTTTCCTCTGTCTATTTCTACGCTTATCATATACCGCCTTGCCGAGCCGTTTTATAGCTCTGCCCGACTTAAACCTATTCAGATTAATAAAGCCTCTGGTTCTATTCACCGGCTACCACCCTGGATAAAAAGAGCACTGAGATTATTCTTCCTTTCGGCTGAAGGCGAAGATATATATTATTTCCAAGATTCCCAGTGTATTAACTATGAACAGGACTATAAACCAGACAAGGTGAGCGTTTCTACCAGCCCGCCACAGGGCTACACCCTTCCACGCCATTGACCACGCCACAGCTAGAGATATTAGGAGCCAAAATATGGCTAAATTTGGAAAGAACGGACATACCCAATCCGATGGCATCTTTCACCTCCTTATGTCATCGACGATTAATCCTAGTCCTGATTTAGGGGGATTGTCAATATGTATGCCTTTACTTTATTACCGGGCTTTGGTTTGGTTTAGTGATAGCGGTACCGGTAGCTTTGGCAATAACCTTTCCGCTGGCATCAGTAACACTTATCTCCGTCAAAGCCATAGTCTTGCCAGCATGAATAGTTCTACCTTCAGCCAAAAGTTCACCTTTCACAGTCGGAGCGGATATAAAGTGGGTGCTGAACTGCGCCGCCACTCTGACCTGCCCGAAGGTATTGCAGGAACAAGCAAAAGCATAGTCGGCAAGGGACATGACCAAACCCCCGTCAGTCATGCCAAGAAAATTGTTGTGCTCAGGGCGGAGAGTAACCGCCACCCTGGCGTAGCCTTCAGAGAGTTCAAGCAAACGAAACCCTAGCCGGCGACCATAAGGAGAGTTCTCCATAGAGGTTTTTAATTCTGCTGAGATATGAGCCATAATCCCTCCTTCATCTATAATTTTCTCTTTATGAACTTTGTCTGCCATTTCAACGTCATTATACACCATAAATCAGTTAAAAAGGCTAATTGCAGGCACCTATTGGGGGAGACCCCTAGCTATATGGATAGAAGACGGTATATAATAGCTTTTTAGCCAGGAGGGTATATCGTTGCTATCACCTTCGAGGATTAAAGATAAGCTATTTTACGGTTGGGTGGTGGCAGTGGCTTTTCTTGTTATTGGCACCACTATTTTTGGTATACGCTTTTCTTTTGGTATCTTCTTTAAATCCATAGAGAGTGAGTTTGACCTGACTCGAATGGTTACCTCCGGTATCTTCTCCGTTCATATGGTGCTTTCCCCCGTATTTGCTATTTTAGGTGGCTTGGCTTCAGATAGGTACGGACCGAGAATCGTTCTCTTCCTAATAGGTTTATTGACTGGCTTGAGCTTGTTGCTAACCAGTCAGACCAACTCTATGTGGCAGTTATTCATAACTTATAGCCTGCTATTATCTATGGGAAGTAGTGCCATGTTTGTAGTGATGATGTCAACAGTCTCAAGGTGGTTTGATAAAAAGCGGGGTTTGGCTTTGGGTATAGCTAGCTCAGGAGCTGGGTTGGGAATATTTGTTATAGCACCGTTTGCTACCTTCCTTATTTCCAACTTCGATTGGCGTATGGCATTTATCATTATAGGAGTGATTACCTGGTTAATTGTGTTCCCTCTATCCAGGCTGTTAAAAAAGGACCCGTATGAAATTGGAGCTCTACCCGATGGGTTAGATTCACTTTCAAAGGATATAAAAAATAAAGAAGAAAGCATCCAGCCGGCTGACCTTTTGCTACTACAGACACTCAGAACCAAGACTTTCTGGCTTATTACGTTTGTCTGGTTATTTCTTGCTTCTAACATGTTTTTAGTATTTACCCACCTTGTGCCTCATGTTACGGATATAGGTTTTTCCGCCGGGGAGGCAGCGGCTGTTCTGAGTCTGGTAGGCGGATTGTCTATTGTAGGCAGAGTGCTAATGGGCACTGTTTCCGATAGAATAGGCAGGAAACCGACCGCCATCATCTGCGCACTACTTCAGGCTGGAGCCATGGTATGGCTAATGTGGTCACAGGACTTATGGATGCTCTATCTGTTTGCCTTATTTTATGGCCTTGCCTATGGGGGTCTTGGCCCCAGCATAGCAGCACTAATTGGGGATACTTTTGGATTACGCAACATGGGTGCGATATTGGGTGCGCTGGACATTGGTTTTGGAGTTGGAGGAGCGCTTGGTCCGGCTATAGGCGGGCTCATTTTTGATGCTACTAACAGTTATTTTATGGCTTTCTTACTGGGGGCAGTGGTGATGTTTATATCGGCTCTGCTCATAGCTCTAACTAGACGGGAAACGAGCTAAAAAGTCAGCATCTTAGCTGCCACCTCAGCTAGCCTCATTACAAAGCCGGGGATAATGCCGAGAAGTAACACGCCAAGGCAGGAGAGGGATAGAGCCAGCCTTAGTGCTCCAGAAGAGGGCACTTTTTCCTCAGAGACTGGCTCGCCAAGCCACATTACCTTTACCACCCGGAGATAGTAGTAGGCTGATATTACGCTATTTATCACCGCAATTATCACCAGCCACAACAAGCCATGTTGCACTGCGCCACTAAAGATATAGAACTTAGCCATAAACCCGGCGGCGGGGGGCATGCCAATGAGAGAAATAAGACACAGGGTGAGGGCTAGAGCCAGTAGTGGAGCCCGCTTGCCCATGCCTGAATAATCATCAATCTTGTCGCTATCAAGCTTATTGGAGATAGCGATAATAGCAATAAAGGCGCCCAAATTGGTTAAAGCATAGCTGGCTAAAAAGAAAAGTAGACCACTTCGTCCCAGAATATCAGTGACTGGAGAAAGTCCCATAGTGGCTAGCCCCACCATAAGGTAGCCAGCCTGAGCTATGCTGGAGTAACCCAGCATACGCTTGATGTTAGTCTGGGGAATGGCGACGACATTACCCAGGGTCATACCAATAGCAGCCAACACAGCAAAGATTAACCCCCAGTTAACCTGGCTCAGCAATTCAGGAGACCCGAAGGCAGTGTAAAAAACACGCAATATAATGGCAAAGCCGGCGGCCTTACTAGCCACGGAGAGATAGGCAGTAATTGGCGTCGGTGCTCCCTCGTAAACATCAGGCACCCACATATGGAAGGGAATAGCCGCAATCTTGAAGCCAAAGCCAGCTACTAATAGCACTATGCCTAAAATAAGGGCTGGACTGGCTAAAAGGGTTTGTGGCGACATAGCCTGGATAACCTGGGCAATCTCACCCAGCTGCGTCTTCCCGGTAAAGCCAAAAACCAGTGCCATGCCATAGAGCAGCACCGCCGAGGCTATGGCACCAAGCAACAGGTACTTAAGTGAGGCTTCGCTAGATTTCCGGTCTTTTAGAAAGCCAACCAGAACATAGAGGCAGATACTGGTCAGCTCCAGGGCAATATAGATAGAGATTAGCTCGGTGGTAGCTGCCATCAGCATCATGCCCAGCGCCGATAAAAGCACCAGGGCATAATATTCACCCTGAAAGCGGGCAAACTTGGATACATAATCAGTAGAAGCGAGAATAACCAGAGCCGCAATGCCCAAAAATAGCAGCTTAAAGAACAGGGCAAAATTATCCACCGCCAGCATATTGTTGAAGATAGCCTGAGAACTGCCTCCCCACATAGCTAAGCTGAGACCAGCAGATACCACCAGTCCAGCTAGGCTGACTATTACCAGCCACCCCTTGCGCTGGATAAAAAGGTCAAGCAAAATTACCACTATGGCAGTGCCAGCTAGGCTAAGCTCCGGTGCTAGTAGTCCAAGATTCAAAGGCTTACTCCTTTACCCTCCTAATAACTGAATTACGGGCATGACGCCAGTTTTAATAACATCGGTTAGAATTGCCGGATAGATACCGACCAGCATAATCACGGCGATAAGGGTAAAGATATATACCCTTTCCAGAACATCGGCATCAGCCACACCATTAAACTGCTCCAATACCGGACCGTAAAATACCCGCTGCAACATCCACAGTATATAGCCGGCGGTAATAACCACCCCCAGGATGGCAAGGATGGTGCAAACTTGAATTCCAGGGACGATGGTAGAGGTGAAGCTACCGACAAAAACCAGAAACTCAGCAGCAAAACCGCTGGTGGTAGGCAATCCCAAAGCAGCCAGACCAGCTACCGAGAAGGTGACAGCGATAATCGGCATCTGCCGCGCCAGACCGCCAAGCTTCCTGAGGTCACGCTCACCGGCATTGTGCATCAGCAGTCCTGCCATAGCAAACAAAAGCCCGGTAATAATGCCATGACTAAACATCTGTAAGCTGGCTCCAACCAGACTCACCTGAGTTAACGCAAAGACGCCCAATAGCACATAGCCCATATGGCTGATACTACTATATGCAATAAGCCGCTTCAGGTCTGTCTGCCTCATAGTTACCGCTGCCCCATAGAGGACACTAACTACGGCTAAGGCAGCTAGAAACGGCGCATAAGCCTTGGCAACCTGTGGGAAAATAGTTACACACAGGCGAATCATCCCGTAGCCACCCATCTTGAGTAGTGCCCCAGCCAGCACTACGCTGACCGCAGTCGGGGCATCGGTATGGGCATCAGGCAGCCAGGTGTGCAGTGGGAAGACAGGCAGCTTGACGGCAAAGCCAATAAGCAGGAGGAAGAAGATTGCCACTATCGGGATGACGGCAGTAAATGAGCCAATCCCACTCTGGGCTATCTCCACCATACTAAGACTGCCGGTGGTAAAATACAGGCTAAGGATGCCAGCCAGCATCATAGCACTGCCAAATAAAGTATAAACAACATACTTTATCGCCGAGTATTCCTTCCTGCCCGTCCCCCAGATGGAGACTAAGAAATACATCGGAATAACCTCTATCTCCCAGAAGAGGAAGAAGAGCAAAAGGTCGAGGGAGCAAAATACCCCCAGGATGCTTGTTTCCAAAAGTAGGAGCCAGGCAAAATACTCCCGAGGTCTCAGGTCAATTTTCCACGAAATGAGGACTACCAGAAAACCAAGGAAGGCCATCAATATCACCAGGGGTAAACTCAGACCGTCAACGCCCAGATGGTAATGAGCGTTAATTGCTGGAATCCAGGATAGCTTTTCCTCAAACTGGATTATCCCGGCAGCCGCCAACGACCGGTCAAAAATGGCAAAGAGAAAGAGAGACAGAGCCAGCGCAGCAAAGGTAAAAACGGCAGCAATTCGCTTAATTACCCGCGCTGACAAGCCGGGCAGGAACGCAATCAAAATCGCCCCGACTACCGGCAGAAAGATTATGGTTGACAGATAATTAAAACTCAACTATTCTGACTCCTATAGAGATTCTTTATCAACCCTCCCCCTTTATCCCCCTCCCTTTATAAGGGAGGGGGAATTGGTTATGTAAGAGAGGCGGAGCCTCTCTTTGACTCTCCTATAGTATATACTCCTTCAGCCTTTCCTCCTCCACAGGAGAGGGATTGTTCTTGAAGGGGCTTCGCCCCTTCAAACTTCCTCCTAAATTTTCAACCAAAGAAATAAAGGCAGAGAACAATCGCCAGAACGCCTATGCCAATAAACAGTCCGTAAAGTTGAAGCTGACCGGTCTGTGCCCTGCGGATGGCTCTGCCGGTAGCTATAGCCCCGCTGGCGACTCCGTTTACTGCCCCATCCACACCACCGGCATCAAATTGCTGTAAGCCGGCAAAAAATCCATTGATTAAAACCCTACCAACAAAGACATTCTCATAAAGCTCGTCAAACCAGTATTTTCTATAGAATAAAGTATGCAACGGAGAAAAGAGCCCGCGTATCCGTTCTGCCGACAGCCATTTAGCGCTATATATAGCATAAGCTAAAAGAATGCCCAGACCAGCCAGTATTAATGAGAGCCAGGGTAATGGATGAGCTAAAATACCGAAAAATCCGGCAACGAAGCCATGTGTCTCGCCATGACCAAGAAATGCACCAAAGGCGCCGGTAACATTCCAGAGGCCGGAAACCACCGCCAGTATCGCCAGAATCACCATAGGCGTAACCATAACCGGTGGCGATTCATGCGGTTTGCCATGAGCCTCCGGGCTGCCGCCGCGATACTCACCACCGAAGGTCAAAAATACTACCCGGAACATGTAAAAGGCAGTCATAAATACAGTAATCATGGCTAGATAAAATAAGATGGGTTGGCTTCCCAGGGAACTGGCTAATATCTCGTCCTTACTCCAGAACCCGGCAAGCGGCCAGATGCCAGCGATGCTCAGCGAGGCAATAACAAAGGTGGCATATGTCCACGGCATAAACTTACGCAGTCCACCCATCTCACGCATATCAAATGTCCCGGTGGCATGGTTGACACTGCCGGCTCCTAGAAACAGTAGTGCCTTGAAGAAGGCATGATTAAACAGGTGGAAAATACCAATAGCTATACCGCCAGCCCCCAGCCCCAGCATCATATAGCCAAGCTGACTGATGGTAGAATAAGCCAGGACTCGTTTAATATCGGTCATCACCAGACCCATGGTAGCGGCAAAGATAGCAGTAAAGCCGCCGATGATAGCCACCGTGGTTAATGCCTCTACCGAGTGGGCAAAGAGGGGGAAGGTGCGAGCCACCAGAAAGACACCAGCCGCCACCATAGTGGCAGCATGGATTAAGGCGCTGACCGGGGTCGGACCCTCCATAGCATCCGGCAGCCATACATGGAGCGGGAATTGAGCTGACTTGCCGACAGCACCAGAAAAGATGCCAATAGCTGCCCAGGTTAGAGTGGTGCCAGCTAGAGTCCCGGCTATAGCCAAGCCATGCAGTTCAGCAATATCAAAGGTGCCAGTATTGTAATAGAGCACCAGGATAGCCGCCAGAAAGCCAAAGTCACCAAGCCGGGTGACAACAAAAGCCTTTGTCGCCGCATTACGTGCCGCCGGGCGATGAAACCAGAAGCCAATAAGAAGGTAAGAGCATAAGCCAACCAGCTCCCAGAATACAAACATGAAAAGCAGATTATCCGCCAGAACCAAGCCCAGCATTGATGCGGTGAATAGTGACATAAAGGCGAAGTAGCGGTGATAACCGGGGTCGCCATGCATATAACCCTGCGAATAAATCTGCACCATCAGGCTGACTACGATAACGACAATGAGCATCACCGCCGTTAGCGAATCCATTATTAACCCGAGGTGAATGGTAACCCCGTCCTCAATAATCACCCAGTTTATATCAGGTATTAGTAGCTGATGACCCGGAGCAGCCAGCACCCCGGTTAGTGCCCAGATAGACAGACCAAAGGAAGCTAGAAGAGAGGTGATAATAATGTAACCACTAAGCTTGGGCTTATGATTGAGGAAGGGTCTGATAAATAGAGATATTATTATGAATGAGAAAAGCGGCAGCAGAAAAATAAGCCAAACTGCTTGATACGGCATCACAGCTTCCTTAACACCTCTTCAATAACATGCTTTTTGTCTTCAGGCACCAGGACAAGATAAGTAGTTAATTCGCGCCCCGGTACTTCGCCAGATGCTGGTAGAATGCGGGTGGGAATCCCTTCCCCCTCAAAGAGTTCCTTCCACATCTCAGCCATCATTAAGTTCGGTGCTTTTTTAACCTCTACCCACATTGATTATCAACCTCACCCCCTGTATCCCCCTCTCCTTCAAAGGAGAGGGGGAAGGATTATCTGTGAAGGGGCTTCGCCCCTTCCATCTACCCCCTTTACAAATTTAAACTACCATTTCATCAAGTCGATTTTGGTGGCATCTATAGTTTCACGGCTACGATAGATAGCTATTATTATGGCTAGACCAACTGCCGCCTCAGCCGCCGCCACCACCATAATGAAAATAACAAAAACCTGCCCGGTTAATAGCAGTGGCACAATATACCGGGAGAAGGCAACCATAGCGATACTCACCGCAACCAGCATAATCTCAATAGACATCAGGATGACTATGGCACTTCTTTTAGCCAGAGCCCCATATAGCCCGATAGAGAAGAGAATGGCTGACAGTATAAGGTAATGCTCTAAGAGAATGTTTATCTACCTCACCCCCTGTATCCCCCTCTCCTTCAAAAGGAAAGGGGGAATTGGTTTTGTGAGAGAGGATTTTTACCCCACAAAAACTTTGTTTTTGCGGGAACCCCGTATTCGCCTCTCTCTGACACTCCTCCGGGCTATTTCTCCCTAACTAAAACGATAGCTCCTAAAATGGCGGCTAGCAACAGGACGGCGGCAATCTCCACGGCTAAGATAAAGCCGCCCTCACCGAAAAGCAATCCAGCAAGAGCAGGTGTGGTAGGCTCCAGGGGCGGGTCTACAGATACCTGCCACGGGGTATTAAGCATGGCAAAACCCACCACCCCTAAAAATAATATAGCCACAACAAAAGCTGGAATTCGTAGTTTACTGGTAGGACTACCCCGCTGAACTTCCCTGGTTAGCATGATAGCCAAAATAATTAATACCGATATGGCGCCAACATAAATCAGAACCTGCACTGCCGCCAGAAAGTCGGCACTAAGGGTGACATAGATTCCAGCCACTGCCAGAAAGCACAGGATTAAACAAAGAGCCGCCCGGAAAATATCATTAAGTAAAACTACAGCCAAAGCGGCGCCAATACCTACTACAGCTAATACCCAAAAAGCAATTTCCAGACCCATCACTCCCTCACTTTATCCCGGTCAAGAAGTAAAGTCTGCTGAGGTAAGGCTGCCTCAATTTTAGGTCGGGCATAGCCACTGGGTTGCCTCTCATCTGACAATAGCAAATCCTCCCTAGTCAATACCAGTTCCTGTCGCCGATATCTAGCCCGCTCGTAAGCATAACCCATAAACAATGCCTCATAGGGACAAGATTCAACGCATAAGCCACAAAAGATGCAGTACCCGGTATCTACCTCAAACTTCTCGACTTCATATTTATTTTCCTCGGCACTAACTGAGGTCACAATCTGGATAGCGCCCTGGGGACAGCTCTTGGCACAGGTAGCGCAACCGGTGCACTTTTCTTTATCCCAGACAAGCTCATTACCCCGAATCCGACGAGAGGTGGTAAGCCTCTCTTCAGGATACTGGGTGGTAATAGGCCGGCGAAACAGGTGCTTCAAGGTCAATGCCATGCCTTTGGCGATGCCTTTTCCATATCGTTCAAGCTTCAACTCTACCCCATCCTAACCTGAAAAATCTAGACCATAGCACTACCAATACTGCCATTATAGCCAGGTTCAAAAATATTACCGTCCAGGGTAAAACCTCTGGCCAGACAACTACTTCTATAGCGGTGATAACTAGGTTAATCAAAGCTAAGGGAAGGAGGAACTTCCAGGCAAGCGCCATTAGCTGGTCTATTCTAACCCGAGGCACCGTCGTCCGCACCCAAACTATAACAAAGAATACAGCCGTAGTCTTAATCAAAAACCAGAGCCATGGCGGCAACACCGGACCTCTCCAACCACTAAGGAAGAGAGTAGTAACTATGGCTGAAATAACCAAGGCTTCAGCATATTCCACCAGATAGAACAAGGCGAACTTCATCCCGGAGTATTCGATATGAAAGCCAGCCACAATCTCTGAATCAGCCTCCATGAGGTCAAAGGGAGCACGATTAATCTCAGCACAGCCACCGATGAAAAAGAGAAAAAAGCCCAGGGGCTGCAACAAAATAAAGGGAATATCCTGAGCCAGCACAATCTGGTTAAGAGATAGGGAGCCAGCTATGAGTATTACACCAACTATGGATAGCACCACGGGAATCTCATAACTTATCACTGAAGCTACAACACGCATGGCACTGAGGAGGGAATACTTATTACTCGAGCCCCACCCAGCCATAAATATCCCTACTGTTGCCACTGAGCTAATCGCCACCACGTAAAGGATGCCGATATTCAGGTCAGCCAGTAGTGCCCCATCCTGGAAGGGCACCACAGCAAAAATCATCAGTACCGGGACAAGGGCAACCACTGGAGCCAGCCAGTGAACCCACTTATCACCTTTAGCCGGGACAATGTCCTCCTTAATCAATATCTTAATGACATCAGCTACCGGTTGAAGCAGACCGAAGGGACCAGTTCGGTTGGGACCAAGGCGCGCCTGCATACGCCCCATAGCCCTTCGCTCAAACCAGATAAAGCCCATAACCATAGCCAGAACAAAAACTATGATGACAACGGTAAACAACAGCCAATGCCACCAGAACCCCCCTGGCCAGTCGGGGGGGAGGGTTTGCGAATACTGGGTTAAGTAAAGGCTATGATTTAATATCATCACTATCTATCAACCTCACCCATACAAACATCAATACTACCAAAGATGATTATGGCGTCAGCCACCTTCCAGCCAACCATCATATCCCGCAAAGCGGTCAGGTTGATTAAGCTTGGTGCCCTGATATGGAAGCGATAAGGTGCAATAGAATTGTCTGATACCAGATAGAATCCAAGCTCACCCTTAGGGGCTTCAATACGCCCGTAGGCTTCCCCCACTGGCGGGTGAATTAGATGGGGTACTTCACTTCTTACCTCACCCTGGGGTAATTGCTCCGTAGCCTGCTTTAAGATACGCACGCTCTGGCGCATCTCCTGAATTCTTACCCGGTAGCGGTCATAGCAGTCACCAGCAGCACCGGTGGGAATATCAAATTCAAAGCGGTCATAAATGGAGTACGGGTCTACTTTGCGAATATCCCACTCAACACCACTGGCACGAAGCACCGGACCGCTGGCAGAGATATTAATGGCTAGCTCTTCAGGTAGAATGCCTACGCCCTTGCTCCGAGCCAGCAGTATCTCATTCTCAGCCAAAAGCTGGTCATACTCATCAATAAAACCGGGCATTACCTTAACAAATTTATCCAGGGCAGGCAAAAATTCCTCAGGGATATCATGACTTACCCCGCCAACCCGCATATAGTTATAGGTAAGCCGCTGACCACTAACCATCTCAAATAGGTCTAAAATCTTCTCCCTTTCCCGGATCATATACAGGATGGGAGTCATAAAGGCGCCACAATCATTCAAAAAGGCACCAACACCTATCAGATGACTAGCAATACGCTGTAATTCAGCCATAATAACCCGGAGATATTCAGCCCGCTCTGGAACAGGAATTCCAGCCAGCTTCTCCACCGCCAGAACATAAGCTAGATTGTTGCTCATTGAGGCCAGGTAGTCCAGCCTGTCAGTTAGCGGAATAACCCCGGTATAGGTTCGCTCTTCAGCCAGCTTCTCAATCCCGCGGTGAAGATAGCCAAAGACTGGCTCCATATCAACAATGACTTCCCCATCAAGGGTCGTCCTCATCCGGAACACCCCATGGGTGCTCGGGTGCACCGGACCTATATTGATAACAAAGGGTTCAGTTTTAAGCGCCATTTTCTACTGGTGTCCATCCCCTTTAGATATTTACTTAGCAACCCTCCCCCTTTATCCCCCTCCCTTACAAGGGAGGGGGAAGGAGTCTTTTGAGAGGGGCTTCGCCCCTCTCTGACACCCCATCAGGGCGATTTCCTCACAAATAATCCTTACGCAACGGGTGTCCGTCAAACCCTTTCCAGAGAAAGATAGGCTTCAGATTGGGGTGACCGTCAAAACTAATTCCCATAAGGTCATAAATCTCCCGCTCCTGAAAATCGGCTCCCCGCCACAAACTGACCACCGAAGGAAGCGCGGGATTCTCCCGACCATAACATCGGGTCTTCACCACCAGGCTGTGGTTATGCTTCATTGAGGTTAGCTGATAGACCGCCTCAAAATAGTCATAATAATCAACGGCAGTAATAGCGGTAAGGTAATCAAAGTCAAGACCGGGTGTAGTCTTGAGGAATTGAGCTACATCAAAGAGGGAGTCACTCTTGACGACCACAGAGGTGTCACTCACCTCGAAAACGGCGTCAGGGAAACGCTCTGTTATTTGCTTAGCAACCTCCAAACCTAGCAGAGAAATGGTCATCCTTATTTCCTTTACTTATCTCTCAATTACAATGCTTCTTTTAGCTATCTTATGATGTAGCATCTGTATCCCATAAAGCAGGGCTTCAGGGCGGGGCGGGCAACCGGGCACATAGACATCAACCGGAATTATGCGGTTATATCCTGGAACCACACTATAAGAAGAGGCGAAAATGCCGCCGCTGATGCCGCAAGCCCCCATGGCTATCACCCATTTCGGCTCAGCCATCTGGTCGTAGATTCGCCTTACCTGGGGCGCCATCTTCCAAGTCAGTGTCCCGGCGGTAATCATCAGGTCAGCCTGGCGTGGTGAGGCACGGATGATTTCCATGCCAAAGCGGGAGATATCAAAACGAGAGGCGGCGGTAGTGATAAATTCAAAGGCGCAGCAGGCAGGAAAACAAACCACCGGCCATAGTGAAGAGCGCCGTGCCCAGTTAATCGCCACATCCAGTGAAGTCAGCAAGATATTGCGCTTGAGCTCCTCGTCCAGCCATCTATCTGGGTCAGGGATAGGCTGCTGGGAGTGCGTCTTTAGTGCCTCTATAGCCTCACCCTCAGCCCTATCAAGCTCTGCATCAGAATAGACATATGTTTTGGTTATGTCTACTTCCATTCCAGAACCTTCTTCCTCCAGGCGTAGATATAGCCGACAACGATAATGAAGATAAAAATAGTAGCCGCAATAAGACCAGAGCCCCCCAGTTGCCTAATGTCAACTGCCCACGGGTAGAGAAAAATAACCAGGACATCAAGAGCTAAAAATATGAGGGCATAAAAATAGTAGTGAAAATTAAATTGAACCCATGACTTACCTATGGTCTCCATGCCACATTCATAGGTGGAACTTTTAATAGGATTAGGCTTCCTGGGAACAATACGGATAAATCTAAGGAAAATGGGGAGAGAAAGGGTGATAACAGCAAACAAAATGGCAACTATAAGAAATAACCCGATATAACCATAGTTAGCCAGCAATCATTGTCCTCCCGGTCTGACAATAACGGTTGTTAGTATATCACACCTGACTTTATAAGACAAGAAGGCTAAACACCCATCTAAAAAAAGCTTAAGGTTGACCCCGAAAATCACCCGTGTTATTCTCACTTAGCCGGGGGCTTGAAAAGACTAGATATTGACAATGGATATTCAGATTTGCTAACATCCAAACCACAGGCGTGACTCAAGAAGGAGGTTTAAATTATGCAGCTAGGGCAAAGCCTGCGTGAAATAGTCGGGGATGGCAATGTCTTTGATAGTCCGAAGGGTGTGGAGCCATACTCTAAGGACTATAGTCTTACCCCACCGGGAATGCCTGATTATGTAGTTAGACCAAAAAATTCCAAGGAAATTCAACAGATTCTTAGACTGGCTAACGAATACAAGACACCGGTAATACCGGTTAGCTCAGCGATACACTTCTATGGTGCCACCATACCCTCTCAAGGTGGCATTATCCTTGACCTGAGAAGAATGAACAAGATATTGGAGATTAACGAACCAGACAGGCTGGTAAGACTTGAGCCCGGAGTAACCTGGGAGCAGCTTCAATCAGAGTTAGCCAAGCTTGACTACAGATGTATGATTCCCCTCCTCCCCCATTCATTAAACTCAGTCCTGACTAGCTGGTTAGAACGAGACCTACCGGTTAATCCCAGATATGAATACGCTGAACCACATATGACTACAGAAGTGGTATGGCCTAATGGAGATATTTTCCGTACTGGTTCTGCAAGCACCCCGGGTTACCCTGACGATTCTCCGGTCAAAGGTGGCTACACCCACGGTCCGGGGCTTGACTGGTTTCGCCTTCTCCAGGGAGCCCAAGGGACGATGGGGGTGGTAACCTGGATAAACTTAAAGTTCGAATATCTACCCAAGTTGGATAAGACCTATTTTATCCCGTTTAGTAATATTGAAGATGCTATAGAGCCAACATACGCCATCCAGAGACGGATGATTGGTAACGAATGCCTGATACTAGATAAGCTGAACACCGCCATTATGCTAGCCGAAAAGTGGCCAGGGGATTTTGAAGCGCTATATCGGTCACTACCTGAGTGGCTATTTATCCTTGTGCTTAGTGGCGGACCCAGACGACCAGAGGAGAAACTAGAGTATGAAGAGGAAGCTCTAGCCGAGGTAGGTTCACAATTCCCCAGAATAGTTGAAATACGGCAAGTAATCCCGGGGGCTATAGGCGTTGAAAAAAGGCTACCTGATATGTTACGCCAACCATGGCCTAAGGAAAAGACTTACTGGAAGCATCTATTTAGAGGTGGCTGTCAGGACCTCTTCTTCATTACCAAATTAGAGTATGTGCCACAATATATTATGGCAGCAAATCAAGTAGCCGCAGAGTTGGACTACCCCATAGATGAGATGGGCTGCTATATACAGCCTATCGAACAAGGAAGGGCTTGCCGTTGTGAATTTAACTTCTATTATAACCCGGACGAACCTGATGAGGTGGAGCGGGTTAGCCAGCTCTATGAACAAACAGCTAAGCTGCTACTAAATATGGATGCCCTGTTTACCCGACCCTATGGAATACTGTCTGAGCTTGTTTATGATAAAGCTGCCAGCTATACAGCCATACTAAAGAAGGTTAAGCACCTTTTTGACCCCAATAACATTATGTGTCCCGGCAATCTGTGCTTCTAGATTAAATGGAGGTAAAACTAGATGACGATGACTCTTGAGGACTATAGATACGATGCTGAACGCTGCATCCGGTGCGGGGGTTGCAAGTGGGTAGACCATATCTACCTGACAAGTATCAGATTCGCCTATAAATGCCCGAGCATCGCCAGGTATTTATTTGATGCCTATTCAGCCTATGGACGAGAGAGACTTGCTATTATGTTAATGGATGGCAAGCTGGATTACACTCCCCAGCTTCTGGATGCAATATATAAGTGCCAACTGTGCGGTGCCTGTGATGTTGGTTGCAAGCGTAATCTAGATCTAGAGCCATTACTGGTAATGGAGACCCTTAGAGCCAGACTCGTTGAGAAGGGTCTAGGGCCGGCGCCGGAACAAAAGAAGATAGCAGAAAATATCAGCAACAGTCATAACCGCTATGGCTCGCCCCACGCTAATCGCCCTAAATGGCTACCTAAAGATGTCAAACCAGCCACCAAGGCAGATATAGTCTATTTTGTCGGCTGTGCCTCTTCTTATGCCCACACTGAGATAGCCCAGGCTACTGCCAGAATATTAACTAACACTAACACCAAATTTATGCTGCTGGACTCAGAGGAGTGGTGCTGCGGTTACCCTCTGTACTCCACAGGTCAGGTTGACGCCTTCAAAAAACAGTTAGAACATAACATTGAGGCGGTCAAGACATCGGGGGCAAGCACAGTGTTGGTTAGCTGCGCTGAGGGATATAAGACGTGGAAGGTGGATTACCCTAAGCTGCTGGGCAAATCTACGGCTGACATGGACTTCAGGGTAATGCACCTGGTAGAGTATATTGACCAATTGATACAGGATGGCAGTCTGAGGTTCAATAGCCAGATAGATATGAAGGTAACCTACCACGACCCATGTAACCTGGGCAGGCTTAGTGAGCCATGGATTCAGTGGCAAGGTGAACGTGGAACGTGGGGACGTCTGGAACCACCCAAAGAATTCAGGCGCGGCACCTACGGTATATACGATGCACCAAGAAATATCCTGCAGGCAATTCCGGGGGTTGAACTGGTGGAAATGGAGCGAACTAAGGAGAATGCCTGGTGTTGTGGTGCCGGTGGGGGAGTAAGGGACGCCTATAAAGACTTCGCCTTATGGGCGGCTGGAGAAAGGCTTGAAGAGGCTAAGGCAACCAGCGCTGAAGCCATAGTTTCTGCTTGCCCCCATTGCAAGGCAAATTTCCAGGATGTGGTCGATAGCAGGCAAGAAAAGGTGAAGGTCTACGATATTACCGAGATAATACTTCAAGCACTGTCTAAATAGGAGGAATGAACCGTGAAGAACTTCCCGAAGCAGGCTTATAGAGCTCTACAGTCCATAGTAGGAGCCGAGTATGTATCTGATGAGACGGTGATTTGCGAAACCTATACCTGGGGGGGTGAGTTCGTAGATACCTTATATCAGAGGGGCACCACCAGTCCCGGCTGTGTTGTATTACCCCGAACCACCAGCGAAGTTCAAAAAATCATTAAACTATGCAATAGATATGGAATACCCTTCAAGCCGATTGGCAGCTTCTGGGGACAGCACTGTGCCGCCAAGATCCCTGAGTTTCTCAAACCGGGCACACCCAGTTTTCTCACCATAGACCTGAAACGGATGAATGGGCTTGAATTTGACGAGAAGAACATGTATGCCATCGTCGAACCAGGGGTTATTTACTCGCCAATGCAAGAGCAGGCGATGAGGCGGGGGCTATATACCTTGACCCCCGGCGGCGGGTCTCAAGCATGTGTCATCGGTAATCACATAAATCATTCCTTCTCACCCCTCTGCTACCGGGTTGGCATACCCTCCCGGCGAATACTGGGTGGGGAGTGGGTTCTAGCTGACGGCGAGATACTGAGGTTTGGTTCACTAGCATCGCAGGATGACCCCTTCTGGGGAGAAGGCCCAGGCACTGACCTCAGGGGTTTATTACGAGGCACTGTTGGCTGGTGGGGAAAAGCTGGCATCGTTACCAAATTAGCGGTAAAGCTTCACCCACTATTCAAGCCAGAGAGGCTAAAACCAATCGGCATCTCACCAGATACCACCCTTGAATTCCCGACTAACCGAATCAGGTGGTACAATATCACCATGCCCAGCTTAGACGCCCTGTTCAAGGCTATGCGTGAAATAGGCAAGGCAGAAATAGGTGCCGCTATAATGAGGGTACCGATGCTGTGGCGATATAGAGCCAAAGCCAAAACCAGGGAGCACTTCTGGGAGCTGTGGGAGGCTGATGAAGAGGAGATAAGGAAAAAGCCGGTATATATCCTCCGCATTTTGCTTATAGGTTATACCTCGGAGAAGCAATTACAACACGAGGAGCGGGTGCTACAGGACATAATAGCTGAACTCGGAGGGGAGTTCCGCAGAACCAGACCTACTGATGAGTCATGGATTAAGAACGCGGACTCAGCGGGAATGTGGTGGCCAGCCGGCGGCTATGTCTCGGTAGAGTTCATCCACGACACACTGGGACACTCTATTGCCCGCGGCGAGACACTATCCAGGGAGAAGGAGACATTCATCCCACCTCTAGTGGATGAGTATGGTGAAAAGGGCTGGTATCAGATGGTCGAGCTCGGGCACTGCAGCTACTTTGAATTCCTAATCCAGTGGGACCCGTATCATCCTACTGGTGATTACGTATCTGGGGAGTATAAAGCCTACGAATTCTGGGTAGATAACCAGAGAGTAGGGGTAGATGAACACCAGTATATATCCCATCTAGGACCCATGACTGTATTGGGCATAACCGGAGCTGCCTATGGACCCAATTACTACCCGCTTATGGAGAAGGTAAGGCGGATGCTTGACCCCAATGAAGTATCTGACCCACCTTTTGATATGCATGACAAGGTAATTGATAAGTGGGCTCCGGAGTGGAAGAAAAAATATCGCCTTGAAGAATATCGCTTTTAACAATTAGGTATGCGCGTTATCGCTGGCAAAGCAAAAGGACACCGACTTAAAGTACTAAAGGGGACGATTACTCGTCCGGCAACAGATTTAGTACGAGGAGCTATTTTTTCTATTCTGGAAGCTATTACCAGCGATTGGCCACGGGTGCTTGATTTATTCGCTGGTAGCGGAGCCTTAGGTATTGAGGCGTTAAGCCGTGGTGCCGACTGGGTTGATTTTGTTGAACGAGAGCCACGATGTTGTGATATAATTAGACAAAACTTAGAAAAAACAAAGCTGGCAGCCATGGCTCACATTTATTGTTGCAGTGCAGCCAAGGCAATTTCCTTTCTTGATAAGGAGTATAGTATTATATTAGCCGATCCACCCTATTCTAATTCATCCATAGGCAACCTTATAACCCAACTGGCGACCTCCAAACTGGTGGGGACAGACTCAATCGTGGTGGTAACACATTCACCTCACCTCCCCCTAAATTCAACTTACGCCACTTTAAACCTCATTAAGGAGCGTCGCCATGGCGATAGTTGCATCGCAATATACCAAAAGGAGGCTAAGCCTTGACTATTGCTATTTACCCGGGTCGCTTCGACCCAATAACCAACGGACACCTTGATATTGCCACCAGAGCAGCTAAACTTTTTGACAAGCTAATCATCGCCGTCTATGAAAACCCAAGCACGCCCCTTCTATTCACTACTGAGGAGAGAATGGAGTTGATAAGACAGGCAATAGTTGATGTACCCAATATTGAGGTACAACCTTTCAGCGAACTAACCGTTAAATTTGCCAAGAAGGTAAAGGCACAGATAATGGTACGGGGGCTTAGAATAAGTGCCGACTTCGAGCGGGAATTTGATATGGCAATGATGAACAAAAAGTTGTTTCCCGGGCTAGAGCTGGTTTGCCTTATGGCAAACATACAATATCAGTTCCTTAGCTCCAGCCTGCTTAAAGAAGCGGCAACTCTGGGCGGCAATATTGACGACCTTGTCCCCAAGCATGTGGCTACAGCGCTAAAAAAGAAGCTTCAGAGCAAACCATAAAGTCAGGAGGTGTAGTAGATGGCGTACAAGATTACAGACGAGTGTATTAGCTGCGGAGCCTGTGAACCGGAATGCCCAAATAACGCAATCAGCGAGGGGGAGACAATCGATGTGATTGACCCTGATAAGTGCACCCAGTGTGTCGGTTCATTTGAATCATCCAAGTGTGTTGAGGTCTGCCCGGTGGACTGCTGTGTGCCTGACCCTGACCATGAAGAGAGCCGGGAGCAACTACTTGAAAAATGGCGTAGACTGCACCCGGGTGAAACGCCAGCAGTTACCTAATACTATCCAGCCTAAGAGTTAATTATTACTTCATAAGCCAGTTAATAATTATCTACCAGTAGGCTACTAGGGCTAAGGCAAACTTTAGTGTGTTTGGTTTGCCTACTTTAGTTATTTTATTGGCGTCACCGAAAGAAAGAGCGTACCGCATCAAACTCATCGGGAAGCAGAGCCAGTACCACAGGCAAGCGGTCCAACAATATAGCCGCCAGATTCGATTCACTAATAGCTGCTATGTCAAAGAATTTAACCCAAATAGCTAGCAGGGCGCCACAGAATATAGCTCCCAGAAACAAGCCAAAAACAGCGCCGCCAAGACGATTGACCCAGCCCAGCATTATTGCTGAGGCAGCCCACTTCAGCAACGAGGCAAGCACACCAGCAATTACCATTACCCCGATTAGTATGATGGCAAAGGCTACTACTTTAGCCGCATTTTCATAGGGAATAAAGGATAATTGCTGTGAAAGAGGTAAATAGTAGCGCCCAGCCAGGATTACACCAACTATTAACCCAGCGAGGGATAAAACGGCTCTAATAATCCCAATCCGCAGACCAATCAAGATAGCAATAGCTATAGCTACTATAATAGCTATATCAAGCCAATACATAATTTTACCCTTCCTGGGTGCTTACACCAACCTCCATCATCCATAACGCAGAGCGTCAATAGGATTTAGCCTGGCTGCCCTCATTGCCGGGTAAATGCCGGAGGCAAGGCCAATGAATACTGAGACTAAGACCGCCACAGTTACAATAAGTGGTGAGACCACAGCCTTGATTTGGAATCCACCAAGGTCGATTTGAGAGATTCCTTGTGCCGCCAGCCAGGCACCGGTCAGCCCAATGGCACCTCCAACCAGGCTCAACGTGGCGGCTTCCAATAGAAATTGCATTAGAATATCCCTCCGCTTGGCCCCTATCGCCTTACGCAGACCAATCTCCCTGGTGCGCTCAGTTACCGAGACCAGCATGATGTTCATGATACCAATGCTGCCCACCAGCAGGGAGATACCGCCAATCAGTCCCAGGAATACGGTTAGCGCAATGGTTATGGTCTCAAATGTCCCCATTAACTGCTCCAGGCCGGTAACAGTGAAATCGTCATCCTCATCCTCAGCGATGCGGTGACGCTTCCTTAAGAGGGTTTCAATCTCCTCCGTTACCTCATCTATCGCCTCGGCACTGGCTACCTGTACGACAATTGACTGCACAGCGTCTTCCCCGCTGGGTGTCGTCTGGGAGAACAGCCGGGCCTGATAGGTGGTTATCGGTGTTATCACCATCTCATCCCAACTAAACCCGAAAGATGACATACCCCTGGGCTCCAGAACACCGATGACGGTAAACCGTTTGTCCCGCATTTTGACCTTCTGCCCGACAGGGTCGTCGCTGCCAAACAGGTCTTCAGCAGTTTGACTCCCCAGCACTACCACCATATCCCTGCGGGCTATATGCCGCTCAGTAAAAAATTGCCCCGATGCCATTGTAAAATCATACAACTGCTGAAATTCGGGAGTAGTACCCTCTATCACGGCGGTTGTGTCTTCGTTACCAGCTATTATCTTAATAAAGTTCTCGTTGGTCGGATTTACGGCTATCACCGAGCGGATGTCGCGCATAGCCTCCGCGTCATCCATAGTAAGACTGGCAGTGGCATAGCCGGGAGCCATTGCGGCAATTCCTGGTGCATCTGGATTACTGGGCGTCACAAAGAGCAGGTTGGAGCCCAGCTCTTCAAAAGTGGAGGTAATCATATTTTGGAGACCGGCCCCTACGGACATGAGAACGATAACGGCGCCAACCCCGATTATCATACCCAGCATAGTCAGAGCCGAGCGCAACTTACTGGTCAATAGTGATTTTATGGCAATACGGAAGAACTCGATAAACTTCATAATCTCCTCTATATCCGAAGGTAAGAATAAACAGTCTAGGTAACTTTCTCATCACTGACAATCTTCCCATCAAGAATGCGAATGATGCGCTGGGTCTGAGAGGCTATATCCATCTCATGGGTAACTATGGCTACAGTAATACCTTCCTGGTTGAGCTGACGGAAAATAGAAACAATCTCGGCAGTGGAAGCACTGTCCAGATTACCAGTAGGCTCATCGGCTAGAATAAGGGCTGGATTGTTCACCAGTGCCCGGGCTATAGCTACCCGCTGCTGCTCACCACCCGATAGCTCAGTGGGTTTATGTTTAGCCCTTGCTCCCAAGCCCACCCGCTCCAGAGCCTCCATAGCCTGTCGGCGCTTGTGTCGGCTTCGGCTATAGATAAGAGGCAGCTCAACATTGGCTATGGCACTGACACGGGATAAAAGGTTATACTCCTGAAAGACGAAGCCAATTTTCTTACTTCTTATCTCGGCTAGCTTATTATCATTAAGCCGGCTGACATCAGCCCCCTCAAATAGATAACTACCCAAAGTAGGTTTATCCAGACAGCCGATGATATTCATCAGGGTGGACTTGCCTGACCCTGAGGCGCCAATGATAGCAAGCATCTCTCCCTTCTCTATATTAAGGGTTATCCCCCGCAGAGCAGGAACCTCTACCTTACCCAT
>JAUWYK010000003.1 GCA_030615865.1 Dehalococcoidia bacterium
GACTCAATATACATTGAGACGAAACGAGGCAGAATTAAACAGAGGGCAGCTTTGGACACCGGGATTGATCCAAGGGTAGTGAGTGCCAGTTTGGACTGGTGGTTTCCTGAGAAAGGCGCTTTAGAGCTATACGGCTGGGAAGAGTCAAACATCAATATTCTGACTGATGACAAGCCACCGTATAATCCCGAGATGGGGTCAACTAACTTGAGGGGCTTTCTTTGCAAGGTATATAAAGCTTAGGGGGCTCTGCCAAGATCAAAGATATCCGCCCCTCCTTTTGTGTTTAGCATTGCCACAGGTGAGGGAATTCAGGTAGTCGTTTATACCATCTGGCGTTAAAGGATAACTAACAAAGCTGCCCAATGTGAGTTGATATATCTCTAGCGTCTTCTTGCTTGACCCTGATGCTCTGGATTTGATAAAATCTTCTAGATGGTATTTTGTGAACTGTTCACAACTATTGTTTAGCTTCAAATGCGGGAGTAACTCAGTTGGTAGAGTCCCTGACTTCCAAGCAGGTTGTCGCGAGTTCGAGTCTCGTCTCCCGCTCCAATTGACCTGAAAGCCCGATTTCAGATACAAACTCGGTTAGAAAACTGCCTCAGACCAACCATATCGAGTTGTTAACCAGAGGCGCCGTGCGTGCGAGGAGGAACTGGTACAGACCTCCTGCCTAGTGAAGCATCTATTTACTCTCTAGATGGCAACGTTTAACGCCGCGGGCAACACGTGAAAGCGGGCAGGGGCTTCTCCTAAAAGCTCGCCATCAGCCTGGAGAGACATCCGCTGTGTAGGTCGTATCTCTATCTCTCTTGCCCTTTTCACGGTGACTTTGGGGTGAGTAAGGTGAGTGCCCCTGTAGATTCGGGGCAGCGACCGGAGAAGGTCTGGTTTGCTTAAATCATCTATTATCAAGACATCAAAAAGGCCATCCATAGGGTCAGCGTTAGGCGCAGCAAACATACCCCCTCCCCCGTACTTACCGTTGCTCATCAGAATAGTACAAACCTTCCTCTCCTCTGCTTGCCCATCCAGTTTAAGGAATACCTGCTTATTCTCGTAAAATAGGAGCGTAGTGAGTAATCCCATGAGGTAAGAAGGTAAGCTGCCTAAAGCTTTAAACCTTTGGGTGGTAGCTTTAACTACTTCGGCATCGAAACCCAGACCAGCAAAGTTTACAAAGAGCCGCTTCACCATCTGCCCACTATTTACATATTCCACAACACCAAGGTCTACCAGGAGCTTTCTTGGGTTAGTGAGGCACCGGCAAGCCTCTTCATGGTGACGAGGTATACCGATGGTGCGAATGTAATCATTACCTGCTCCTGTGCCTATGATGCCTAGCATAACATCTCCGATGCTACCAGCATCATATAGACCGTTCACAATCTCGTTTATTGTGCCATCGCCGCCTACAGATACTACTAGCTCGCAGCCCTCCTTGGCAGCTGACCTGGCCAGTTCTATAGCATGGCCAGGAGCCTCTGTCAAATCATGCTCAAAGCGTAGCCCCATGCTTTTCAGTAGCGCCATAATCTGTGGCCATTTCTTAGCAGTTCTCCCAGCGCCAGCAATTGGATTGACGATGACCTTTGTTGGTGAGAAACGCCTTATTCTCTCCATAATGTTAGAGTTCCCCATTCCCAGTTGCTGATTTCAGGTATGTCAATATAGCATACCATACTTCAAGGAGCTTGTGTATCCCCGGCGAGAATTTCTATGGCATAATACCAATCAGGCTGAACGAAAAGCCAGAATGTTCACCTCAACACCCGATTGCTTTAGGAGATTGGCATCCCGGCCCAGAGCAACTAGGTCCCGGGTTAAAAATAGCACTCAGTGAGGCAAGATTACAGGTCTCTGAAAAAATTGATAACAGCTACTTTCATCATAACTTGGTCTAAAACCCAGCCTCAGTCTAGGTATGCTGCCAGCCAATACTCATCAGTTTGTGGCTCTATGAAGTACACTTCATTGCCTATAATAGTGCTGTTCAAGGCATGACCCTCATTACCACCAGTAATTATAAGTTCCCCAGTGTCTGGTCTCCTGTAGTTCCAAACTGCTTGGATATTCATATGGAATCCTTTAGAGAGAGCAGCGTCTCGCAATGCGATTGCATAGTCGTCACAATCGTAGGTGCTCCAGTCTTGACCCGCTGTAATATTAACATACATATGGTGGTCAACATCTGACTCCTCGAGGAAGCCTTCCAATTCATAAGTACTCTCAAAATATCTCAGTTTACCGTTTTTCTTTAACTCATAATTGGTGCATCGCAACTCATGATTTTTGTCTGTTAGCTCGACTACAGTATCATTAGCCACTTCCAGCCTATTCTTAAGTTCATCCACGCTGCATACCAATTCAGTTATCTCGGTATTAGCCGACTCTGTTTGATAGCTAGCCCGAGTGAGTTCCGCATAGTAGTAATTTGCTGTTGCTTGGACAGTTTCCAAATCCTGGCGAGCAGTCAACCAAGCTATACCATTAAGTATACAGACCAGAATCACAACTGCAGTCACAATCGCGGTTTTCATAGCATCCCTTTTCAGGCTAGGGGGGAAATCTCACTTGCTTGCTTTGCCCTTTAGCACTTAGCGGCTTTCCCTTAGGGATACCGTAACATATGCTCCCCATCTGGTGAAGTCTACAATAGTACCTTTTCAGTCCATACTTTCGTAGCATGACGATAGTCCTTAAGACATATAGCGGTGATACTTAGTATACGACTGACCGAGTACACGGTGCATAGTACAGTTTCAGCTTGAGTCATTGGAGGATGTATGACCACGGATACAGGTTTCTAGCTACCTGCTTGGTGTGGGAAGAAATCTGGCCGGAAGGGGTCCCATCTACCTACCAGCCGGTCGAATGCAGGCTGTGGAAATGTCTTCTTGAACATCCGATAGTAATACAACTCTTCTACCGAAGATAACCAGGGATTACCCTCTATTTTATTGAATTCCTCCAGTTCGCTTTCGGATATTCCTTTTTCAGCCTGCGAGCGCATGATATATGCTACACCTGAACCCTGTGCAAAGAACCGCTTTGTCTGGTAGATGATATGGTCAGGTAGACAACCCTCAAATGCCTGGCGAACAATCCACTTACCCACCTGTTCCTCTCCGTAAATCTTGCAATCTATCGGAATCTTCATGCTGAAATCCATCACCTTGGCATCAAGGAAGGGCGTACGAGCTTCTATGGAATTTGCGGCACTCAATCTATCTAGCCTTTGCAACGCTGTATTATGGGCGACATTGATAAGAAAATCTACTATACTGGCAACTTCCTCCTGGTTTTTCCCCTGCTTGAACTGTCCATCATACCCTCCAAGAAATTCATCTGCTCCCTCGCCGGTGAAAACGCAATTGGTGTGTGGGCTGACAAATCGTCCAGCTAGGGAATTGGCAATTGCCCCGTGCACACAGCTTTCCTCAAACATCTCTATGTGGTGGATAGCCTTGGGTAATATCTCGTTTATCTCCTTTTCACCGAACATTAACACATGATGCTTAATGCCTAAGTAGCGGGTTACATCTCGAGCCAGAGGAAGGTCTTGTCCCTCCTCCGTACTTACTGTAAACGCTTCGATATCTGGCTTTATTTGTACGGCCATGTATGTTATAAGGCTGCTATCTAAACCGCCGCTCAAGAGAATCCCTCCCACAGCATTGTCTTTCATCCGTTTCTCTACTGCCTCCATCAACAGCTGCTTTACTACCTTCCTAGCTTGCTCATAATTTTCGAATTCAGGAGTTTCTACAGCTTCGGATTTATATCTCTGGAACCCAAATTCCTGTGAGTAAACATAGCCAGGCGGGAATTCCTTAACATCGTCAGCTATACCAACCAGGCTCTTTGCCTCTGAGGCAAAGCACAGTTTCCCATCGCTGTGCCCATAATAAAGAGGCTTTATACCGGCCCAATCACGAGCCAGTATCATTTTCCCATTGTCATATACAGCACAGGCAAAGTCGCCATCTAACTTCTTGGCAAACTGGGCGCCAAACTTGTTATAGAAGTGGAGCACGGCCTCGGCATCATTCATGCTTGATTTTTCTGGATTATATACACGTCCATCAAGGACGACTGCTCTCTTACCATCAGAGGCATGATGTGAGCCAGCCTTCGAGTCTCCACCCACGTTCAGCTCACAACATCCCAGGTTTATCCCTTGCTGCCGGTTTATCCAGGCCTCGTGAGGACCTCTATGCTTGATTCTCTCAAGCATACGGTCTAACTCACCTTTGTCAGTGCCTTGAATTCCAGCAATTCCTGCCATAATCACTCTCCTTTCTTCAAGATTGCTACCTCTTAACTACCCTTCGCTTCTTGGAAAGCATCGAGTATATTAATGGCATGGAAACCGTCCACGCAATAGACATCGGCTCCTATTTCCTGAGCATATTCCTCAGAGACTGCTGCTCCCCCAATCAGGACTTTGACCTTATCCCTAAGACCATTCTCTTTCAGTGCTTCAATTATCTCCCCCATAACTACCATTGTGGTAGTTAGTAAAGCAGAAAGCCCTATAAAATCAGGCTTGTCTTCTCTAACAACTTCCACAATCTTTTCTGTAGGCACATCTGTGCCCAAGTCGTTTACCTCATAGCCGGCTCCTTTGAGCAGGATAGCAACAATATTTTTGCCAATATCATGAATGTCTCCCTTTACCGTGGCTATAGCAATTCTCCCTTTCGTTTCAATGTTCGAAGCTTCAAGATGCGGTTTTAGAATATCCATAGCTGCCCCCACTGCTTCGGCAGAGGCTAACATATCTGGGATAAAATACTCCTTTGCCGCAAATTTCTCTCCTACAACCTGCATTCCCGCGGTCAGACACTGCATGATTATTGTCCCTGGAGAAATCTTCTTCTCTAGGGCTAACTGTATTAGCTCCACTACCCCAGGCGTCCCTGATAGCTTTTCATCTATTCCTTCGTCATCCTTGGTCTTTCTTCCCTGAATAACATTCTCCCTAAGCAAGGCAATTATGTCTTCACTCATTACTCCTTCCTTTCTTCATATACGTTAAGCCTAGGCAATAGGCCGGGAATCTCTCGGAATATCTTAGAAGTGGTAGCTGGGTCTATGTGCTCTACGGGTTTTGCCAGAAGCTCATTCATCCTCTCATAGGCTAGAGCGAACACATTATCGCTCTCCCCATCCCCTTCAAAGGGATAAGGCACTGAGATTTCCCCGCTACGCATAACAGGGCGGATATAGCGAATGTACAGCTTCTGTGGTGTTACCACCACCTCTCTTATCTGTTTCAGGGTCTCAGCAATCTCATTTTCGCTAATCCGTGGCGACCTAAGGAAAAACTTGAGCATCTGGAAGTGGGCATCATCCAAGACGGCCTGGAGTAGACAGAAAACGGAGTTGCAATCAAGGAGACCGTATGCACAATGCAAATACTGGGGCCCACTCAAAGTGACTACTATATCTGAGAACAACCTCTCTATCGATGCCTGCTGTCCCGGGGTCTTAGTATCACAGACACCCGCGGTAGAATAGTTGGGTATCTTGTAGAATCGAGCCATTTGAGTGCAGTCAATATTGTACTGGCTGGTTTCAACGGAACCATAGGAATCACTAAGGGTGTCCATCCGCGCTCTCACCGGCACGCTCCCATAGATTACCGGTGTTCCCTTGTTTACCAGCTGGCTCAATGTTATGCCTGCTAGAACCTCAGCATTTATTTGAGCCAAAATGCCTGCCTCCTTGATAGGAGCCGTGGTTCCAGCCTGGGGTGAGGCGGAAACCACGATGGGCAATCCTCTTCGGCAAACCTCAATAAGAGTATCTGTAGTATCTTCAACAAACTGTAAGGGGCTCTTGACCAAACAGGTGATAAAGGAAATGATAGGATTTTCCTTAAGCTCCTTTTCACCACCCACTATTAGTTTTGCCATGTTCACCACGTTGTCAAGTTGTTTCAAGCTGGTTAGCCCCGACATAAAATGTTTGGTGGTGTTATTCAAGGAAGCGAAGAATTTGTTAACATCTTTGTTATCTTCGGTAATGTCTTTATCCTGGATATTTACAGTACGGATGTAGCCATCCAGAGTCTCTAGGTGCTCACAGACATGTGCTGAGTCGCATAGGTCAGCAACAGTCCCACGTCGCGGGTGAAATTCCGGCACCTGAATCTCAGTACCACGGTCAGATTTCCTAACATAGGTTGGAAAGTCAACATCCAGCCATATGTTCGTTTCAGAGCCAGAAATAAAGTATACCCTTGGCTCTTCACCATTCATTATCAAAGTATTTTCCGGGTTCCTGGCGCCTAATTTGACTGTCTTGGGTGCGCTATCGAGGGCATGGAGAACAAGTTTCTCTGGTATTTTCACAAGCCAGCAGGGACTATCACTGGAAGAAATTGATGTAACCTCTGCCCCATTGCTATGGAATATCTCCGCAGCTTCGCGGTTAAAAGATACCAAGCCAGGGTCATTCAAAATCTGCATAGAAGCCTCGTGAATCTGCTTGACTTGTTCGTCAGTCATTCTTACATACGGATTATGGATTAATATTCCTTCTCTGGGCACAAGGTTTCTCCTCAGATTGACGTTTCTGCATCGATATACTGTTATTATAGATAGTCCATAGAAAATCTGAATGCTGAGGTTCCACGTTTGCTAGTGCGTAGCATATCTATGAGTTGCTCTGTAGTTAATACTGAGCCGTAGGAACCCCTCACCTTCGCTAGTGTGGCCTTATGCAACTTCGGCCAGGAAGATGCTACCGCATCTTCTACTAAAATAACATCATAACCCTTGTTGAAACCGTCCTCAATGGAATTTTCTACGCAGATGCAGCTGTCTACGCCGGTGTATATGATTGTATCAGCACCTAAACTCTTTAGCCACAGCTCGAACTCAGTATCTTGAAAGGCAGAGTCCCTCCTTTTTATGACTATGTAGTCATTTTTTGCTGGGAGTAGCTCATCGATTATCTCTGCGTCCCATGTTCCTCTCACACATGCGGGAATTTTGGTGAATTCTAGTCTTCTCCTTGGTATGATACGGTGTAGTCTAGTGAGAAGGTCTATCCCTGATGCCTCTCTAACCTGTTGCGTGTAAAAGACCGGTATGCGTAGTTCATGACAGACATCAATAATCCTCTTCACATTAGGTATGATATTCCTGTAAATATTTATATCAACTCCAATACTGGCTCCGAACTTTTCGTAAGAGCCTCCATGTGCACAGAAGCCGTTCTGCATATCTATGACTGCTAGGACGGGATGAAATTCAGGTGCTCTTACGCGCATTACAGTACCTGTCTCACTTACCTCGAGATTTTTCTATACTCCTTCTTTTGGGCCTAAACCACAGCTGCTTGTCACGCTTCAATTTGCATTAGCCCACTATAGCACCCTTGTCGTATGCTCTGATGTATCCTTTACACAAAGGGTTGTTATCCTTCCTGGCGATAGCTTCGGCAACAGACTTGTTTGATGTTTTCCCCGATTACCAGCATATGTCAATCCACAATGCCTGTTATCTCCGAGACTACCTGCTGCCTTATCGCAGTGGGCAGACTGTGGTTATGGTCAGCGATAATCTGCGGCACCATTTCTGCTGCCCTCTCCCAGATGGTCTTCCTCCCCTCAGCCTCCCACTCATCCCTGCTGTTCCTATCGCTCAGGAATGGTTGGTAGTGCTCGCTACGCATAAAGTGCCTCGTGTGCTTGGCGGTGACAAAATTACCCCCCGGACCTACCTGCTTGATGAGGTCAAAGGCCAGGGTATCATCATTCACCGTTATGCCCTCAACAGCTCTCATCACCATTCCCAGTATCTCGTTATCTATAACGAACTTCTCATAACACGCCGTTAATGCGAATTCCATAAGTCCGGCAGCATCGTGGATAAAATTAGCACCTGCCATGGCACAGAGCAGGCTGGTGACGGCAGACTCATAGCCACTCTGAGCATCCAGCACTTTGGAATCGGTCATACCGCCAGTGGCATAGAAGGGGAGCTTATAGAACTGGGCTATCTGGGCACCAGCCGCGTTGAGTAGCCCCATCTCAACTGAGCCAGCAAGGTACTTTAGATCCCTAAGGTCAGTACTGGTAGCCACCGAGCCAGAGATGACCGGTGTCCCTGGATTAGTGATCTGGGTAAGCATTACCCCCATCAGTGAATCCACGGTCTGTATCACCAGGTTTCCGGCAAGCGTGACCGGTGAAGTAGCCCCGCACAATGGTTCAGCAGGACATACCAAGGGGATGCCGCTCTTGGCGATGGCCACTACCAGATCACCGTATTGTCCATCCATCTTCATGGGGCTTATGCTGCAGGTTATCATGGAAATAAGGGGACGCTGCCGAAGTGCTTCAGCAGAGCCAGTCACGATTTCTGCCATCCGTATTACCTGCTTTACCCCGTCGAGGGTGTAAACGCCTCCCATAACATGTTTCGTGGTGTTGTCCAGACCGGCAAAAAATCGGTTTACATCTACTTGCTCCACAGGCAGCTCGCTGGGATAGGTAGGTAGCATGAACAGGTGGATGTTATCCAGCTGGTCAACCAGTTTGGCAATGCGCTTCAGGTCTTCCAGAGTAGCCAGTCGCTTCTGGTCGGTATCCGGCTCATAGATATAGAGGGCAGTTCCCCCGGTCCCTGTGTATACTCGGTTCCCACCCAGGAGGATGTCATGCTTCTTGTCTCTGCCACAGAGCCTGACCTCTGACGGCGCTATCCTTATCAGTTCTAGAGCTTTCTCCTTGGACAGGCGCACCCGGCGCTTTTCCTTATCCACCCAGGCCCCAGCCTCCTCAAAGAGTTCCAGCGCCGTCTCCGAGTTTACCTCAAAGCCTACTTCCTCGATTATCCGCATTACGGTCTGGTGCACTCTGGATATAGACTCTTCGCTGAGGGGCTTAAAGCTGCCCCCAGCTAATCCTTTTCGAACCATGCTTTTGGATTTTACCTCCTGCCCACACAATCTTGTTTGTCGCACATCTTGCAAGGGTTGTAATCCTCTACCTCGCGGGAACCGATACCGATAATGCCCGATATCGACTTCTGAGGTAGCATCAGGTATCCCTTGGTTAGGTGAACACCTGCATAATCACCGTTCATAGCCCGGAAGACCATCTTCTGCTGACTTATGTCCCAATCGCAATAGCCGGGGCTGAAGCGCCTGCTTATATAAAGCTCCTGAGCCCGGGCTACCTCACCTATCTTGCCCTGCACAAAATCAGCCACCGTCTCAGTAACGCCTGAGCCTATTGTATCTAACACCGCTGCTTGGAGTACGAGCCCGTCCTCAGCTAGGTGGCAGACCATTTCCTCTAAGCGACTGCCTATGGTGGCTATGAACAAAGCAACCTTCTCGCATTGCTCCACGAGCTGAGCAACGACCCCGCTTCTAAAGGTAAACGAACCCTCGATAACAACCCGGGAGCCTTTAACTGAACTGATGCCCTGGATTACATACGCATATGATGGTTCAATAAGATGGCAGGTATTCTCTACATACTCATTAACCAAAGACTCGATTCGAGCCGACGGCTCGTAATCAGTGCCGTACCCAATATTGTGTAATACCTGCTGACTATCGATATCAATCCGGTTGCTTATAGCTACCATATTCTTTCCCCTTGTTTTAGCCAAATGGAGAAAAAGGCACAAGTGGAAAGTCTTAGGTCTGCTGTACCAAAATGCGGAAGACGGGGAATAAAAGCGTGGGAAACTTAAGGGGTATCGTGTGGAGAATGAGCAGCCTTAGTGGTTTTCGAGCGGAATTTGAGAGGATATGATGCTGACGAACTAGGCAGGATCTATTGTGGATGGACTAATTGTTCTGTGAACCAGTCTCCGGAGCGAGGAAAGTAAGTAGGTAGACGAACAGACAGACCCCCCACGTTAAGTGCCATCTTTCTAGCTTCAGATCACTCCCATACCTCCTTGTGAGATTTCCTGCTCCTTTCCTGGCCTAATGAATGGCCTGATGTTATTCTAGCAAATCATTCATCTTTTGTCCAGTGCTGGCTCCAGTACCTGCTGCGAAAGGATGGTGTAAGTTTTTTGCTGTTCAGTTTCTCTTAGCCTCTATAATGACTCCTCAGCTAAGGTGAGGCAAGTAGCCCAATGACAAGTATCGCTGCTGCGTCAGTAAAGACACGACTTCAAACCTTTTGCCATTAATAGTGATTTGGGCACAGGTGATCTCAGGATACTGCCAGCTTGTTGGCAGCATTTTGAATGTGTTGACGCCCAGCAGCCAGGTGTTTATAATTACTGCATGGTTCAAAAGTCCACAGCTCGGCCTGGGAGAAGTTAGTGGCTGAGTAGCCAATCCTACGCTGATTCATATAGGGAAATCAGGTTTCCCCAACGGCAAGTAGAAAGAGAGTAAATTGTCTCAAGATTTTATAGCCAAGCACGAAAGTGAAACAACAGTATATACCAGTTGCATATGCAATTGTGGCAGTAATAGCGATTGCATTTTGAAGGCCCACATCAAGGATGGAGTAGTTGTTTCCATTGAGCCAGACGACCGGATTAACACCGGTGTGGGCCGAGAGGACGAGGTATTGTCAGAACAAGAACTGATAAAAACTCGCCTTCAAAGGAGACCATGCACTAGAGGACTGGTCTTCCACAAATATATTTACCATCCTGACCGGATTCTCTATCCGCTTAAGAGAGACCCCAACACCAAGCGAGGGAAAGGAGAATACATAAGGATATCCTGGGATGAGGCCTTGACCACTATAGCCAATAAAATGAAGGAAATCAGGGAAAAGTACGGGCCGTATTCCATCATAACACCCTATATGCCCAACGAGCTAGCGAACCGTCTCTTCTCATTCTGGGAGGCAGGGGTAGATAGCTGGGGCTGGTGTTCCTTTGATGCCGCCAGGTTGATGGCTCACCTTGTTGCCGGAGAAAAAGGTTGGGACTACCCTGGATATTCCTCAGGTTCGGCGGCAGACATGCTGGCCAACTCAAAATTAATAGTTATCTGGGGTTTTGATCCCACTATGGGCTCATGTGGCCCTGGTTATCAATTTGCCTGGTTTTTAAAGCTCGCCCGGGAAAGGGGCAAGAGGGTTATCATTTTCGACCCCAGGTATACGCCAGCAGCCGAAGTCTTGGCTGACCAGTGGATACCTATAAAGCCGGGAACAGATAGTGCCATGTATATGGCAATTGCTTACGTTTTATTCAAGAAGGATTCATGGAATAAAGAGTTTGTCGCCCGTTATGTTGAGCCAAAAGGGTTTGAGAAATGGAAAAACCACGTATTAGGGGTAGACGATCAAGTTGAGAAGACACCAGAGTGGGCGGAAAAGAAGTGTGCAGTACCGGCGGAGACTATTCGGGCATTAGCTGATCTCATCGACAGTACCCGGCCAGCCTGGCTCTGGTCCCACTGGGGAACAGCCAGAAAGAGTCGTGGCGAAAATACAGTAAGGGCTTTCGCTGCTCTGCAGGCCATGATGGGCTATTGGGGAACTCCGGGAGCTGGCCCAGTATTCCATACCGGCCCGCACCGAGCCATTCCGATAGGAGTCCCGTGGGGCCCAGCGGGAGATTACAAGGTCCCTACACTATATCGAAGCCATTACTGGGCTCAAGCGGTCCTGCTTCTAGACAAGGTAAGGAGTGGTGAGTTAAGCGAGAAAGACTATATGAGGATGGTGGGCTGGAAAGCTGACCCCTCTATATTGAAAGACTTCAACCCCAGGATGCTTTTCTGGGGCGGACGAGGCCCACATGGATCCAATCATCTTGTTACCGCGTGTGAGACACCCAACTACCAGGTACCAGCTATGGAGAGGATGGAATTTATCGTTTCAATGCATAGCCTAATTACCCCTACCGCCAAATACGCTGACATAATTCTTCCCGCTCAGGACTGGATGTGGGAGGAAAAGAATGTCATCCAAAGCGAGTATGGCGGTTTTGAGTCTATAAACTATTGCCCGGCGGTGGTTAAACCACCCGGCGAGGTTAAACCATATATCTGGGTTTATTGCAAGCTAGCTGAAAAACTCGGCATAGACCCCAAAAAGTATTTCAAGTACTACACCTCCGATGAGAATTGGGATAAAGACTGGGAAAGATATCAAAAAGACGGCTACCAGGGTGTAATAGACTACTACAACAAGCGGGGCATCGATGTTCCCTCCTGGGAAGAGTTTACCGAGGGAAAATTCATTAACTGTGATGAACTTGATGATAAGCCCTTTACCGGCTGGGATGAGCAAATTGAGAAAGGTAAACCGTTCAAAACAGAATCGGGCAAAATAGAGCTCTATTCCAACTATGTCGCCAATGAAGCCAACAGAGGCAAGGAGGAGCACTATGACTACTCTGGTCGCTTGTATGACAATCTAGCCGGTGATTGGGGAACTCTTACCCCCTATCCTGTCTATCAGAACGCAGTCAGAGGGATGGATGACCCGCTGGTAGGGGAGTATCCACTGATGCTGCTGGCACCGCATGGCCGATATCGGGTTCACTCTATATTATGGGAGCACCCCTGGCTTAGAGGGCAAGTCTATCAGCATAGAGTCTGGATAAGCACCACTGATGCCAACGCAAGAGGGATAAAAGACGGAGACCTGGTTCTGGTTTACAACGACCGGGGAAAGGTGGTTATGCCGGCCTATGTCACTTCAAGGATGATGCCGGGTTTGGTCGTGATACGCCACGGGGGTAAGTATGACCCTGATGAATCCGGAGTTGACTGGGGAGCATCTCCATCAACTTTATTAGGTGGTGATTTTGAGAGCTGCATAACTCCAGCAAAGGCAGCAAACCTAGTACAAGTAGAGAAGTGCCCAGGAGAGCTTAAATGACCCAGTATGGTTTCTTCATTGATCAGAGTCGCTGCATTGGCTGTAATTCATGCACCGTTTCCTGTATGCAATGGCATGATATTCAACCAGGCATAGTCAAGTGGATGCGTGTTTACCAGTGGGAGAAGGGGGGTTTCCCCAACACAAGACTTCATATGATGCCGGTTCCCTGCTACCATTGTGAGAACCCGGTCTGTGTGAAGGCTTGTCCTACTGGAGCCATTTACAAGGAAGATAAATACGGTGCCGTTCTAGTAGATCTCGATAAATGCCAGGGGACCCGAAAATGTTGGCTGGCCTGTCCCTATGGTGCCCCCCAGTTTCAAGGAGATAATCTGGGCACAAAAATGTCAAAATGTAATATGTGTATTGACCGTCTCGAGCAAGGACTAAAGCCAATCTGCGTGCTGAGCTGCTCAATGAGAGCTTTGGAGTTCGGTCCACTCGATGAACTGAGAGATAAATATGGTGACCTGAGGCAGGTTGAAGACATGCCCAGAGATACAATTACCAATCCAGCAGTTATCTTTAAACCGGCTGACCCCAAGAAGCAGGTCATACCATGGGACTGCAACCGGGCTCTTGAACTATGGCAGAAAAGAAACTCGCCAAAGGGTAAGCTTCTACCTGACGTATTTACTGCAAAGTCGGACGTTACCCAAGCACCTCAGCACATTGTTGGTCGAAATAAGCTCGTGCTCAAAGCGAAAAATAGTGCCGAACAACAATACTATACAACAGATGACGAATAATAATCTGAAAGTGAAAGAAGGATTCCTCAAGGAATTAGAACTGCACATTCCACACACGCTCCTTGGCTGAACCAAAGGGCGGAATGTGTAATACCCTCAGAAGCCTATAAGACTCTAGCATGAGTTTCAACACTGTCATTCCCATACCCGAATCCAGTATTGATAAGCAACCTTGAACCAGAATCACGACTAATCTTCACCCTCTTCAATTTGCTCCAGTCTTGCATCGCCAATGCCAAAGTGATGAGCTATTTCATGCTTCACTACTCTCTGTATTTCACCGGTCACCTCGGCATCATATCTACATTTGGCCTCAATTGACTTCCGGAATATAGTTATTTTGTCTGGTGGTACCAGTCCGTAGTGTCTACCCCGCTTGGTCAAGGGTACACCTTCATAGAGACCAAGCAGAATCTGACCCTGCCCCTGCCTGAGTCCCACCCTGGTTAGTTGACCAACGGTCGGCCAATCTTCTACCACCACATCAATATTCTCTAATTTGGAGGTAAACTCCTCGGGCAAAGCTTGAAGCGCCCTTGTCACTAGCCACTCAAACCTTTCTCTATCCATCACCTGCCCCTTTGATTTAGCTGCCCCTCATTTCACAACTTTTCCTATATTCTAGCACCGTATTGAAGCCTTTGCTAGGCAGCTTGCTTACCATGCAAGTGTTTATCGACGAGTTCTTCGGCTTTGTCAGGTGAGACAAAATCTTTTTCAAGAGCCCGTTTGTGTATCTCTGCAAGGGTAAGGGGGGTGCCTGCTTCGTCACCCTTGACAGGCGGGGATGAAAAATATATTCTATAGCAGGTCAAGGATAGAGACTTTCAATGAAACTCGGTATCGATGTCGGTTCGGTCAGTGCCAAGGTTGTTGTGGTAGATGAAGCGGACAGGGTTATTGAATCGCATTATGTCCGCACCAAAGGTCAGCCTCTGGAGACGGTTCTTGCCATTCTTGAAGAGGTGCTGGCAAGATACTCAACGGAGAGATTTGAGCTTGTAGCTACCACGGGTAACGGCGGGAAGCTCATTGCCGAGCTTCTAGGGGCACAGTTTGTAAATGAAATCATTGCCCAGGCGGCAGGCACGGTGCACTTTCATCCTGACGTGAGAACCATTATTGAAATTGGAGGTGAGGATTCTAAACTCATCTTACTTGATGGAGAAGGTCAGGGTGAACCACCAAAAGTTATCGATTTTGCTGTCAATGGTGTCTGCGCTGCCGGAACCGGCTCCTTTCTTGACCAGCAAGCATCCCGGATGGGCATCCCAATTGAACAGTTTGGTGATGTGGCACTTCAATCGGCTTGTCCACCACGCGTCGCTGGGCGCTGTAGCGTCTTTGCCAAGACCGATATGATCCACCTACAGCAGATTGGTACCCCAGTCCACGACATTGTTGCTGGCTTATGCTTCGCTATGGTGCGCAACTTTATCGGCAGTATTGCCCACGGTCATAAAGTTAGCAAACCGGTTTGCTTTCAGGGCGGTGTCGCCGCTAATAAGGGCATCAAGTGGGCTATCCGTGACTTGATGCAGCTGAGCGAGCATGAACTCATCGTGCCACAACATTTCGCAGTACTGGGAGCGATTGGAGCGGTACTTGTTGCCAGTCAAGGGTCACCAGACAGAACAGAGACGGCAGCAACCAACCTATCCATTGATGACCTTGGTCGGATGCGTGAATACCTCGCCCAGCGGAAGTATGATTTCCTCAGCCTCCCTTCGCTTAAAGGCGATGACTATCCGCTCTGCGTTGAGCCAGTCAAATATGCTGCTGGTGACAAAATTGAAGCCTATGTAGGCGTGGATATCGGCTCAATAAGCACCAATGTGGTGGTGATAGATAGAAATGTAAATGTTCTGGCACGGCGCTATCTGATGACCGCGGGCAGACCAATTGAGGCAGTCAAGAAAGGGCTCTACGAGGTGGCTCAGGAATTGGGCGATAGCCTGGTAATCAAAGGTGCCGGTTCGACCGGCTCCGGTCGCTATATGACAGGGGAGTTTTTCAGCGCCGATGTGATTCGGAATGAAATTACCAGCCACGCCAGGGCGGCGGCGTTCGTGTACCCTGAGGTAGATACTATCTTTGAAATCGGTGGGCAGGATGCTAAATACATCAGCCTTGAGAACGGTACCATTGTTGATTTTACTATGAATAAGGTGTGTGCCGCCGGGACAGGCTCGTTTCTTGAGGAGCAGGCTGAAAAATTAGCCATCAATATCAATGAGGAATTTGGCGCCAAGGCGCTGGCTTCAAAGCAGCCTCTGGACTTGGGTGAACGCTGTACTGTGTTTATGGAATCTCAACTGAACTTCCATAAACAAAGAGGGGCGGCAAAGAAAGACTTGCTGGGCGGTCTTTCATATTCTATTGTCAAGAACTACCTCAACAAGGTTGTAGAAGACCATCGTATCGGCAATCAGATACTTTTTCAAGGCGGTGTGGCGTTCAACAGGGCAGTCAAGGCAGCCTTTGAGAACGTGCTGGGCAAGAAAATTCTGGTTCCCCCGCATCACGACATACTTGGGGCTATTGGGGTGGCAATGCTGGCGATGGAAGAAATGGACAGAACTGGCAAACAGACACGCTTTCGTGGTTTCGACCTGAGGGATAGGAAATACGAACTTGCGTCGTTTGAGTGCCAGGGATGTCCGAATCGGTGTGAGGTTCACGAAGTCACTTTTGAGGGTGAGGTACCACTCTTTTACGGTTCACGCTGTGGTAAATATGATAGCCCAAAAAAGAAACGACAGCGCCGCTCATCAAAAATCCCACGGCTCTTTGATGAGCGTTCCCAGGCCTTGATGAGTGCCTATCCAAAGGATAGACCAGATGCTCCCAATGGCAAGACGATTGGCATTGGTAAAGCCCTATTCTTTCACGAACTGTTCCCGCTGTGGAAAGCATTTTTCACTGAACTTGGACTTCAGGTGGTCGTGTCTGATTCAACCAATCGCCACATCATCCGTCAAGGTGTGGAGAACGCTGTTGAGGAACCGTGCTTCCCTATAAAGGTAGCCCATGGACATGTGCTGAACCTGCTGGAGAAAGGTATTGATTTCCTTTTCCTGCCTGTTCAGTGCACGATGGAGAAACTAACCGACGATTTTGACAGGTCATGGAACTGCCCGCTGACTCAGGGGCTTCCGTTCACCATTCGCAGTTCTATACAGATTGAACAAGCATCCCCCGCTTATCCTGATAACAGACCCAAGGTGCTCAGTCCGGTGTTTCATGCTGACCGGGGTCGCAAATGGATGGAAAAGGCATTACTCCAACTGGCAGGTGAGATGGGCGTCTCTGACCGAGGGTTAGTGAGGAAGGCTATCGGTGCCGGCTTTAAAGCACTTGATTCATTTAACGAATGGCAGCAAAGACGCGGTCAAGAAGTCCTATCACAGTTAAAGCCTGATGAAAAGGCTGTCGTCATCATCGGGCGACCCTATAACACCTGTGACCCGGGAATGACACTGAACTTACCGGAGAAGCTGCGTGAACTCGGCATACTGCCGATTCCCCTGGACTTCCTGCCCCTCCAATTGTTTGCCGAGGAGGTTACCTCTGTCCATCCCAATATGTATTGGAAGTCAGGGCAGAAGATTCTGGCTGCTGCCAGAATGATTGCCAGCGACCCACGGCTGTTCGCACTTTATCTGACCAACTTCGGCTGCGGTCCTGATTCCTACCTGCTTAAGTTTTTCACTAAGGAGACTGAGGGCAAGCCTTTTCTTACCATAGAAATTGACGAGCACTCAGCTGATGTCGGCGTTATTACTCGCTGTGAGGCATTCCTCGACACTATACGCAATGCCAAAACACGAGGGGTAAGCAAGCCCATCCCGGTATCCAGCTTCGCCCACGCCTATGATAGAACAGTATACTGCCCATATATGTCAGACCATGTACCAATCATTGCCGCAGCCATGAGATACTGTGGTGTTGCCGCAGAAGCACTGCCAATGGCAGATGAACTCAGTTTGGAGCTGGGCAGAAAATATACCAGTGGCAAGGAATGTTTGCCTGCTATCATTACCACCGGCGACATCGTCAAGAAGACCCTTTCCCCTGATTTTGACCCTCGTCAAGCTGCCTTTGCTATGGCCAGCGCTAGCGGACCGTGTCGCTTCGGGCAATATAATAAACTCCATAGAATTGTCCTTGATGAACTTGGTCTGGAGGAAGTCCCTATCCTTCTCCTTGACCAGACCAAGAGTTATCACCAGCACGTCGCCAGTATAGGTTCAGACTTTAAGCTGCTTGCCTGGCGTGGGGTTGTCGTTTTGGACTTGATGCAGAAAATGCTTCTTGAAAGACGTCCCTACGAAGTCAACGAGGGAGAAGCCGATGCCACTTACCAGGAGGGGCTGGAGTTACTGGTGAAACTTGTTGAGCAGGGGGGCAACGGTCTTGAGACACTTGCCAAGCGCCTTAGGTATGCCGTTGAGGCGGTAAAGATTGACAGGAGCGTCAGCAAGCCACACATCGGTTTGGTCGGAGAAATCTTTGTCCGCAGCAATCAATTCACCAACGACTTCGTTGTTCGCAAACTGGAAGCCCTTGGTGCTGAATGTTCGCTACCGCCTTTTGAGGAGTGGATACACTATATTGATTACCAGCGAAGGCGGCGATACCGGCTTGAAAGGGACTGGAAGGGGTACGCCAAACAGAAGTTAACTGAGAGGTTTCAGGAAAAGGCGGCTGATCAATTGAGACAGCAATTTGATGGAGCGATTAGGTATTTCAGCCATGAGCTGCCCACATCGGAGGTTCTAACCCGGGGCTGCACCTATTTAAACGATGAGATAGAGGGCGAGGCAATTCTAAGTATGGGACGCGCCGTGGAATATGCCGAACACGGTTTCAACGGGGTCGTTAACGTTATGCCCTTCGGCTGTATGCCCGGCACCATTGCCAGCTCCCTTTTTCACCAATTTCGCAACCGGTACGATGGACTTCCCGTGTTCAATCTCGTCGTTGACGGCAACAGAGACCCGGGGCAAGAGGTGCGGCTTGAAGCATTTTTCCATCAGTGTTGCCAGCAAAGAACAGTGCCACAGAACCATAAGTAGCCCCAAAAGTCTTGCCCCAACTGTATGCCACTAGCTTTCCATTGGTTACTGACTATTAAAGAGGAGTCAGTTTCTTCTTTAGCTCGGAGAGTAGCCTGAGATGTGACTTTTCTTCAGTTATTATTTTGTTTACCGTCGGCTGTGCCCCCTGGGGCATTATATCTCTCATCCCGTAGTAAAATAGTATAGAGTCTTTTTCCGCCCCAATAGCTAGCTCCATAGCCTCAATATCACTCTCCACCCGAGCCGCCATCTCGCTGGTGACTATGTCATCAGTGAAAACAGCGCTGTCAACTAGTGCCTGAAGATAAGCAGCATATTCCCCGGTATAGGCCTCTGAAGGTTGATATCTATTGGCTTCGCTTAGCATGCCCTGAAAAATCTGGACATGCTCTCGTTCCATATCAGCTAGATGCTGAAAAACATCACGAGCCGTGGCATTCTCGGTTGACCTGGTCATGATATCGTAGAAGGCAATTCCCCTCCTCTCAATACCAATGGCTATGTTGATAAGCTCACTGCCAGAAAAAGAAATAGACACCTCTAATACACCCCCTTTTCAAATTTATGGAGGCAGGTAGTCTGTTTCCGTGGACGATGAACTTGACATTTTGGCACTTTACTTTGCCTCCTCCTCTTTCTTGAGTTCCTGGTAACTCTTGATTACCTCCTCCACCGAAGCTTCATCTTCCAGGGTGGTCAGGTCACCGATGCTAGCACCACTAGCCACAGCCTTCAAAACTCGCCGCATAATCTTGCCGCTCCTTGTCTTGGGTAGCTTGGTTGTAAAATAAACCTCGTCAGGGGTTGCTATCGGTCCTATCACGCTTCGCATGTGATTGGTCAGTTCTTTCTTCAGAGTTGGGGAGGGACTGACCCCTTCTTTGAGCCTGACAAAGATGACGATGCTCTCACCTTTTATCGGATGAGCTTTACTCACTACTGCTGCCTCAGCTACCTGGGGATGGGAGACAGCAGCATCCTCCAGTTCAGCAGTACCTATCCTATGTCCAGCAACTTTAAGTATCTCGTCAGCCCTGCCCAAAATCCAAAAATAGCCATCCTTGTCCTTTACTGCGTAGTCACCGGTGTAGTAGATGCCGGGAAACCGCGACCAGTAGGATTTCTTATAGCGCTCTGGATCGCCATGTACGCCAAGGAGCATCCCCGGCCATGGTCTCTTTATTACCAGCAACCCCCTTTCCTCGGGTGGCACTGGCTTACCATCTTCATTGACTACATCAGCATCTACTCCTGGTAATGGTAATGTTGCTGAGCCAGGCTTTAAAGGGACGCACTCTATTCCTGGGGCGGGTGATATCATGATACCGCCGGTTTCAGTCTGCCACCAGGTATCAACGATGGGGCACCTCTCATTGCCTATATGCTGGTAAAACCAGAGCCATGCCTCTGGGTTAATCGGTTCCCCAACACTGCCCAGTAGCTCCAGGCTGCTAAGGTCGTACTTGCGAGGTATTTCCTCACCGTATCCCATGAACATCCTGATGGCCGTCGGTGAGGTGTAAAATATGGTAACCCCGTATTTTTCGATAATCTCCCACCACCTATCAATCGTAGGATAGTCTGGAGCCCCTTCATAAAGGACTATGGCTGCCCCATGCGCCAGCGGGGCGTAAACTATCGAGCTATGCCCGGTAACCCAGCCCACATCGGCCGAGCACCAGTAGACCGATTCCTCCTTAAGGTCAAAGACCCACTTATAGGTAGAGTAATTGTGGACAAGATAGCCACCGGTACTGTGGACAATCCCCTTAGGTTTGCCTGTGGTACCTGAGGTGTAAAGTATGTAGAGCGGATGGTTTGACTCCACGGGCTCAGGTTCCACAAAAGACGCCGCTTTCTCAAGCAGGTCATCTAGCCAGAGGTCTCTTGCTCGCTTCATACTGACCGGGACATTTGCTCTCTTGACTACGATGGTCTTTTCCACTGAGGGGCACATGGTCAATGCCTCATCAGCTATATTCTTCAACGGCACTACCTTCCCCCTCCTGAACCCTCCGTCGGCGGTTACCAGCAGCTTGGCTTGCACATCATTGACCCTGTCAGCCAGCGCCTGAGCGCTGAAACCGGAAAAGATTACTGTATGGATGGCGCCAATCCTGGCACATGCCAGCATGAAAACGGGTAGCTCTGGAATCATCGGCAGGTATAAGACAACCTTGTCCCCCTTGCCCACTCCGCAATTCTTCAAAGCAGAGGCGAACTTGTTAACTTCGCTGTATAACCGTGAATAACTCAAAGCCCTGATATCTCCCGGCTCGCCTTCCCAGTATATGGCTACCTTATTCCTCCGCCAGGTCTTAACATGACGGTCGACACATATATGTGATGCGTTCAATTGCCCGCCAACAAACCACCTGGCAAAAGGTGGTTCCCACTCCAGTACCTTGTCCCAGGTCTTAAACCAATCCAGGTGGCGAGCTTCTTCAGCCCAGAATTCTTCTGTCTCCTCCATAGACCTGTGGTAAACATCAAAATACTTCTTCACCGGCAAATACTTAGAATCAAACGGTAACGATAATTCTGCCATAGCTTAGTGCCCTCCAGATAATTTAGTACAATACCCCTATTCCAGTGAAAGGTTGCTATTTCAGCCGACCTTCCACTATCCCCCAATTTATGTTCTTGAAGAAAGCTTCTATGTAGTCAGCTCGCTTCAGCCCGTAATCAGTGATGAAGGCATGCTCGAAGACATCCATTACCAGAATGGGAATACAACCAGCAAGATGGCCGGTCTCGTGCTCATTAATCCACAGGTTGATGACTTTTCCAGTTGTATTGTCCTGATAAAGTATCGCCCAGCCAATGCCGCGCATTGCTCCCGTGCCCTTGAAATCCCTTTCCCAGTCTTCGTAGCTACCAAAGTCCTCGGCTAGCTTTCTGGCCAGCTTGCCTGATTTGTCTAAAGCTCCCTTCCCACCAAGATTGTCAAAGTAGTACTCGTGGAGCCGCATGCCATTAAACTCGAAACCCAGCCGCCGCTTCAACTCAGCGTATTCCGGAGTGCCGACCTTGCCTTCTTTCAACATAGCAGCGAGCGAGTCCATTAGCTTGTTGATGTTGGTCACATAGCCTTGATAAAGGGTAAAGTGATTTTTGAGCAGGGTTTCACTGAAGCCCTCTATTCCTATCAGATTACTATAGTCCTTTGCCGTGTAAGCCATTATTCCTCCTCCTCTTTCAGCAGGTCGCTGAATACCTCAGTGTGGTATACTTCGTGGTCTCTTATCCGAAGCAGAAGCTTTTTCAGGTCAGGGTCTTCAATCTCTCTAGCAGCGCGGTCATAGCCGTCGGCCACCTCCTTCTCAACCTTGATATCGGCTTGGAGCATATCAGCAGTCTTGGTTGACTGGTCAACCTCGGTGTGGTCGATTCTGGGAGTGCCTCTACCATCAACCATTTCCTCGGCGAGCCAGCCTAAATGCTGCATTTCGTTGATGGCTTGGTCCTGCATTTCTTCCTTAACATCTTCATTGGTTGTCATATAAGAATGAAGTAAATACTGGAGGATGACAGTGTACTCATGCTGAATACCCCAGTTGAGAATCTGGGTCGTTCTGTCTTGGCGGCTGCCCCGCACATCCTTAGCCCCTTTCTTCTGAGCCTTATCCACGAAGTGTTGAAAATCACCGTGGTGCGATTCTTCGTCAGATAGGATACGCTTCAATAATCGTTTGATTTTAGGAGCATCAATGAGCTTAATGTGCTCCCTGTATAGGTTCATGCCATCCTCTTCTAGTATCACATTGTTTCTCATCCAATCAGCCACTGACTCGCCATCCATGCGCATCTTACCCCGCTCTAAGCTGGGGGTACCATCCAGTTCGACTATAGTCTCAGCCAGCCAGTCCAGATGGCGCATTTCCTCTCTGGCGATTGCCTCAATCTCACAAGCCATCTCACCTTCGCCCATAGCATAAGCATGGGTCAGGTACTGAATAATGGCAGTATGTTCACCTTCAAGGTCTTCGTTTAGTAAAGCAATGATTTTATCTCTGTCCATTTCTTCCTCCTTGGCTATTCTATTTTTTCGAATTCGCTTTTTACCGCTCCACTTCGCTGAATTTAACCCATCTATTACTTTCAGCCACCATCCAGAGAGGGATGTTCTTTGCTGACAAACCAACCTGCCGGGTCTCTGAGGTATTCGTAGTAGTCAAGGAGAATTAGATGGTGTTCCTTCTCTTCGGCAGCCAAGGTCTCATAAAAGTCCTTCTCGGTTCCATAGGTAGCACTTCCTCCCTGGCTTCTATAGAAATCGTAGGTCTTATTTTCCATATCCATGGCTATCTGTATGGCATCAAGCTCAGTAGTAGGAGCCTTTATATTGGAGCCAATTTCCTCGGTTGTCTTGGCAAATATGGTTCTCAGTCCTTTGCCCCCGTCAGGCTGAAAATCAGTTACCGGCCAGGCCTTCTTGTTCTTGATAGCATTAAATATTTCTTCAAACTTCTGCCGGTGAATGTCCTCTTCAGCGGCTAGCGACTGTAGCAGCTTCTTACCTAGCTCATTACTACTTTCTTGGCTAGCTTTCAGATAGTATTCCTTGCCATCAATTTCCATCTGGATAGCAATTTGAAGTGCTTCTAGAGTTTTATCCTGTTCGGTTACCATATTCATCCTCCGTTAGGTGGCATAGTTATAAATAAGTCGATATCCCCCCCTTAATAATAGCATAAGGCACCACCCGTTTCTTAGAGTAGTGCCTTACACTGTTCTAAAGAATATTCTCCTGCAGGCTTATATCCCTGCGTCGTTCGGGGAGAGAAAGTTCTTCGCAGGCCATATCTATGTACCCCTATTTGCCTCTTTTGCTCATTCAGGTTGTCAAGAGCTTTTTTCTCCTAATCTATGGTCGGGGTGAGAGGATTTGAACCTCCGACCACCTGAACCCCATTTACAGGCTGGGTATGCCACCTAGTGCCCCCCAGATAGCATAACGCCTTGTCTGGTCTGGCGTCAAGCGCCAGTTTGTATCTGGCTGTGCCACCCTGTGCTGGGGGGTGCTAAACAGTTTGTCGGCAAAAAGGTGCTCCTTCTTAGCCAGCTCGGGCTCACCATTCTTTTAGCTGAGCAAAATGCGACGGTAGCCTTCAAGGTCTTGACAGGCCACAATACCTGTGCTAATTTACGAATGACCTGGCATTTTGGGGAGGTCAGCATTTATTAAAAAAAGGAGGATGGTAAAAATGGCAAAGCAAATTATTCTTTACAATCTGGCGGAGAATGTAACTGATGAGGAGTACAAGGATTACGTTATTAATGAGAAGGGGCCTCTGCTGGAGAGTCTTCCATCAATCAAGAAATTTGAGATGGTTAAGATAACGGGGTCGGCGACCGGGGAGATTCCATACAAATATGTTGGCATCGTCCACCTGACCAGCCTAAACGACTTCTACCAGAAAGATGCCCCCTCGCAGAAATTTCAGGACTTCATGGCAAAATGGACGACGAAGGTGTCAAACTTCCATGTCCTGTTTGGGGAAGAGATCTATTAGTCCAGTAAATGCGTGAGCGACATTCTAGAAGGAAAAGAATTACAGTTAAGCCTCCTTAGCCACAACGGTTATGAATGCCAATCGCCTGAAAAAGAATTGGGAAAGAAGGAACTATGAATTTAGAACATCTATTGACCGATGAAGACCGCCAAATCCGGGAGACAATAAGGGATTTCACCAAGAAAGAAATAATCCCCAATACCAAGAAACTGGAAGCAGACTACAAATTTGTGGAAGAAGTTCATCAGAAGCTTGTTGACTTGGGGATTCAGGCGTCGGGGTACCCTGCCGACTATGGCGGGGGAGATGGCTCAAATATGGCCTTTGCCATTATCGCTGAAGAGTTGGCCAAAGGCGATGGTGGAATAAGCCTATCCGTAGGTATCAATATGGGCATTATTCTTAAACCGGCAATAGTAGTCAAAAACAAGGTGGTTATGGATAAGTTCATTCCGAGTTTTTGCAGTGGTAAGTTAGCCTACGCCTGCATTTCCATGACCGATGAAGCTGGCGGTGCGGATAGCGAGAATCCTCTCCTTAGTGGTGCCGGGATTAAGACCACCGCAAAGCTTGAAGGTGATGAATATGTCATAAACGGGAGCAAGGCGTGGCCGACTCATGCTGGGATAGCTGAGTGCTATTTGACTGTCTGTACCACTGATCCCAATGCGGGAGATGACGGTGTTGCCCTGATTTATGTTCCTAAGGATACACCGGGGCTCACATTTGGCGAGCCGGAAAAGAAGATGTTATTTAAGACAGCCATAAATGCCTCTGTATATTATGATAATGTTCGGGTGCCAAAGGAATTTCGGCTTGCCGGTCCCGGCATGGATGCCAATATTTACCATTTCTTCGAATCGGGAACCGGGTGGCATTCGGCATCCATAGCCCTGGGAATCGCCGAGCGTGCCTTTGAGATAGTGCTGGATTACACGGGAACCCGCATGGGCGGATTCAAGCCAGTAAGGCAGCACAGCATGGTAGCCGGAATACTTGCCGATATGGCTATCGGCATAGAGATGATGAGGGCAAGTGTCTATAACCTGAGTTGCATGCTTGATCATCTTGATATATATGGTCCGCCGTGGTCACCGGCATTCATATCCAAGGCAGCTGCCACCAGGGTCTTTGCCGGAGACATGGCAGTGGAAATAGTGAACAAAGGTGCCGAACTGCTCGGCTCAATGGCGATTTCAGAGGACTTCCCTTATGAGAAGTGCCTCAGGGATGCCAAGGTAACTCAGCTCTGGCTTGGAGGGCAGCAAATCTGTCGCTATCGCGTTGCTAGGGGGTATTATGACCTAAAGAACTGGGCATAGTCATTTCCTGTGGGCAACCAAGCGGAGTTTGCTGGTAAGGTTATCAAAGGAGGTATGCACATGTATAGCGGTGGTTATATGGGAAAGATATTGAGGATTGATTTAAGTAATCAGTCGGCAAAAGAAGAAGTAGTTTCTGAAGAATTGGCTAGGAATTATTTGGGTGGCGTTGGTTTTGCCATAAAATACTTATACAATGAGTTAAGACCAGGAATTTCAGCCTTAGATAAAGATAATAAACTAATCTTCGCTGTAGGCCCTCTGACAGCTACCGGAGTCTCTTGTACCAGCAGAATGGCAGTAGCTTCAAAGTCCCCGCTTACAAATGCTATGGGAGCTGCTTTCGCTGGAGGTCATTTCCCTGCTGAGATGAAAAGAGCGGGCTATGACATGATAATTATTGAAGGCAAGGCAGAAAAGCCAACCTATGTAGCAATTAAGGAGGGTGATGTTCGCTTTAGGTCTGCGGAAAAGCTGAAAGGCATGATTACTACTGACACCCAGCTTTTTATCAAGGAGGAGCTTAAAGATCACAATTACCGGGTTGCCTGCATAGGTCCTGCCGGGGAGGGGCTTGTTCCCATAGCCTGTATTATCAATGAGCGTCGTGCCGCTGGCAGAAAGGGACTGGGGGCGGTGATGGGCTCAAAGAACCTGAAAGCGATTGCCGTGCGCGGTGTTAAAAAACCAGCCATAGCCGATGCCGCCAAGTTTAAAGAGGCACGACAGGCTATGAACCGGGCTATGAAAGAAAGCGAGGTGCTTTATCCCGATTTCTCTAAGGCGGGCACACCCATGATAATCGATGACATGACCGAAATGGGAATTTATTCGGCCAAGAACTGGTCGGCCACCGGAGAGATCGACCTGGTAAAAGAGCAAGGCCGCGATGCTCAGGATGCAATGATAATTAATAAGGCTTACTGTGCCGATTGCCCCGTGGGCTGCTCTCAAGTCAAGATGGTCACCGATGGCCCCTACGCTGGTTTCCTGAGTGAAGGACCTGAATTTGAGACGACATATTCGCTGGGAAGCGCGGTAGGTGTGAGCTATCTGCCCGCCATCATTGCCGCAGACCGAATCTGCGATGAGTATGGTATAGATACCATGTCAGCCGGGGTTACCATAGGTTTTGCTATGGAGCTTTATGAAAGGGGAATACTCACCAAGCAGGATACTGATGGTCTGGAACTGAAATTCGGCAATTATAATGCCATGATTGAGATGCTGCGGAGGATAACCTATCAGGAGGGCCTGGGGGCAATCCTGAGCCAGGGTACCAGGAAAGCGGCTGAGAAAATAGGTAAAGGCTCAGAGAAATATGCCATGCATGTAAAGGGTCTGGAGCTACCGGCTTACGATGTCAGGGGCGCCAAGGCACACGGCCTGAATTACGCCACCGCTTATACTGGAGCCGACCACAACCGGGGCTACGCCTTCCAGGAAATCTTCGATAACCCCAACCCTGAAAAAGTGGACAGATTTGCCATTAAGGGAAAGGGCAGGCTGACCAAATGGAATCAGGACGTTCGCTGCGTCACCTGTGATTGCGCCCCGATGTGTGCTTTTCTCCTTGATATGGCTATGGCCGACAGAGCGTGTCAAAACACGGCCGACTTAGTGAACGCCACTACCGGGATGCGCCTTACCGCGGAAGAAGTCCAGCAAATCGGAGAAAGGATAAATAATGTAGCCCGGCTATTTAACGGAAGGGAAGGATTTACCCGCAAGGATGACACATTCCCCGAACGTCTAATGACTGAGCCTATTAAAGCAGGGGCGTCTGCCGGGCAGCTTATCAGTCAGGCAGACCTTGATGAGATGCTCGACGAGTACTATGCAGCACGTGGCTGGGATAAGGATGGCAACCCGACTCCTGCCAAGCTTAAGGAACTAGGGCTGGCAATGCATAATAGGCTGTGAATTTGATTGGGCAGCCAGAGGCATTGAAAATGTCGGCAAAATGTTGGCAAAAGACCTGGAAACAGAGTCGGGGTGAGAGGATTTGAACCTCCGACCACCTGAACCCCATTCAGCCACGATAAAAGGCGGGAAGCCCTTGCCTCCTACTTGACAGGGGGAGGGGTTTGGTTGTAGTTTTCCTTCAAGTAGGTCGAAAATACTCAACTTTTGAGCGCTACCGTTTAGGAGGATAGAAGCCATGAAACTAAAAGATAAAGTAGCTATTATTACTGGTGGTGGGACAGGGATAGGAAAAGCCATTAGCTTTGCCTTTGCCAATGAAGGAGTGGCAGTGGTAGTAGCCGCCCGTAACCTCCCTAGATTGGAAGAGGTGGCTAAAGACATCAAGTCTAGAGGCGGTAAGGCAAAAGCGATACAAACCGATATTTCTGAGCACGAGCAGGTAAAGCGGATGGTAGCTCAAACTATTGACGAGTTTGGTCAGATTGATATACTGGTAAATAATGCCGCCATAGGTACGTATAATAACGCTGATGTCGTCGACATGAATCTGGATAACTGGCATAATTTATTAGCAGTAAATTTAACCGGGACTATGCTTTGTTCTAGAGAGATACTTAAATATATGATTCCCCGTAGAAGCGGTAATATCATCAATATTAGCAGTGTCGCCGGGATATCCGGCGTGCCCAAAGAAAGCCCATACGCCGCCAGCAAATGGGGCGTAATCGGTTTTACTGAAACCCTCGCTATCGAAGCAGGTAAATTCGGTATTCGTGTTAACTGTATCAGCCCTGGCGCTACTCGGACTCAAGAATTTGAGGATTGGGTGAAGGTTGCGGCTAAAGATGCGGGTATCTCCTACGAGGAAATGATGAGTAAAATCACCGACAATAATGCCTTAAAGAGAATAGCCGAGCCGTCTGAAATAGCGGCTTGTGTCATGTTTCTGGCTTCAGATGATTCTAGCGCCATCACTGGCCACAATCTGGTAGCCAGCTGCGGCTTTCATATAACCCACCCCAACATGATTAGCTGGGTGTGACTGTAGCTTATTTTTTAAAAGGAGGACTTTAGACAGTCACTGAATCAAAATATGGGAAAACCTGGTAAGGAAACCCATTTACGAAGTGAGTGCTGGTAAAAGGTAAAGTAAAAGGCCGATAATATCCCACAATGACGCTCATGAGTAATGATCTTGTGCCTGGAAGCAACATCTATCTTGAAGTTGGCTGGATATGGGACATGCCTGAGCCAAATCCCCATGTCCTTAAACATTCGCACGATAAATATAACGAGGTTGTCCTTCATATAGGGAGCGACCCTTACAATCCGGAAGACCTTGGTGCCGAAATAGAGTTTACAGTTGGTGGTGAACCACTGGTATTTGACAGAACCTCAGCACTATTTGTGCCAGCGGGTGTGAAACATGGTCCAGTAACCTGGAAAAAAGTTACAGACCACATTAACATATTAATTAAATTATTAACGAGTGGTATTAAAAATTGCTTTTTCTTTTAAGCGTACTTGCCTCCAGGCCCGGTGGTAAAATGGAAAATAGGTCTATCTACCCTCCTGATAATCAATGGACAGTGCTTCATCCCCTTGGGAACAAAGACTAGGCAGCTTTTGGTTAGTATATGTTTTTCGTCCTCCAACCATAATTCGACTTCTCCACACAAATCCTGTGGATCTTCCGGATTAGTTCCAAAAAATGTTATAACTTCATCAAAAGGGTGGGTATGAGCTCCTACTATAGCCTTTTCCGACCCTTTCCAGTACCAGACACATTCTACATAAAAGGCCCCTTTTATGACCTCCTCATCCAAATATATCAAACGAGTGTGACTACCGGCGGCTATCTCTGCAGCATCGCGCCTGTACGAAGGGAACTCCAAGTCAGATTTTACCCCGGTAATAATATATTTCCCATATTTCGTTTCAGCCATTTTCAGTTAACCCCCTTTCTAAGTGCTGACGCAGACTAAATTGGTACACCCTGGATTCTTTATTCCAGCGAGTACTCCCTCAATCGATAAAAACTACCAACACAAGCAACCAGCCAGCCTATCACTCTCTAGCAAAGGGTTTAAACGTAGTCGCCTTCATATCAGAAAGGCTTTCCCCAAAATCAAAAATCTCTGGGTGGTCTATTTTTATTTCCCTTTGTATCCTCCAGGTGCTGACTCTGCCAGGGTGCCTGCGCCGAGTATCATCGCCATCTGTAGATGTGGTTTATCAACCCTCTTCCAGGTTAACGGACCATGTTTTACTCCCTTTGGCACAAAGAGCGCTGAGGTTTTATCAATTATGAGTGGCTCACCTCCTACCACAAACTCTATTTCGGCACCAAGCTCTTCGGGATTGTTAGGATCAGAACCGATATGCAGAACAATCTCATCGTAATCATGAGAGTGTTCAAGGATATGGGGGTTTGGCTCAGGCATGTCCCATATCCAGCCAAATTCGATATACATGTTGCTTCCAGGTACAAGATCGTTACTCATATATGTCATTGTGGGATACTCGCGACCTTTGACTTCACCTGGTACCGTAACATTCACCTCGCGAACCGGCTTCTTTATGAGGTATTTCCCATATTTCTTTTCAGCCATTTTTTATTATTCTCCTTTCTAACCTTTTATGTAAGATATGAATTTTTAGGTCAACTCGCTCATAATTTTAGAGCAAACTTTCTCGCAAGTCTTTCCATATCGGCGAAATACTGCTCTCTATTAAATCCCGGAAGAACCCATTTCATTTCCAGAAGGTTTTGTGTTATTGTAGGTATCCAATTCCATGGAATAGATACAAGTACCCGCCCCTCCGGAAATACCCCTCTTGCTATCATACCATAGGCCATCCCGGTAATCATGTAATTTACCTTGCCGCTTTTATAGGGATAAACGTAAAGCCAGGCGCAGCTCACTACGGGCATCGCCTTCGGTTCCCATATCTCTCCGGTCGAATAGCTCATTGCCCTAAGCACGATTTCTGCCTGCCTAGGAGTGGCATAAAGAATTAAAAGGTCTGGCTCGAACGTTAACTCCTCTAATGGCGAGAAGACAACATAGTTGACAGTGCCCCTCGCAAAGCTTGGTATGTGCTGGTATATTCTGGTGTTAGCCCGTGGCTCTTGGTATATCTCCAGTTCCGGCCCTAATTGACCGCCTTCCAGTACAGGCGCGATGTCCATCATTCCCAGCGGCATTTTCCCGACGCAGTCCTCGTTATCCTTATCAAAATAAAAGGCGGTGTCTCTTTGGTGGGCCTCTTTTAACATCTCACAAAAACCCAATGACTTATCCAATCGTTCAATTCCTTCCGGTTTGTCAAAGAGGAACTTAACGCCTACGGGTGGCTTTTCAAAGTCAAATTTCTTATATATGGATAGATCTGTTCGAAGTGGCCTCATGTTTACCTCCCAAATATAAAATTTTCACAGAAGAACTGGGTCTTGGAGTGTCAATCGAAATGAGCCCACCTGTGCTAACCGAAAGTGGACTCACCCCAGGCAAAATTAATTAACCTCAGGCAATCACCTCCTTTTCGGGTTTAATCTTGCAGAATTGCTCCGCTGCTGGCCGAGCTTACCCTCTCCGCATAGCGCTTGAGATAGCCAGTTTTTACTTTGAGTTCAAAGCGGGGTAACCGTGCCAGACGATTGCCAATCTCCTCGTCGCTCAACTCCACTTCAAGTTTATGGTTGGGAATATCTATCCGTATCATGTCCCCATCGTGCAAAGCGGCGATCGGTCCGCCACTGGCTGCTTCCGGTGATATGTGACCAATGGCCGGCCCACGCGTTGCCCCGGAAAAACGGCCATCCGTAATGAGAGCGACCTCCTTATCTCTGCCCAGGCCACAGAGCATAGCGGTGGGCCAGAGCATCTCCACCATTCCTGGACTGCCTTTAGGCCCCTCATAGCGAATCACGATTACATCGCCGCTCTGAAAGTCCTGCTTCATGACGGCTCTGGTTGTTTCGGCCTCCGAGTTGAAAACCCGCGCTGGCCCGCGGTGGACAAGCATCTCAGCAGCCACGGCACCGCTTTTCACCACTGCGCCATCGGGAGCCAGATTGCCGAAGAGTACGCTGATGCCACCCGTAGCGCTGTAGGGGTCTGAAAGGGGGCGGATAACTTCATGGTCCGTTACCCGTGCTTTCATCAGGTTCTTGCCCAGTGATTTGCCAGTAACCGTCTTGGCCTCAAGGTGCAGCAGCCCTTCAAGCTCTTTCATTACTGCAGGCACGCCGCCGGCAAAGTCCAAATGCTCTAGCCGGTACTGAGATGCCGGGCTGAACTTGCAGAGCTGGGGGGCCTTCTGGCTTATCTCGTTTATGCGTGAAATGGGGAAATCAATACCTGCCTCGTGGGCTATCGCCGGCAGGTGTAGCACACTGTTGGTGCTGCCTCCTATCGCCATGGTGACAACAAAAGCATTGTAAATGGATTCATCAGTCACAATATCACGCGGGCAGATATTCTCCTTTACCAGCTTGATAATCCGCTCACCGGTATCCTTGGCCAGATGGGTTCTCCTGACATCCACCGCCGGGATAGTCCCGTTACCGGTGAGTGCCAGTCCCAGCGCTTCGGTCAGGCAGTTCATGGTATTGGCGGTGAACATACCGGCACAGCTACCGCACGTCGGACAGGCAGCGTGCTCCAGCCGTTCAAGGTCTTCCTCACTGATTTCTCCTCTTATTGTCCGGCCCATAGCCTCAACAACAGTAACAAGGTCAATCAGCCTGGTCTCACCGTTCTCGTTAACCCGTCCTGCCAGCATAGGCCCCCCGCTGACAAAGATGGAGGGGATGTTAACCCTTATTGTCCCCATGAGCATGCCTGGCACTATCTTGTCACAATTGGGTATAAGAACAATCCCGTCCAGAGGATATGCTTCGGCCAGGATTTCTACGGAATCAGCAATGAACTCCCGGCTGGGCAGATTGTAACGCATTCCCGGAGTCCCCTCATTGATGCACTCGCCAAGCGATATCGTGCCAAGCTCAAAGGGGACACCCCCGGCACTGCGGACGCCTGCTTTTACCCAGCGGGCAATATGGTCCAGCTGTATATGGCCGGGGAAAAGCTCGTTGGCGCTGTTGACAACCCCGATAAATGGCTTCTTGAGGTCATCTTTACTGCAACCTACCGCATAAAGTGCGGCACGATGTGGCGCACGTTCAATCCCCTTCTTTATGACATCGCTTCTCATATCTCTCATCCTCCCTGGTAAGGATAGTTAAGGAATTTGAAGCAAAACCTTGATGTTATCTTCCTTATTGGCAATCAGTTTCTCAAACCCCATTTCTACAGCATCTTTAAGTGGCACTTTTGAGGTAATTAACCTACCAGGATCAATTCTTTTATCCGCTAGCAGGGTGATAGCTGTCTTGGCCTCGTCGACATAAATGGGGCTGCCTACGATAGTTTTCTGATTAAACATCACGCTGAAAAAATCAATTGAGCTAGGTTTGTCAAAGACTCCCACAATCACAGTGGTTCCCCCCCTTCGCGCTAGGTCCAAAGCCAGCTGAGGGGTATCGGGGTGGCCAACACATTCAAAAGATATGTCGGCACCTAATCCATCGGTCAGATTGGCAACTTGCTTCACTGGAGCACCATCGTCAGGGTTGATAAACGCTGTAGCTCCCATGGTCAAGGCAATCTCTCCCCTGCGTTTAATCTTATCCATAACATAAACCTCGGTTGCCCCGGCAGCCCTGGCGGCTAATAGAACACAAAGACCGATAGTGCCTGAGCCCACAATAGCCACTGTATCCCCGGGACGGACATTACCTTGACGAACGGCGTGAATTGCCACTGCCAAAGGCTCTACCAGAGCCCCAAGTTCATCAGATACCGAATTCGGAAGCTTATAAACTGAGTAACTGGGAACGACTGCATATTCAGCCATACAACCGTCCACCGTCAGACCAGTGAAACCCGCGTTCAGGCAAATATTGTACATGGCTCTTTTACAGTAATAGCATTCACCGCAGAACCAATAACCCAGTGCTGTCACCCGCTCCCCAACCTTAAAGCCTGTTACCCCTTTACCCACTTCCGCGACTCTGCCAGCGAACTCATGCCCTAAAGTTAGTGGTACTTTCTCGACAGCGATCATGCCCGGACCACCGGCATATTCCTTCAAGTCGGTACCGCAGATACCAGCCAGGTTAATTTTCACTTTTAACTGCCCCGGCCCGGGAGACGGTTCAGGTATATCTTCATAGCGAAGGTCTTTTCTACCATACCACCTTAAGGCTTTCATATTTCACCTCCCTATTTAGAATTACAGGCTAATATTGCTCTTTTAACCAGCGTCTTGGCTATCTGAATCTTGTACCTATTATTTATTAAGGGACAGGTGTCGGTGACTATGGCATTAGCCGCCACTTCGGCAGTTGAATCGTTAATTGATTTACCCCTGATGTACTCCTCAGCCTTGGTTGCCCGGTAAGGCTGGTTGTATACCGCGTTCAAGCATATCTTGGCTGCCTTAACTACTCCTTTATCACTTTCTATTGCTGCTGCACAGTTAACTATCGGGAAGTCTATTGACTTCCTGAGCGCAAACTTAGCGAACTTAGACTTAGTGCCAGCAGTAGGCCTTCGGACTTCAATTTCCATCACTATCTCATCGTCATCCAGGACTGTGGTCTTATCGCCTTCTACCGTGAAGAACCTCTCCGCTTCAATGATTCTCCTTGTGGTTTTAATTTTAGCGTCCAAAGCTATCAATGCTGGGGCCATGTCTGATGAGTTAACTGCCACACATCCACAATTGAAACATCTATTTGCCTCTGTCTCGACCGTACTCAAGCCCAGACTACTAACATCCTCAACATCTATGCTCTTAATTCTCTCCGATACCGGGAGTTCTGGGGTATTAACCCGGCTTGTTTTCTTAAGGTATGAACTGTTGAACCTCTCGGGAAGCTTAACCGCCTCACTGTCTTTATATTGTGTTCCGGTACCTCCAAGATATTGGTCTATGGAGCTTGCTGCTCTCCTCCCGGCAGCTATGGCGGCAACAACTGTTGACGGGCCGGTGACGAAATCCCCTCCAGCAAAGACATTTTTGCCCAGGGAATGAGTAGAGACGTCTACTTTTAGCCGTCCCATCTCATCGAGGAACTCGCCAGGGATGTTTGACGTATCTGGTTCTTCCCCGATTGCCTTCACTGCAGCTTCGAACTCAGTGGTGAACTCCGAGCCCTCTATAGGTACTGGCCGAGGTCTTCCGGTCTCATCTAAAGGGCCAAGTTTCATTCTTACGCACTTAAGGATTATCTTGCTATCCTTCTTAGACGCTTCCACTGGTAGGGTAAGGAGCTGGATTTTAATGCCTTCCTGCTCAGCTTTGTTAACCTCCTCCTTTACCGCTGGCATCTCCGCCTTGCTACGTCTATAAATAATCACCGGTTCAGCTCCCAGCCTCAGCAGTGTCCGAGCAACATCTATGGCGACGTTTCCACCGCCTATCACCGCGATTTTCTTCCCAAGGACTTCTCTAACCCCAAGATTCAAATTTCTCAGGAACTCCATACCGGACATCATCAACTTCTCGCCCTTCACCCCTGACGGCCTTTCTTTCCAGGCTCCGCACGCAAGGAATACAGCATCAAAGCTCTCCATGAGCTCCTCCACTTTGGTATCCTCACCTATATTAGCCCTAATCTTGAATTGGATTCCTGTGCCCTCAAGAGCTTTGATCTGCCTCCTAACAACGTCCTTTGGGAGCCTGTATGGCGGTATACCATAGGTGAGCAGTCCTCCTAGTTCTTCCATGGCCTCAAAGACGGTTACGCTGTGGCCAAGCCTCCTGAGGTAATACGCCGCTGAAAGGCCCGCCGGTCCAGAACCTACAATGGCTACGCTCTTTTTGGTCTCACTCTGCGGAGATTTAACCATCTCGTCTACGTTCTCCAGGATGTAATCACCCATGAACCGCTCGATGGACCTTACAGAGATAGGTTCATCGAAATTACCTCGATTGCACTCGCTCTCACAGGAATGGGGGCAGACCCTTCCCGTTATTGATGGAAGCGGGTTGAAATTGAGTAGTATTTTGGCAGCTCCAACCAGGTCGCCGTCCCTGATTTTACCTAGGTACGAAGGTATATCCACGTTAGCTGGGCAATCTGTGGAGCAAGGCGTGCCAGTTACTCTTGTGCCGCCGAATATGGAATGGTATCTCCCGTCCCCGGTTAAAGCGTAGCACTCTCTGCCACCTTTCCTCATGCAGTAGAACCTATTGTCAGGAGCCCAGTAGTACCAGCACCTGTTGCTTTGACAGATGTTACCTCCTATACTACCCATCTCCCTGATATGTGGTGAAGCTGTCCTATGTGCTGCCTCGGCCAGTATAGTATACTTGTCCTTCACCATCCCGTCTTTGGCTATGTCCTCGAGCCTGGTTAGAGCACCTATCCTCAGCGTTTGGCCTTCTTCCCTGATATAATCCAGACCTGAAATGGTCTTGATATTTACTATAACCTCCGGGTACTCAGGTAATATGTCATCCTTCATTTGGCCTAACAAGTCTGTGCCACCAGCGATGACCCTCGCCTTTCCCCTATAGTCCTTGAGGATTGAGGTTGCCTCTTCTACTGAACCTGCGTTTATATGTTTGAATCTCCTCATGCTACGCCTTCCCCAATGTCTTAAGAACCTTGTCTGGAGTGATAGGAAAGTCATCGGCCCACTTGCCTATAGCATTGTGGACGGCGGGGCCAATAAGCGCAGGAATGACGGTGGCCACGTCCTCGCCGATACCAACGACCCCATAGGGACCGTAGCCCATTCCTGTTTCCACGAGGATAGTATCTATGGGTCCAACGTCAAGCATCGTCGCAATTTTGTAATTTAGAAGATTGCCGTTAAGCATGACACCCGTCATTGGACAATAGACAACTTCCTCGCTTCGACCCCTGCCCACCCCCATATACACTCCACCGTATTGCTGCCCTTCGCAACCCTCCCAATTTATCACTTTGCCAACATCATTGACAGTAACTACCCGCACCACATCAACCTCCCCGGTTTCAGTATCCACCTCGACTTCCATGAAATGTGCCTGCCGGCATAGACGGAGACGTGCCCCTGAGTAAGCCCCGGTCTGAACCTGCCAAGCGTATTCAAAGAGGGGGGCAGTGAGGGGATGCCTGAGACCACCGGGTAGTGTTGGCTCACCCCGGAGCGAGCCAATCGGACCCATAGCACCAGAATAGCCAACAAATTCTGCCAGTGTCCTTCTATTTGACGGATTTGCTTTCTCGTAGATTACGCTTTCTTTGATGTCCAACTCCTCAGGTTTCTTGCCCGGGAAAGCAGGAGGAGCACTACCTAGTTGCGTTTCCCCTCTAGGACTTGTAGCTGCTTCAAGAATCTTTCGTTTCAGGAGTCGGGCACAATTTCTGATGGCAAACCCATTAACTGACATGTTAGTGGACGAATCAGGTGTCATGGCGAAGAAACCAGCATCCATTTGTGGTTTGTAATGAACGTCTTCGATACGCATCCCCAGTTCATCAGCCGCAATTTGGCAATAAGCTGTCTCAGCATTAACTCCAACATCAGCGCGACACCCGAAAATAGTAGCGGTTCCATCGTTACGTTCAATACGTATCGCCATTTCACTCGACCCTGCTGAATCGTCCCACTCATGCGTCCAGGTAAAGCCAAGTCCGTGCATCCTGCCGTTCGGAAGCCTCTTTGTTCCTGGTGCATGCCACTTCTTATCCCAACCTATGGCTGCTTTCCCCTTCTCTATGCACTCCTTTAGGCTATCTCTAACCTGGAATCCCATCTCTGCCTTACGACTATTTAGCCATGTCATGTCATGGCCATCAGCACCATCGTTTTTAAGCGCAACCTCTACTGGGTCAAGCCCTAGCGCATCCGCGACATGATTAAATACTAGAGTAAGACTATGGCAATTTGAGTTTTGTTCGCAACGCACTGGAACTGTTAGCCCTTTATTTATCATCACTACTTCTGTCTTGCCATATATGTTGGGGATCTTAGTATTTTCATGAAAATGCCTGACAAAACCAAAAAACGGCAACATTTGCTTGGTAAACACCGCCCTCCCTTTTACTGCGGTGATTGTCCCATCCAGTTTAGTCCCTACCTTAAAATAATATACCCCCTCATCCATCTCCCCCCCATAGAAGTCTTCCCGCCGATTAAATGCCCACTTAACCGGCCTGCCCGTCCTCTTAGCCAGGACAGCAGCACAATAGTGTCCCGCCATATTCCAGGGCATCTGACTCCACCCACCAAAACTTGCGCCTTGATAAAGACAGTGGATTTGGATCTTATTCATGGGTATGCCACCAAACCAGGAGGCTATCACACGTTTGCATATATGTGGGCGCTGCTGCTTAACCCAGACCTCTGGGCAATCTCCGTTCCATCGGAACACACCACAGGGACACTCCGGTCCAATCCAGGTATTAAGCCCCTGTCTGAACTTGAATTCAATTATCTTATCAGCCTCGGCAAAACCTTTCTCCACATCGCCGTGCTCTTCCACAGCCTCGTAGTAAAGATTGCCATCAGGGTACGACTCAGGTTCGGCTAAAGGAGCACCTGGCTGCAACGCTTCCTCTGGGTCGAGGACAAAGAGGCGTTCTTCCCATTCCACATCTATCAGCTTCAGCGCAAGCTCAGCTATTTCCTCGCTGTCAGCAGCGACAATAGCCCCCACTTCTTCCCCCTGGAAGTGAGCTACCTTAGGAAGAACTGGTTCGGATGACGGTTCATGCCCACCTAGGTCTGCCACAGATGGTAGCTCTGGATCGTCATATCTCAGTATAGCTCTTACGCCTGGCAACGCCTCGGCTTTGCTGGTGTCCATGCTCTTTATTTCTGCATGAGGGTAAGGGGACGTAAGGAATCTTGCGTACAGCATCCCTGGCAGTTGTATATCCATCGTATATTTTGCAGCTCCGCTTGCCTTCTCATACCCATCTAACCGATGTACACCGCGTTTCCCTATGCTCCGGTATTCCTTCAAGGGATACTTATCAGCCCTTAAATTATCAAACAGCTCTTGTATTTTTGACATCTCATTGCTACTCATATTCTCTACCCCCGGTACAAATTATTAGCTGCTTCTAGCGCGGCTATGGTGTGTCGGGGATATGTGCCGCACCTGCACAGATTGCCTACAAGGGCCTCCTTTACTTCCTCTTCTGTTGGGTTGGGATTTTTGTCCAAAAAGGCCTTGGCGGTAACTACAAAACCAGGCGTACAGTAACCGCACTGCATACAGCTGTACTTTACATAGGCTTCAACAAGCGGGTGGTTTGCTCTGGCGATTCCCTCTATGGTCTCTATGGTTTTGCCGTCACATTCTATAGCTAGTGTCATGCATGAGAGGACCGGCCTCCCGTCCAGAATCACAGCACAAGCACCACAGGCCCCCTCGTTGCAAAGTTCTTTGGTTCCTGTCAACCCAAGTTCATTGTGGAGCACGTACTGCAGGGTCCAGTTCGACTGGACCCTCACTTTATATAAATCCCCGTTTACAACAAAATTTATTTCTTCTTCAGATATCGGGACTTTCTTGTCTGGTTGTGGCATACTCAAGTATTCTCCTTTCTGGCTTCTAGCCGATTATAGGCTCTTCGTGCTCGTATCTCTGCTGAACATTACCGGGCTGTATAGCCTCCATCTATGACTAACTCACTACCGGTGACATACTTGGATTCATCAGATGCAAGGTAAAGAATACCGAAAGCAACATCATTCGGCTCTCCAAAATGACCTATTGGGAGAAGACTAACGATGTGCTTCCTGAACGCCTCAACCCCTTCCGGATAGGTCTGTGATACATCCTCAACCATTGGAGTCCAAATGAAAGCAGGGTGAACTGAGTTGACCCTGATTTTATACTTTGCATAGAAGAGGGCATCCGTCTTGGCCATCAACCGCACAGCACCTTTGGATGCGTGATATGGTGGAGAATCCTCGGCACCTATAATGCCATATATAGAGGACAGGTTGATAATGCTTCCCCCGCCAGCCTTCTTCATATATGGAATCGCGTGCTTGGTACAGAGGAAGACCCCTTTAACATTCACATTCATAACCTCGTCCCACTCCCCTTCGTCTATCTCATGAGGGGGTTTGTTCACCCCACGGATCCCTGCATTGTTGACGAGAACATCGATTTTCCCGAACTTTTTGTAAACATCGGCGAAAGCCTGCTCCACTTCTTTTTCATTAGCCACATCGATATGCCAGTACTCAGCCACACCGCCGTCACTTTCAATCTCTGATATGACTTCCCTACCCGCATTGTCAAGAATATCAGTCACGGCGACCTTTGAGCCTTCTTTTGCCAGAAGTAAACAGGTCGCCCGACCGATCCCCAATGCACCACCGGTCACAATCGCTACTTTACCTTCTATCCTACCCATTTTTACCTCCTTGTCGGCTAGACCCTCTCCCAGCCACCACCCGAGAGGCATGTCTTCAATGTTTGATCTCAAAAGGAAAAAACAAGATCGCAATCATTGATATCAAAGCATGACTCATATTTCCTACCGGCGAGATAATATCCTGTCCTTAAGCCCAATGATGCCGGTCGGCATGAACCTCATCACAAGGATGACAAGCAGACCTGAAAATATAGGATGCGTCTGCGGAAAATAAACACTTCCAAAGGAAGAAAGCGCAGCCAAGAAAAAAGCACCTATGATAGGACCTATAATCGTCCCATTCCCTCCTAATACGCACATAAGGATAGGAAAGAAGAGCCAGTTAAGGTTCATTACGGAATCAGGGTTGATATGAAACAGGTAATAGGCAAACAAGCTGCCGGCAATCCCCGCAAGAAAAGCCCCGACAGCAAAAGCAAAGACCTTGTATTGCAGGACATGGACTCCGCGTGAGGCAGCTGCCGTCTCGTCTTCTCTGATGGCCCTCAGGGCGAGCCCGATTCTGGACCTGGTTAAGAAATATACCACGGCAACCGCAAAAAGGGCCAGAAGCAAACCGGTCCAGTAATAGGGCGTCATGGATTCAAAGACAACCGACGGGAGATGCAGGCCATCGGCTCCTCTTGTAAACGCGCCTCCCCTTAAAAACAGCACCGTGATAGTAAATTGCACTCCTAGGGTACCGATAGCAAAGTAATCGCCCCGGAGCCTGGATAGCAGAGGTATTCCAATTATGATAGCCAAAATTACTGGAACGAGCCCGCTGAGGACCATGACAACCGGATCAAAGTAATAACCTGTTTTTGTTACATCATGGAGCCAAATCAGCCCGGTTGTGTAAGCCCCAAGGCCAAAGAATGTATTCTGGCAAAGGCTGATCTGCCCGGCATATCCTGCTACAACGTTCCATCCCTGGGCGATGACAATATAGAGGAAGCAAAGGAATAGGTAATAAGCAAAGTAGGAAGTGTCGACGTCAATAAAAAATGGTACCGTGGCAAAAGCTACTATAATCAGAACAGCAATAATTATATATATCAGGTTCCGTGTAATCTTAGTCGGTATTAATGACTTTAGGAGATTAAAAGGATATTTTGCCAATCTTTCCTCTTTCATCTTTAGTGGCTTACACTTTTTTACCAAAGAGGCCCTGGGGCCTAAACATCAAAACCAACAAAAATGTCCCAAAGCATATGGCATCGGCCCACCCAGCGCTGACAAAAAAGGACGCCCCGCTCTGAAGGACCCCTAAAATAATTCCTCCTAACAGGGCGCCAAACACGTTGCCAAAGCCCCCAAAGGCCAACGCGATCACGGACATTATGACGAAAGTAAAACCATACATAGGGTCAAAGGAGTAGACCGTGGCAAAGGCGACTCCTGCTGTCCCCGCAAGTCCGATGCCAAGAGCGAAGGTTACAGCATTGACCCAGTTAGGATTGATTCCCATCAGGGTGGTAGATTCCATATCCTCTGAAGCGGCCCTTACGGCTGTTCCAATACGCGTCCTTTTTAGAAAGACGAAGACGCCTACAGCCGAAAGAAGGGCTATCAATAATGACATCAGCCGGGTAAAGGGGATAATTAATCCCCCAGGCCTGAGTACCCAGGAAGTGTATGCTGTCACGATTGTCCTGGGGTTAGCCGTCCAGACCACCATCATGGCATTTTCCACAAGCCACAGCAGTCCTATAGCGATTAAAAGGGAGACCTCCTTTTGCTCTAAAGCGGCAGCCTCTTTGAAAAGACCATAATAAAACCCCGTGCCGAGCAGCAAAGCTGCTGGAATAACAAGGATTAGAGATAGATACGGATCAATACCTAATAGGGTGAATAACCAGTAACATATATAAGCGAAAAAGATAATGATTGCTCCCTGCGCGAAAAAAATAATCCGCATGGTTCCGAAGATCAGGCTGAGTCCGATGGCGGCTATCCCGTACATGGTCCCGAAAAGGATACCGTTGACCAAAACCTGAGAAATGATTTCAATTTCACCCATTACCGCTTACTCACGCGCTCCCCGATGTAGGCCTTCCGAATTTCCTCGTTTGCCAGAAGCTCATCTCCTCTGCCACTCATGACAATTTTCCCGGTCTTCAGGACATAAGCCTGGTGGGCAATCTTCAAAGCCTGAACAATGTTCTGTTCCACAAGTAATATAGTTGCCTTCTGTTCGTTCAGTGCACTAATGAGTTCAAATATCGTCTTCACAAGAATGGGACTAAGCCCGAGAGAAGGCTCATCAAGCATAAGAAGCTTTGGTTGGGCCATTATGCCCCTGCCAATAGCGAGCATCTGCTGCTCACCTCCGCTCAATGAACCAGCTTTCTGGCCTTTTCGAGGTTTCAGCGCGGGAAAAAGACTAAAAACGCGTTCCAGAGATTCAGCGAAAAAGGGGCGGGCCCTTGGAACATAGGCACCAAGTTTCAGATTCTCCAGAACCGTGAGATTAGAAAACAGACGCCGCCCTTCGGGCACATGGATGATGCCTCTGTCCACTATTTTCTGGGGCTTAAGATTACTCAGAGATTTTCCCGATAAAAGTATTTCGCCTTTTCTGGCATGAATTAGTCCTGAAATCGTCTTCAGGAGAGTCGTCTTTCCAGCACCGTTGGCTCCTACAAGCGCAACAATAGCCCCCTCCTCCACAGTAATTGATACATCCCAAAGAGCCTGACCATCACCGTAAAAGACGTCTATTCCTTTAACTTCAAGCAGCTGGTTGGCCAAGGTATGCCTCTATAACCTTAGGGTCATTCGCTATATCGTCCGGTTTCCCATCGGCAATCTTCACACCGTAATTCAGCACTACAACGCGATCACAAGAATCAAGGATAGCATCCACCCTGTGCTCGATCCACACAATAGAGAGCTTTCTTTCATCTCTTGTCCTCTTGATCACCTGAAGCAATTTGTTTATCTCAACAGGACTAAGACCAGCCATAGGCTCATCCAGCAGCGTAAGGACTGGCATTGAAGCCAAGGCCATCGCTATCTCCAGTAGACGCCGGTCTGAGAGGGTTAAATGCGTCGCCAATATATCTTTCTTGTTAGATAACTCGACAAGGTCCAGGGTCTCTAATGCTCTTTTCAGAGCTCCCTTACCCTGATGCCTCCGACCATAAACAGAAGCCACCATTACATTTTCTAATACTTTCATCTTCAGGAAGGTCTTAACGATCTGATAGGTCCTCGAAATTCCTATGTGGCATATCCTGTGGGGAGCAAGACCGGTAATCTTCTTCCCCAGAAAGTAAAGATCACCACGATCTGGCTTGTAGAGCGAGGTGATGACATTGAACACTGTTGTTTTGCCGGCACCATTTGGGCCAATAAGCCCCACCATCTCATCTTGTTCCACGCTCATGTCCAGGTCCACCAAGACCTGCAGCCCTCCAAAACTCTTGCAAATCTTGTCCAAACGGAGAACAGCGTTATTCCTATCCATTTTTCAGTTCTTTTCCTGTACTATCCACGCATTTGAGCTGATGTATATAAATGAAAATAACCATATTTCATCAGCTACACCCACCCCCAGAAAGACCTACGCCCTTCCCCCCGGCTCTCCTGATTTGTTAACGAGGATTGCCGGGGGGTAAGCTTCATGTTTGCACCATGGGCATCAAGGTTAGCTGGCTATTTCTTACCGTTCATCCCAAGGTGGCATCCATTCGAGATCATATACATCAGGCAAAACTGGCAGCCGTTTCCCGTCCATCCACTGAAGGGCAAGAATCGGGGTAAGGCACAATCCTTTGGCGCTGAAGTCGAGATCGCCCATGGTTGTCCCTACCGCTGTGAATTGACCACTGAAAACGACATCCCTGACCTTTGCCCCGTCAAGAGACCCAGCCTGCTCGATTGCCTGGGCGAGAACCATAGGATTAGCGTAATAAAGCCCTACGTTGACAGAGTCCATGCCGAATGTTGCTATAAACCGTGCTCCAAGCTCCTCGCACCTTGGATAGGGTAAAGTATCTGCCCAGAATCCGTCGTGGATAATATAATCAGCGTCTTCGCCAAGGGCCTCGTAAAACTCGGTAGGCCAGAATCCCTTATATCCATGCATATACTTCAAATTCAACCCCTGCTCTTTTATCTGGCGTACCAGTGTGATGCTGTCAGGTGGAAAACCCAGCCACAATAGGGCGTCACAGTTAGCCGCCTTCGCTTTCAGAATGGGTGACGAAAAATCCTTCGTTCCAGGCATATATGCCTCATCTAAAGCAATGTTGTAACCCCGCTCCTCTACATGCGCCCGAAATCCAGAGCCAAAGCCCTGGCCATCGGGATTGTCCTCCATCATAAGCCAGATTGCTTCTGGATGCTCCTCTCGAGGCTTCTGTAACTCCCAAACGTCAAATGGAGACGCTGACGCGGTGACAGTTGAGAAGAAAAAGTCCGAAGCCCATGTGAAATTCTCCGCCTCAATCTGATCCAGCCAGCTACAAACAATGAGGTAATATACTTTGTACTTCTCGGCGACGGTGGCCGCGGCAATGTTTATCGGAGTAATGTTAGAGCTGAGGGCAAAATCTACCTTGTCCAACTTTATGAGTTTTTCCATGGCCTCTGCGCCACCGGCAGGCATACTCTTATCATCCGCGAAGACAAGTCTCATAGGCAGCTTTTTACCCAGTTCCTCAACATATACGCCGCCTTCCTCGTTGATGTCGAAGACCGCCTGCTCATATGCCCATTTCTGCTGATTACCGGTCATAACATTCATGCCGGTCAGAGAATTGACCGCACCCACAAGGATCTCCGTCTTTTCAACTTCAGGTGCTGGTGTTGGTGTCGGCGTTGGGGTTGGTGGTGCCGGGGCAGGTGGTGCTGGTTCAGCACAGGCTCCCACCAATGACAATACCAATACCATAACCAGACCGATAGTCAGTAAACATTTCTTTTTCATCTGAAAAACTCCTTCATTTAGATTTTTAACGCGCATAACCTATAGATGCCTTATCTCATTTCTCACCCCCTTATGACAACACAACTATCTTTAGATATTCACCCCTCTTTTCTCTTCTAATTTGAACCCCCCTTCCTTAAGGCGACTATTGGTCTTAACCCCTGCATCTCGCTCCAAGTTCAGCGGCTATCGCAAAAAGGGTACTTGCCACCACCATACTTGATAATGACCCAATGCCCTTGCTTCACTCTCAAGACCTCTGCTACGGTAACTCGTGGTCTCTTAAATTTAAATTATTCTATAACACTAGCACTATCATCACGGAATTGTCAATAGTTTAGGTTGCGTTCATAAGTTGGTGAAATTTTTTAACCTGCCTGCAAAAGATGAACCCCTTGTCGTGAAGAATATAGTTACGACTTTGGAGAGGAAGGTGGTATTAGGAAGGTACCGGTGTGACATCACACATTACGCTATTTTGTGCAACGAAGTAACATTTCAAGCTTTTGTGACTTTCGCAGTTCTATAGATTGACTACAAGCCTACTCATAGAAATCCCGGCAAGCTGCTAGGGTTTCTATGACTTAAAAGGTGGCACAATTATTGGAGGCATATAACCATCTTCATAACGGCAGATGATATTGTTCGAGTGTTTTTCCCTGAAAGGGGCTTGAGAGAAAGATAGTCTTTGCTGACGATGCGCAGAAAGGTTATAATAGCGCTGTTAGTGAGCAGGGCAGTGTCCTTTAGGTGCGCCCGTTAGTAAGTTGTGCTGCAAATACTGATGGCGCGCACCTTGATGATTGTAGTAGTTGTATAATTGCCTGAGATTATCAGCAAATCAAGTACAAGAAGACTGGAGTGTATATATGGAAATATTACGGCAAATCAACTATAAACCCGCCAAAGTTGTGGGTGGATATACAGACCGGATACTCAGGGTCAATCTGGGCACACAGGAAATCATAATCCAGGAACTACCGCCTGATTTTAAAAACAAATACATCGGTGGCCGGGGATATGCCCTCAAATTGATCTGGGATGGCACAACACGGGAAACCCGCAGTAACAGCCCCGATAATATTCTTGTAATGGCCAGCGGGCCGCTCGGTAATGAGCCCGGATTTCCCGGAACCGGCAAATTCATAGTCGGTACTATTTCGCCACTGACAGATACTTTTGTCGATTCTAATGTCGGCGGTCACTTCGGGCCGCTCTTGAAACTTGCGGGTTTTGATGCACTGGCTGTTTCCCGGATATCCAAGGAAGATGTAGTCATTTTAGTTGACGGCGATGCACAAACCATCAGTATTGCCGCTGCGCCTATCTATGATAAGGAAATAGATGAGGGGGCCCTTTCCTTTGGCCAGAGACTGCTAAAAGATGTTAACGGTGGAGAGTACAGCGATTGCCTTGCTGCCGTAACCGCGGGGAAAGGCGCCTGCAACGCCAGATTCGGGATTGTCAACAGCCTGTTCTTTGACAGAAGGCGTAACCGCATCCGCTCCAAACAGGCTGGCAGGGGCGGTACAGGAACTGTCATGCGTTCCAAGGGACTCCGAAGCATTGTTGTGCGCTCCAGCCTGTCAAAGGTAAATGGTAACAATGCTATAGATAAGGAAGGTGTACGCAAGGCAGGCTCTCAACTAAAGGAGGTTGTTTCGAAATCTGACCCTGAACAGCTCCACCTGTCCGCATGGGGAACCCCGGTTCTGTCTGAGTATATGGACAAATTCCACATTTTCCCGATCAACAACTATCAGTACGGGCAGAGCCCTGAGTCCTCGAAGCTCTTTGCCAACGTCTTCCTTGATAGGTACTTCAGCAAGAAGATACCTGACGGGTGCTACTATGGATGCAATCTTGCCTGCGCCAAGGGTGCTGAAAATGTCGAACTTACACGGGGTCCCAAGGCAGGGCAGAAGGTTGGCATTGACGGGCCTGAGTATGAAACCGTTGGCGCGGTATGCTGTATGGGCATTTTCGACCCCCATTTTGTGATGGAATACAACTGGTACTGCGATGAATACGGCCTCGATACCATTTCTACAGGCGTGACAATTGGGTTTTTTATGGAGTGCTTCGAGCGCGGACTTCTGAGTGCTGATGACATAGGTTATGAGTTGACATTCGGTAACATAGAGGCTGCGGATAGGCTTTTGCATGAAATAGCCATTGCCAAAGGTTTCGGTAAGGTTGCGGGCCAAGGTGTGTCTAGAGGTAAGAAATGGGTTGCCGAGAAGTATGCTGCCCGAAACGGCACCTCTGAAGATACTATAATGGCTGAGCTGAATAAATTTGGCATGGAAGTAAAAGGCCTTGAGTTCTCCATGTACATTACTAAAGAGTCGCTTGCCCAGCAGGGCGGCTATGGCTTCGCTCTTAAAGGACCGCAGCATGACGAGGCATGGCTCATCTTCATCGACCAGATTCATAAGGAACTACCAACCTTTGAGCACAAGGCGGAAGCACTGAAGTGGTTTCCCCTTATCCGCACATGGTTTAACGCTACCGGGCTCTGCAAGCTCCACTGGATCGACGTGCGCAATCCGGAGGCAGCCAGTACCGATGAGCCGGCAAAGAATCTCCCCACACTGGCCCATTACGTAAATTACCTCAATGCTACAACGGGAAGCAACAAAAATCTGCAGGACATCTTGGATGATTCAGAAAGACTGTACATTCTTCAAAAGCTAATCAATCTGCGTCACGGAAAAGGGACCCGGGCTAGCGATCAGATCCCGCTGAGGGCAATGGGTCCTGCCTATTTCAATGAATACGAATTCCGGGCTGAGTATTACGATGAATGGTTGCAGGAACAGCTTGGTGATGATGAAGTCCCGTCAAGTCCGGAGCAGAGGCATAAACTTATCATAGAGAAAAGAATTGAAGCCTATCAGCAGCTATGCGATGTCGTCTACGAAAAAAAGGGGTTCACATCCGAAGGGATACCAAAGCGTGAAACCGTGGAAAAATTCGCTCTCATGGACGAACAGGCAAGGCAGCTACTTGACGAATTCGGCGTGTGAGTTAGGAAGGGAAGAAACATCGATAACGAACGTAAGGAGTCTGGCTCAGAAGATGGTAGTCTCAATTAAGTTCTTCGGAATGCAACGCGTTGTAACGAAGACAGATGGCATAGATATGCCCATAACAGAAAGGACGAGGGTGAAAGATGTCCTTGAATACGTCAGGCACCAGTATCCCGCTCTCAATTTGGACGAAGGGATAACACTCATAACCGTCAACCAGGAAATGGCATCTCTCGACAGGATTATAAGGGCCAATGACACTGTCTCATTTCTGCCTTTTCTCAGCGGAGGCTGACAATGACCTACCCCTCGAAAACTGGTCTACTTATGCTGTTAGACTAAGCAAAAGAATAATGAGGAATTGAACGTTTCGCTATCTTGTTAGGCAGTTGAAAAGTGAACAAAAGCTGTCGCAAAACGAAAATCTAAAGGAGGCAAGAAATGAATACAATCGAAAGGGCATTAACGCATGCTTTGTTTGTCCACCTGCATCACAACATTGATCAGGCGGTCGATTTTAGAGCGATCGAAGAGCTAAACCGGAAAGTCAGTCAGAAGTGGCCAGGAGCGCTAACTATAGGGCCGGGAGATGATGCTGCCGTCTTCCGGATGCCAGGGTGTGAAGGGTATTTTGTGGCGAAACAAGAAAGCCATTGTTCTCCCTGTGTACCCAGGCCTTATGATGCTGCTGCCACCGGAGCTGGCGGTGCCATGCGAGATATCACTGCCATGGGAGGCAGGCCTATTTTCCTCCTGGATTTCATAGGAACCAGACCATTAGAAGAGGAAGTGTTAGTAGGACCTTGCGGTTTCGCGGGCAAATGCACCTGTGGGAAATGCAAAGTAATGACCAGTCAAGAAAGGCTTAACCTGATGGTTCAGGGGGTAAGAGACATGTGTGCCTCTATGGATGTTTTCGTTATTGGAGGGGGCCTTTCGACCTCTTTTACTGACATTGTCCCAGCAGTAGTGGTGGCGGTAATTGGCAAGTTAGTTACTCAAGAACCGCTTACTAAACCAGCCAAAGTAGCCGGAGATAAGATTATTCTTATTGGCGAAACCGCCAATGACGGGAACGATACTCTATTTAGAGCGGGATTAGTCCCAGAGATGCGGCCAGCTGTAGCTCTCTTTGAGGAAGAAAGGACGACTTTGGAAGCCTGTTTAGCTGCCTTCCAGACAGGCACAATCCATGCGTGTTCTGATCTGGGAGCGGCCGGTATTGGAGCAGCCGTCTGCGAATCAGCCAGATACGGTGGTTTTGGAGGAAAAGTCGATTTATCGGCAGTTCCGGTTAAAGTCGAGGGGCTTACTGCAGAGGAAATCCTCATCTGCGAGACCCAAGCCAGGATGGTTCTTCAAGTTTCTCCAGCAGATGCCGATGAGATAATGGGGGCTATTCAATCCAAAAACGGAATTGCTGCCATGATCGGTGAGATTACTAATGACGATAAGGAAGTGTTTGAATACAGGAGGCAAACCGTAGCCACTATTCCCAATAAGCCCTCTAAGGAAATCTTGGAGAGCTTGAAAGGAGGGGATTAATCATGCCACGGGAGTATAGTCAAGCCGGGGTGGACTATACAAAGATTGAGCCTTTCAAACAGGCAATGCAGGCAATAGGGAAGCGCACTTTGAATTTTCCCAATCGACGGGGAGTCTATATTGACAAAGAGGCAGGCGATGTCTTTGAGTATCGCGGCACGCACAAACCATTATGGCACATGATTCAAGAAGGTCTTGGAAACAAAAACTGGATAGCTGAATGGATGTATCAGCACGCCGGCACAGGAAGAACATATTACGAGGGTATCGGCATAGATACTGCCCTGATGGCAGTAGTCGATGTGCTCCGTCGAGGCGCGCTTCCTGTGGCTTATACTGACGAAGTAGCAGCTGGGGACAGCGATTGGTTTAAAGATGAATCTCGCGCTCAGACTCTGGCTGAAAGCTTCTATCAAGCCTGTGAAATGTGCGGGATGGCACTGCTAGGTGGAGAATCACCGGCGCTTCACTATCTAGTTAAAGCTGAATTGCCTGTAAAAAGCGCTCCTTCTCTGAGTGGAAGTGTAACCAGTATCATTGCCCCACCGGAAAGACTAATCACTGGCCGTGAGCTTCAAGTCGGGGACCATATTATTGGTGTAACCTCTTCTGGTCTCCATGCTAATGGGATCTCTTTAGTGATTAAAAGAGCTTTGACTTTGAAAGACCAATTCCTCCACCTGCTTCCTAATGGCCAGACTCTGGGAGAAGAAGCGCTCATTCCAACCCGTTCCTACGTAGCGCTGGTTGAAGCCTTGCTTGAAGCCGGAATCCATATTCATGCCTTACTTCCGGGCACTGGCGACGGCGTTGGCAAGATTGCTTTTGACAAACGCCCGCTCACTTACCGGATTCGGCGCTGGGTAGAGGTTCCTCCGCTTTTCCAGTTTATGCGAGAGCTTGGCGTGGCTTTAGAAGATTGCCTCAAAACTTTTAATTGGGGGATTGGCTTTTACATCTTTGTTCCCGAAGAGGGAGTTGAACAGATTTTGGAAATCGGTCAAAAAGTAGGGTATGAACTTTGTCACCTTGGCGAGGTTGAAGAGGGAGAACGTTGTGTAGTTTTTGAGCCTGAAAAAATCACTCTTCCGCCACCGGGTGAGTAAGTTGTTTATACTGACTTTAATTTTGCTGCACAGGATTACACCTCGTTGAATCACACCATCTAGTTACGTTACTTGAGGTAAGCTTTTACAAGGTTCAGCGATGAGAACTGTTTTTGGGTTAATTCGGCTAAAGGGTTCTCAGCACCGAAGAGTTCTTGTCTAACCTCAATTGGAGATAAGCCTTCGCCAGATAGCTCTGTGACTCTCTGCCCTAAATCTTCGAGGTAGCGGACAGTCTCCTCCAAGACAGCTGCCGGTTCAGCTATTACGTTTGTCG
>JAUWYK010000008.1 GCA_030615865.1 Dehalococcoidia bacterium
CTCTATTACCATATGTGCCGGCCCATATCCATAAGGCGGGGGGCGTTGGCATACGTGGTTAGTCTGGTATAGGTTATAATTATTTTCAGACGGTTGAGGGATTGGAGTGCCTAAAAGGACTTATCAACCAAAGAGGATTCCGAGGAAGCGTGAGCATGGTTTTCGGGCGAGAATGAGTACCCGGGGTGGGCAAGCCGTCCTAAAAGCAAGGCGGCTCAAAGGTCGTAAACGGTTGACTGTAGTCTAACCTGCTGGTAAATTGGCTAAGAGTGGAAATAATGAGAGGAGAAGAGTATCTTACTAAGCCAGCACAGTATGCATTGGTTTATAATAAAGGCAGGTCGTGGACGAGTAGTTTAGTGGTGATGAAGGCTTTGCCTAATGGGCTCAGCTTATCTAGGTACGGCTTTTCGGTTAGCCGACGAGTAGGTAACGCAGTAGTAAGAAATAGGGTAAAGCGTTTGCTTCGTGAAATCTTGCGGCTAGCACCACTGCAACCGGGATGGGATATCATATTTATTGCCCGTCCTGCGGCAGCTACTGCCAATTATGCAAATCTCAAAAGATTGGTTGAGGATTTGTTATCCCGAGCCCAATTGTTAATGGGGGAACATGAAAAAGTTTACCTTGGAATTAATTAGACTTTATCAGTTAACCGTATCGCAGGTTACACCACATTCCTGCCGCTTTACTCCAACTTGTTCTCAATATACCTATGAAGCCATCTCAAAGTTTGGTTTTTCAAGGGGGATATGGCTGGGGATAAAGCGACTAGCCCACTGCCACCCTTTCCACCGGTGTGGTTATGACCCTGTGCCTGATAACTAGCATTAATCTTGGCTCTTTTGAAGTAGGTGTTTAATAAATGTTGACCGGGAATAATAGAATATTGTTAGGCAAGATACTGCTCCTACTGGTTATACTCATTGTCGGTGGGCTAACCGTTTTGGGGTGCGCTGGATATGGGGCTGCACCTAAGGGTTGGGCAGGGGGAACAATAGATAATGGCACTCTATTTTTGGGTTCTATGGAGGGTAAGCTGGTAGCGGTTAATATGGCCGATGGCAGTTGTCAATGGTCAGAGCCTCTAAAGATGCCAAAGGCGACTGGCGGCTTCGGCTGTGCGCCAACATCTACCTCAGTAGCTATATATGGCAACCCAGCGGTTGGGGGTGAGTTTGTCTATATCGGTGGCTATAATGGTAAAATTTATGCCTTTAATTCCAGTTCAGTCAAGGAAGAACCGAGGTGGGTGTACCCCCGTGAAGATTATCTTGAACCTATTATTGGTGGGCCAGTGGTAGCCCAGGGCAAGGTCTTTTTTGGTTCTTCTGACGGAAAGCTTTATGCCCTGAATGCTGAGACTGGTAACAAGGAGTGGGGACCCTTTGAGACTGGGGGCAAGATTTGGTCAACCCCAGCCATTAGTGGTGACACGCTATACATTGGTTCCTTTGATAAGAAGTTCTATGCGATAAGTGTTATCGATGGCAGCAAGAAGTGGGAGTTTGAAACTGAAGGGACTATTGTCTCTACCCCCCTAGTCTATAATAACACGGTCTATATTGGCTCCTTTGATAGATATCTTTATGCGATAGATGCTGCCGATGGTAGCCTGAAATGGAAATTCCTGGCTGAAAATTGGTTCTGGGCTAGACCGGTGGCTCATAACAATACTATCTATGCTGGGTGTCTTGACGGCAAGGTTTATGCTCTGGATGCTGCAAGTGGAGACAAGGTAGCTGATTTTGACCTGGGAAGCCCTGTTTCCTCATCACCTGTTTTGGTTGGTAACACAATTATTATCGCTTCAGAAGAAGGTAAAATATATTCTGTGGATACTAATAATAATCAGAAAAGCGAGTTAAAAAATCTGGAGGAGAAGGTATATGCTCCCCTTTGCACCAGTGAGGGGATTGTTTATATCCATACTGAGGAGGATGCCCTATATGCTGTGGACGCTCAGACTGGGGCAATACGGGAGTTAAACATTAAGTAGTAAGCGAGGTAGAGTTCATTGGATATTGGGGGAATATGGGATTTAATTGCTATGCAGCCAATGATAAACACTCTCATTGTGCTGTCTCATTATCTTTTTGGTGAGTTTGGTCTAGCTATTATTGCGCTAACTATTATTGTTAATGTCTGCCTGCTGCCGCTTACCCTAAAGCAAATCCGGGCTACCACAGCAATGCAAGCCCTTCAGCCAAAGCTTACGGAACTCCAGAAGAAGTATGCTAAGGATAAGCAAAGACTGGCTAAAGAGCAGATGGCGATGTATAAGCAATCTGGGATGAGTCCCGCCGGTTGCCTGGTGCCGATGTTAATCCAGATGCCCGTCTGGATAGCTCTCTTTTGGTCAGTTATGCGGGTTTTAGCCGTAACCCCTGAGGATTTCCTGGGGCTATCTCGGTATCTCTATTCCTGGCCGGTAGTATATTCTATGGTGCCTTTAAAAAGTGAGTTTCTCTGGTTAAATCTGGCCACCGGTAATATGATCCTAGCCATCTTGGTCGGGGGCACAATGTGGCTACAGCAGAAGATGGTAACGCCGTCCACTGCTGACCCCAGGCAGCGGTCACAGAGCCAGATGATGCTGTGGATGATGCCAATTATGTTTGCTTTCTTTGCTTTAACATTTCCCAGTGGTCTGGCTCTATACTGGGTGACTTCAAGTGTTATCCGAATCGCTATCCAGTATTCTGTTAGCGGATGGGGAAGCTTGGTTCCAGCTTCGGCTAAGAAGCCAGCTGGTAGGGATAATAAGTATTTAAAGCGTATTACCGAAGTAGAGCAAGCACCTTCAGAGGGTGCTGCTATTAGTGCCGATATTATTGAGCCAGAATCTAGACCAGAAGAAGGGTTGGGCTATGAAGAGTCTGGAGATAAGCGCCAAGACCGTAGAGGAGGCTATCCAACAAGCCTTAGAACAACTAGGCGTCAACCGAGAAGAGGTAGAGGTCACCGTCCTAAGCGAAGGTAAGTCCGGCATCCTGGGGCTGGGTGCTAAGGAAGCCAAGATTAGGGTGAGACCAGTGGTGCCTATGTCTGAGAAACAGAGCGATATAGCTGAGGCGGCTAAGGGTGTTTTAGAGGCATTGCTTGCTGGGATGGGGGTGGCTGCTTCTATTGTGCTCCAGGCTAAACCTCCTGTTGAAGAAGAAGGGTCTACCGCTCCCATTACCTTTGATATAAAGGGTAATGACTTGGGTATTCTGATCGGGCGGCGTGGGCAGACCCTCTCCTGCCTGCAGTATATTGTTAGGCTTATTGTAGCTCATCAGACAGAGGCTTGGCTGCCTATAGTTATTGATGTCGAAGGCTATAGGCAGCGCCGCGATGAAGCATTGCAGGCTTTAGCCTGGCGCATGGCAGAGCAGGTGAAGTCCAGACAAGCGCCAGTTAGCCTAGAACCTATGTCAGCTTATGAGCGGCGTCTTGTCCACCTTACTTTGGCTGACCATCCTGATGTTACCACCCAGAGCAGTGGTGTAGGTGAGGCTCGTAGAGTAGTTATTCTGCCGAAGGAGCAATAGTGTCACCCCGCGGGTTAATAATACGAGGATTTAGCTTCGCCGCCAGAGCCATGACTCCTATGAGCAGCGGCTCTCCTATCCCTTGACAAAGTCCTAATTTTAAAATTACTGTAGCCCATTCCATTTATCAACATATACCTCTATTTGACCCGGAACAAAGCTATCTTTTTATCATTCCCTTCGTTATACTATATGCACAGGATAACGCCATAATTGCTGGCTAGACCCCTGAGGTTTGTCTAGTGGGAGTTGTCAGGTGCAAGACGAGGAAAGCCTTGTCCGACAAGCGCAACAGCGGGATGAGGGAGCTTTTGCTCAGTTATATGAGGGGCACTTCGATAAGATTTATCGGTACGTGACTCTTAGAATAGGAGACCGAACGGAGGCAGAGGACTTGACTCAGCAGGTCTTTGTCAAGGCGCTTCAGTCTATCTCTTCCTTCAAATGGAAAGGGATACCCTTCTCTGCCTGGCTATTCCGTATTGCCCATAACCAGGTAGTTGACTATTTTAGAAAGAAGAAAAAGTACACTACTGCACCACTGAATGAGTCGCTGAGAGGCAGTGATATTAACCCACAGCTAGCAGTCGAGCGAAAGCTAGATATTGAGCAGCTACTTTCGGCTACCAAACAGCTGACTGAGGCACAGCGTGAGGTGATTTCCCTCCGCTTTGCTAGTGAGCTATCTATTGCCCAAGTAGCCAGAATTATGGGCAAAAGTGAGGGAGCAGTGAAGGCACTACAGCACAGTGCAATAGTAGCCCTGCGCAAGACACTATCGGTGGCATAGGACAATGAAAAATAAGGAGTTTGATAATATCCTAGACGAATGTCTGGAGCGCCTGCTGGTTAAAGGCGAGACTATAGAGCAGTGCCTGGCAAGCTACCCGGAACAGGCAACCGAACTTGAGCCCCTGCTCCAAACAGCTCTGGCGGCTAAGAAGGTCTCGACTATTCAACCCCGACCTGAATTTAGAGCCAGAGCCAGATACCAGTTCCACTCGGCACTCCGGGAGATAAAGACCAAGAGAGGTCACCGCTTCTTTGGCTGGCAGCCACGATGGGCAACAGCAGTAGCCATAGTCCTTATCCTGCTCCTGGTTGGGGGTGGCACGGTGGCGGCAGCTGGCAACAGTATGCCTGATGGGACTCTCTACCCGATGAAGCTGGCAACGGAGCAGGTACGATTAAAACTGACCCTGTCGGATTTAGGCAAGGCACAGCTTTATGTCAATTTTGCCGACAAACGGGTGCTCGAGATAGCTCATATGGCTGAGGTCGGTAAGCCTGAGATGGTGGAGCGAACTGCCCGGCGTCTGGATACCCACCTGGCGATGATAGCCTACCTGGTCTCAGCTCAGGAGGAGGCAGAGATGTTAATGGCACCACCACCGGCAAAAGCACCCGGACCACCTGAGGCTGGCGGCGAGCCCGTTCCCCCAAGGCAGATTAATAGACGGGCTAAACTTAGACTAGCTGTGGCACACTATGCCATCCAGCACCCGGCGGCTCTCCGTGCTGCCTTGAACGAAGCACCAGAATCAGTACAACCTGCCCTGCGCCGCGCCATTGCTATTTCAATAGCCGGCTACGAGAATGCCCTTAAGGCTATTGAGGAATAACCTAGCCCGAAACCAATTTTTAACATATCTTCAAATCACTACTAACCAAGTGGCGACTTTTTCGTTAAATAGTAGCGAGATAAATTTAAGAGGAGGTTAACAATGAGAAAAGCAGGTAGAAATGTGATAACTCTAGTTATGGTCTTGCTACTGGTGCTTATTGCCGCATGCGCACCCACTCCAGAGAAGGTTACCCCTTCACCTACCCCTGAGCCCACACCTACCCCTGAGCCCGAACCTATACCTATAGCAGAATTGGGCATTATTGAAATTCGTGTTACCGATCCCCCACCGCCAGGTGTAACTAGCGCTGTTGTTCACTTGACGAAGATAGAGGCTCATAGAGTGGTAGGTGCTGGATACAAATGGGAACCGATATTTGAGGATTCGGTAAGTTTTGACCTGATAGAAATTTTTGATAAGTTAAAGGTTCTTGGCTGGGCAAAGATAGAGGCAGGGAGCTTCACCCAGATACGCATGGATGTGACAGAGGTAGTGGTAACCATTGGCGGATACTCAGACCCAATTTCGGCCACTGTTCCCAGTGACAAGCTGAGAATCGTCAGACCATTCAATGTTGAAGGCGGTGTGAAGACTATCCTGACCCTAGATTTCGATGGGGATAAATCCCTTATACTCCTAGGTAAAGATGTAGTCACAGGTAAAGAAAGGGCTCTCTTTAAACCCGTAGTTAAACTATTAATAGAGAAGGAAAAGGTCGAAGACTAAAAAGCCTAGGATACCACTAACCAAACGCCAACTTTTTCGTTATAACTAATGAAAAAACTTTAGATAGGAGGTGAAAGGCTATGTCCAAGAGGATGAAGGTTCTGGTTGCGGTGCTGGCAGCTATACTCTTGCTGTCAGTGGGTGGCACGGCGATGGTAATGGCCCAAGAGGAGGAGCCCACTCCAACACCAGAAGCAGGGGCAAACGGTCTTCTAGCCCGGGTTGCCAACATTCTAGGCATTTCCCAGGATGAGCTAGGTAACGCCTTTAGGCAGGCACAACAAGAGATGAGGCAGGAGACTTTTCTCAGGTTCCTTGATAAAGCAGTAGCACAGGAACGCATTACTCAAGCGGAGGCCGACGAGTTCCTAGAGTGGTGGGAGCAGAGACCAGAGACTTGCGACCGCTTGTTGCTCCGTGCCCGTATCTGCCAAGCCACAGGTAGCCGACAAATGCAGCAGCAAGGGATTATGTCTATGAGTGACGATCCTATGTGGGAGAGTCCTAAGTGCCCTAGAGGATGGCACTCAACGGCGCCACCCTGGCTAGCTCAATAAGTCACACCGTAAACGCCATAAATACGAAGTAGGGAGCCTTCAGTTGGAGGCTCCCCCTTACTTTGCCCATATCCCCCTGCCTGCCTGTCTGGCTTCTGCCTCCAATTCCTCCAGATATTCCTGGTATTTAATGTCAGGAGGATAGGCTTTAGCCTCAGCCAGCCCTTGTCTCACCAGCTCAGCCTCGACCAGGATATCATCTACATAAACGTAGCGTAACAGCCGACCGTATTTATCTGTCTCAGAGACGTCTCGCTCCAAACGAATCTCTTTTCCCTCTACCAGCTTGCGATTTGCTTGCCATGCCTCCATACCGAAGGCTTTGCCCATCTCCGGGGTATCAATGCCGATATACCTTACCTTATAGCCACCTTCAACCCTGATGGTATCGCCATCAATAACCTGAGTAACCCTAGCCACATCGGGTGGCGAAGTGCAACCACATATCAGCAGAAGGCAAAGGATAATAGCCAAAAGCCAAGTTATACTTTTCATTATATCGTTATATTGGTGTAGCGTTCCCACTCGCTGTAAACACAGCCACAATATTGCTGGTGGTAGAGATTCAGTGGCTTGGTCATCCTGCGACTATCCGAGTAGCGTTTCCTCAGGTCAACATAGAGGAAATCTATGCCCTTTTCTTTAGCCAGCTCGTTACCAATCTCCTGGAGCAGGTCATGCTTCTGGTGGGGGCTGATAAGCAGGGTAGTGGTGAAGGCGTTAAAGCCCATCTGGTGAGCAGTTTCCGCCGTTTTTGACAGGCGAAGCCGGAAGCAATATTGGCAGCGCTGGGATTCATGCCCTGCTACCTGGCGGAAGTAATCTATTATGTCATAACCCCCGGCTACAATCAGTGGCAAATTCACTTCTTGAGCAAAGGATTTCATTGCTTCCAAACGGTGCTGGTGCTCCATATAGGGGTGGATGTTGGGATTATACCATAGGGCACTGACCTCATACCCCTGTTTCTGCCAGTGGTCGATGGTATAGGCGGCGCAATGAGCACAGCAGCAATGAATTAAGACCGACTTCACTTTTATATCTTAGCCTTATCACCGGTCATTTATCAAGGGATTGTTTAGAAACCTAAAGGGGGTGAGGTAGATAAATTAACCTCTACAAAAGAGTTGGTTGAGGGGGCTTTTCCTTATTATAAGGCAGGCCGAGGTGCTGGTAAGCCAGCCGGGTGGCTAATCGGCCGCGAGGGGTTCGCTCCAGAAAGCCCAGTTGCAGCAGATAAGGCTCATAAACATCCATAATGGTATCCGCCTCCTCGCTGATAGAGGCGGCAATAGTATCCAGTCCCACCGGACCACCATTAAACTTGTCAATGATGGTGTGGAGTACCTTATGGTCTACCTCATCCAAACCGATATGGTCAACTTCCAGCTTGGATAACGCCTCAACTGCCAGTGGTTGGGTAACTATACCATCTGCGAGCACCTGAGCATAGTCTCTGACTCGCTTGAGCAGTCGGTTAGCCACCCGAGGTGTGCCTCTAGCCCGGCGGGCTATCTCCACCAGTCCTCCGGCTTCCGCTTTCACCTGGAGAATGCGGGCTGAGCGGTTGAGGATTGTTTCTATGGACGCCTGGTCGTAGAAATCTAGGCGGTAGACAGCCCCAAATCGGTCTCGGAGGGGTGGACTGAGCAGGGCAAAGCGGGTAGTAGCACCACTCAGGGTAAAGGGGGGTAATTTTAGCCGCAGACTTTTCGCCCCGGGGCCTTTACCGATGATAAGGTCAAGAGCAAAGTCCTCCATAGCCGGGTATAACACCTCCTCCACTGCCCGATTGAGGCGATGGATTTCATCAATAAACAGTACGTCTTGACTATGGAGGTTAGTTAAGATAGCTGCCAGGTCTCCAGTGCGCTCTATCGCCGGACCCGAGGTAACCCTGATGTTAACCCCCATCTCAACGGCTATGATGTAAGCCAGGGTAGTCTTGCCCAGACCAGGTGGACCATAGAGCAGTATATGGTCGAGCGCCTCGTCCCTGCCCTTAGCAGCAGCGATAGCTATATTCAAGTTATCCTTAATCCTGGTCTGCCCAATAAAGTCATCCAGGCGTCGGGGTCGGAGGCTGGTATCTAGTGGTATATCTTCAGCGCTAGGTCTACCCGATATGATGCGGTCTATTTCAGCTTACCTCCTTGATAAACTGCCTTATTATACCACATCTTTACCTGAGCCAAATAGAATAAAGCCGCCCTGAGATAATATAGGGCGGCTCCTCATTTCAAGGCAACCAAAATCATGGCGTCAGAGAGTCTAGATAGCCAGCTGCCCCTCCTCTGCTTCACTGGCAATCTCTTCGCCAGCTTCCAGCATTAGCCCTTCCTCTGCTTCACTGGTAATCTCTTCGCCAGCTTCCAGTTCTGGCACCTCTTCAGAGGCTGGGTAACGGGCTGGAATCAGCTTACCAATAATTACATTTTCCTTAAGCCCAATCAGCTTATCTATCTTGCCATAGACTGCAGCCTCAGTAAGCACTTTGGTAGTTTCCTGGAAGGAAGCTGCCGCCAGCCAGCTATATGTGTTCAGCGAGGCTCTAGTTATACCCATCAATACCGCCTGGGCAGTGGCTGGCTCACCCCCTTCAGCTAGTACCTTAGCATTAATGTCCTCGTAGCGGAACTTGTCTATTAACTCGCCGGGCACTAGCTCAGTATCGCCTGAGGACTCAATACGAACCTTGGTTAGCATCTGATGGACGATAACTTCAATATGCTTGTCGTTTATATTCACCCCCTGAGAGCGGTATACCTTTTGCACCTCTTCTACCAGGTATTGCTGGACGGCCTCCTTGCCCAAAATGCGCAAGATATCCTGTGGGTTAATAGGGCCATCACTAAGCTGCTGCCCTGCCTTTACTTGGTCTCCACTTTGAACACGAATATGGATCGTAGCCAGAATAGTATACTCTCGTTCCTCTTTCTCCTCATATTTGATAGATAGCTGCCCATCTTCAATGATTGCCTCACCAGCGACACGAGCTAGGATAGGTTGAGATTCGGTAGTTAGGGCTACTGACTGAGGTGTAGCTTCAGGGGCTGGACAGGCTAATACTGCCCCTATGTCTACCCATTGACCCTTATCCACCATAACTTGCCACCCAGGAGGCAGCGGATATTCATCCCGGAACACTTCACAGCTAGTGACCTTAATCCCTTTCCCCTCATCACTATCAATTACCTCAGCCACCCCGTCTATTTCTGAGATGGTGGCTTGACCCTTAGGTGGTCTTGCCTCAAAGAGCTCTTCAACCCTAGGCAGACCGCTGGTGATATCAAGTCCTACCACACCGCCGGTATGGAAAGTACGCAGGGTTAGCTGGGTACCTGGCTCACCAATGCTCTGGGCGGCAATTATACCTACTGCTGTGTTGAGGTCAACCAGATGCCCGCGGGCGAGGTCTCTGCCATAGCATTGTTGGCAGGTACCCTGCCTGGATTGGCAGACAAGGGGAGACCTGACATAGACCTTAGTTAAACCGGCAGCAATAATTTTTTCTACCTTCTGCTCATCAATCTCCTCATTTCGGTCAACGATGACTTTTCTGGTCCGGGGATTAATTATCTTGCTGGCAGCTAACCGACCTATCATTCGCTCAACCAGTGATGGTAATAGCTCCCCTTCTTGTGGCTCGGATACCCATATACCATCTGTAGCACCACAGTCCTCCTCAACGGTGATAACATCTTGGGCAATATCAATGAGGCGCCTGGTAAGGTAGCCGCTATCTGATGTTCTCAGGGCGGTATCGGCTAGTCCCTTGCGGGCACCATGGGTAGAGATAAAGTATTCCAGGACACTGAGCCCTTCACGGAGGCTTGACTTGATAGGAAAGTCAATTATCCTGCCTGAGGGGTCAGTCATCAAACCCCGTATCCCTGCCATCTGTCTAATCTGGGAAATATTCCCCTTTGCCCCTGATGTTGCCATCATGTAAACGCCACCATAGCGGTCAAGAGAGTTTGAGATGGTATCAGTAATCTTGTCAGTAGTTTCCATCCATACTCCTATAGTGCTATTATACTTTTCATCCTCAGTAATTAAGCCGCGACGATACTGGTTTTCAATAATGGCAACCCTTTCCTCAGCTTCCTCTATTAGCTTTGGCTTGCTCTGAGGAACTTTAATATCGCTCATAGCAATGGTAGTCCCCGATTTGGTGGCATAGTGGAAGCCTAGTTGCTTAAGGTTATCCAGTAATACAGCAGTATCTTCGTTACTTAGCAGTTTATAGCAATCGGTTACTATTTGCTTTAAGCTTGCCTTATCTATTATTTTGTTGTAGAAGCCTAGTTCCAGGGGCAAAACATCGTTAAAAATGACGCGACCAACACTAGTTTTAAGCCTTTGACCCCTTTTCTGGTCCCTGACCTCAATCTCAGCGCCAAGGTCAATAGCGCCAAGTTCGTAGGCAAGCCTTGCCTCTTCAAAGCTGCCAAAGAGTATGCCTTCCCCCTTAGCTCCAGGGACGAGAGTAGTCAGGTAGTAGCAACCGAGAACCATATCCAGGGTTGGGGTTACTATTGGCTCGCCGCAGCTTGGCAGCAGCATGTTGCGGATACTGATCATCATCTCCCTAGCTTCTTTGACCGCAGCCTTAGACAGGGGGATATGAACTGCCATCTGGTCACCATCAAAATCAGCATTGAAAGCAGCACATACTAGGGGGTGTATCTGGATGGCACTACCGTCGATGAGCACCGGCTCAAAAGCCTGGATGCTAAGCCGGTGCAGGGTGGGAGCCCGGTTAAGTAATACCGGTCGCTCCTTGATAACCTCCTCGAGTATGTCATATACCTCTAGCTTAGCTCTCTCCACCTGACGTCGTGCGCTCTTAATGCTGTGGGCAAGCCCCTGCTCCACCAGCCGACGCATAACAAAGGGCTTGAATAGCTCCAGAGCCACCCGTCTGGGTAAGCCACATTGGTAAAGCTTGAGTTCTGGGCCGACAACAATGACCGAGCGCCCGCTATAGTCAACCCGCTTGCCTAGCAGGTTCTGGCGAAAGCGTCCTTGCTTACCCCGGAGCATATCTGAGAGTGACTTCAGCTTATGATTACCACTAACGGAGACGGCTCGTCCCCGTCTCCCATTATCAATAAGGGAATCGACTGCTTCCTGGAGCATCCGTTTCTCGTTGCGGATAATAATCTGTGGTGCTCCCATTTCCAGTAAGTGGCGCAGCCGGTTATTGCGGTTAATAACTCGACGATATAGGTCATTAAGGTCACTGGTAGCGAATCTACCTCCATCCAGCTGAACCATGGGACGAAGGTCAGGGGGTAAGACGGGCAATACAGTTATAATCATCCACTCCGGTTTATTACCACTGCGGCGAAAGGTCTCCACTATCTGGAGCTGCTTACTTGCCTTCCTGTGGCGTTGACCTGATGTGGTATGGATTTCTTCAAGTAGCTTGTTGCGCATTTCATCGAGGTTAACCTCTTTAAGAATCTGGAGGATAGCTTCAGCCCCTATCCCAGCCCCAAAGACTTGACCGTATTTCTCTTTGAGCCTATGATAGCGGTTCTCGGTGAGTAGTGCGCGTTTCCGGAGGTCTTTTAGCTCTTCCACACTAGTGGCAAGCTCCTCCTCAAGTCGTGTTTTTTCCTCAGCGAAATTGCGCCGCAGCTGGTTTACTTCCTCTACTTTTGCCTGCCTCTGCTCTATTTCTGCGATTTTAGCCTCCAGCGTGCTCTGGCGTTCAGCTATTTGCTGGGAAAGGTCATCCTCGAGCTGCTTAATTGCTTCTTGACATGCCTCCCCATCTATAGAGGTGATGATATAATGGGAGAAGTATAGAACACGCTCCAGGCTCCGTGGTGATAGGTCAAGCAGTAGTGCCAATCGGTTGGGTATCCCCTTGGCAAACCAGATATGGCTTACCGGGCACGCCAGTTCAATATGTCCCATACGTTCCCGGCGCACCTTAGCCCGGGCTACCTCAACACCACACTTATCGCAAATAATTCCCTTGTAGCGTATCCTCTTATACTTACCACAATAGCATTCGAAGTCTTTAGTTGGACCAAAGATTCTCTCACAGAAGAGTCCATCCCTTTCTGGCTTCAGGGTACGGTAGTTGATAGTCTCTGGCTTAGTTACCTCACCATAGGACCAGCTTCTAATCTGCTCCGGTGAAGCCAGAGAAATACGGATAGCATCAAAATCATTAACTTCAAGCATTTTCCTCTTTTACCTCGCTCCAAGATGAGTCTTCGACAACTTCAAGCTCTGTATCCAGTTCGGGGACTTTTGTAGTTTCCCCGGCAGCGGCTACTTCCTCTTCATTAATCACCTCAATGGCAAGCCCTAAGCTTTGCAGTTCCTTAACCAGAACCTTAAACGATTCTGGCACACCAGGTTGGAGGATGTCCTCATTCTTAACTATAGCCTCATAGGTTTTGGCTCGACCAGTTACATCATCTGACTTAATAGTCAGCACTTCCTGGAGGTTGTGAGCGGCACCATAGGCTTCTAGTGCCCATACCTCCATTTCACCAAAGCGTTGACCACCAAATTGAGCCTTACCACCCAGGGGTTGTTGCGTAATCAGGGAGTAGGGTCCGGTAGAGCGGGCGTGAACCTTATCTTCAACCAGGTGGATTAGCTTCATCATATAGATGTTCCCCACTGTTACCGGTTGGTCAAATGGCTCACCGGTGCGCCCATGGCGGAGTATAACCTTGCCAACGGTGGGTGGGGTGACATTCTTTTCACTACTTACCTTTTCCACCGCCTGCTCTAGCTCTTGTGGGTCAAGGTCTCGGCTAGCTATGCCCATGTCTTCCAGCCATAGGCGTAGACAAGCCTCTTTTGCCTCTCCTGGGTAGTCATCGCTAAACACCCTGTCTCCATCATAGCCATTGCTTTTAAGCCACGCCTTAGCCAGTTCCAGTTGCACTGTGGGAGGGTCATTATTGGGGTTAAGGTCAACCGCCCCAGCTTTCTGAGCTAGCCAGACTCTGGCCAAGGCATCCTCAATAGCAGCATCACTGGCACCATCAAAGACTGGGGTAAGCACCTTGAAGCCCAGCATCTGTGCCGCCCAGCCCAAATGTGTTTCCAGAACTTGCCCGATATTCATCCGTGATGGGACACCTATGGGGTTGAGAATAATATCTACCGGTGTGCCATCAGGGAGGAAAGGCATCTCTTCAGCGAGGGCTATGAGGGCAATGACTCCCTTATTGCCATGCCGCCCCGCTAGCTTATCCCCTACAGAAATCCTTCGTTTCTGGGCAACCCAGACCTGTACCCATTGACTAACCCCGGCGGATAGTTCATCGCCGCTGGCCTGAGAGAAGACCTTCACGCTAATCACTTTACCCCACTCCCCGTGAGGCACTCTTAGGGAAGTATCTTTCACCTCTCGAGCTTTCTCACCAAAGATAGCCCGCAACAGTTTCTCTTCAGCAGATAGCTCAGTCTCTCCCTTTGGGGTAATTTTGCCCACCAGTATATCGTCTGGACCTACTTCGGCACCAATCCGAACGATGCCAGTTTCATCAAGCTCGCGCAGACTTTCCTCACCGACATTAGGGATATCTCTGGTGATTTCTTCAGGTCCTAACTTGGTATCCCGTGCCTCTACCTCATGCTTCTCAATGTGAATGGAGGTGAACTTATCCTGCTCAACCAGGCGATTGCTAATGATGATAGCATCCTCAAAGTTATAGCCTTCCCAGCTCATAAAGGCACATAATACATTCTGGCCTAGAGCCAACTCTCCCTGTTCAGTAGCCGAGCTATCAGCTAGAATCCAGCCCGGCTCTACTCGGTCACCCTTGTTTACCGTAGGCTGCTGGTTAATGCACGTCCCCTGATTGGTGCGCACAAATTTCATTAACTTATATATATCTTTCTCTCCGTCATCTCTGGTAACTACAATCTGCGAGCTGGTAGCCGAGGTTACTACTCCAGCATTTTGGGCAAAGAGTACCTGCCCGCTGTGTTTGGCAGCTTCCGCTTCCATACCTGTAGCTACCAATGGTGCCTCAGGGCGAAGCAGGGGTACAGCCTGCCGCTGCATATTAGACCCCATCAAGGCACGATTAGCATCGTTATGTTCTAAGAAGGGTATTAGTGCTGTGGCAACACTGACTATCTGCTTGGGTGATACGTCCATTAGCTCGATTTTATCCCGTACTTCCACTAGGTAGCGGTCGCCTAGTCTGGCTTCAACCTTTTCTTCCACAAATTGGCCCTTTTCATCAAGCCGGACATTAGCCTGGGCAATGACAAACTCATCCTCCTTGTCAGCCGTCATGTAAATTACCTCATTAGAGACGAAAGTCACCACCTTTATAGTTCTGGGAGGTAGCTGAGATAGCTTGGTGAAAAGCTCAGAGGTAATGGTCACTTTAGCTTTTACTATGGTATTACCCTCATCATTAAGCACCGCTTCCTGGGTTATCTTACCCACCAGACGGTCATCGGTATTACTCAGCTCGCTAATAACCTTGCGATATGGCGTCTCAATAAAACCATACTTATTAACCTGGCTGTAGGTAGCTAAGGAGCCGATGAGACCGATATTAGGTCCTTCCGGTGTCTCAATGGGACAGATTCTACCATAGTGGGAGAAGTGGACATCGCGGACATCAAAGCCAGCACGCTCACGAGATAGCCCTCCTGGTCCCATTGCTGATAAGCGACGTTTATGCGTTAGCTCAGCCAGCGGGTTGGTTTGATCCATAAATTGTGCTAGCTGCGAGCCACCGAAGAACTCTCTAATAGCGGCTACTATTGGTCGAGTGTTGACCAGTGCGCTTGGAGTAATTGCCTCAGTGCTGATTATGCTCATACGCTCCCTGACTACTCGCTCCAGGCGCAGTAACCCAACACGGAACTGGTTTTGAATCAGCTCGCCAACAGTGCGCACTCGTCGATTTCCCAGATGGTCAATATCATCGCTGGTATCTAAATCATTGTTAACCATAATGATATGCCTGACTATCTCTACAACATCTTCCTTGGTTAGAGCTCGTTCATCTTCCTTAATCTCAAGCCCTAAGCGCTTATTAAGCTTATAACGACCTACCACTCCCAGGTCATAACGCATTGGGTTAAAGAACAAGTTGTTTATTAATTTTTTGGCATTTTCAATGTTAGGTGGGTCCCCAGGGCGCAATTTTTTATAGATATCGAGCAGAGCTTCAGACTCATTCCTGACCAAAGGCTCCCGCTCCATAGTTGACCTGATAAATTGGTGCTCCGAAGAGCTATCCTCTTTAGAGAACAGGTTGAGCAGTTGCTCATCACTACCATAGCCAATAGCGCGCAAAAGTGTAGTGACCGGGATCTTACGTTTACCATCTATCTTGGCTGAGATTACATCTCGGTTGCTGACCTCAAACTCCAGCCAAGCGCCGCGGGTAGGTATTAACTTGACCAAACACAATTCACGCCCACTAGTAGCATCCTGCTCAATGGTGAAATAAACGCCCGGAGAACGGAGTAACTGGCTTACTACCACCCGCTCGGCACCACTAGTAATGAAGGTGCCTCTGGCTGTCATTAAGGGAATATCACCAAAAAACAGGTCTTGCTCCTTAATTTCTCCTGTTTCTTTAACCAACAGCTGTGCCCTGACATAGAGGGGGGCTGAATAGGTTAAATCTCGCTGTCGGCACTCCTGCTCGGTGTGATGAGGTTGGCGAAATTCATAGTCGGTAAAGCTAAGCTCCAACCTGTTGCCAGTGAAGTCTTTAATAGGAGATACCTCCTCTAGCAGTTGCCTTAGCCCCTGTTCCTGAAACCAGCGGAATGAGTCTAATTGAACCTTAATCAGATTGGGTACGTCCACGATTTGAGGTAATTTGGCATAAGATATTCTTGTAACTGGAAGCATCCTCTTTTGAATGTGTGTAGGTAACATAGAAACCATCCTAACTTTCTCCTTGAACAAGCGTGCAAAATCTTACGTTATTGCGGCGCTAATCCGAAATAAGACTTGTGGCTAGTTAAAGAAGATAAAATAAGGTAAAACGCTTAAGAGGCATAATTACAACCTTCTATAATACCACTTTTTTTAATTTTTGTCAATACCCCCCTGGCTTGTAGCGATATGCGAAACTATTTTGCATTGAAAGGGCACATTCACTCCTCATCTTTATTGAAGAACTGCTCATCATATTCAAATTTAAAACCTGGGTAATCTCTCCTCAAAGAGGCGATACTTTCTTCTAGCACTTCCTTAGCCGTTTTTTGCCTATTAACCTTTCTCCCCAAGCTGTGCATTCTGCGGTTCCAATAAACCATTCTTAGTTCTCCTTGAGGCTCCGGCCAATTAGGAATATGTTCCAGCTCTCTAAGCACAATCTCTCTCATTTGCTTCAACTTCTGGGGCATTGGATTTCTCCACTCTATCTATCTATTTATTTATTATTATATCACTCTATCTCTATTTGTCAAGTTGCCAGCCCTTAGCCTGCATAATGCACCTGTTGCGCTATAGGGACGTTGCTATTATAATACAGAAACAGTTTACTATTTGGGGTTAGCCATGAATTTTCAAGTGGAAAAATATTTAAAACCCACCGCCGCCATTGATTGTGAGCATAGGTCTATTAAAGAAAAAGCGCAAGATTTAACTAAAGAGCCAGAAAAAATTACAGAGAAGGCCAAAAGCCTATTTTATTTCGTTAGGGATGCGATTAAATATAACCCTTATGTGCCAAAGCATCTTGCCAAACATTTCCGGGCAAGTAACACTTTATCCCGAGGCGAGGGGTATTGTGTTCAAAAGGCGGTTCTGCTCGCTGCCTTAGCCCGAGCTGCGGGCATCCCGGCTCGCCTGGGATTTGCTCAAATTAAAAATAACCTCCTTCCAGAGAAGATGGCAAGGAGGCTAGGGACAAATATACTCCCCTACCACGGTTATGCTGAATTGTATATTGACGGAAGTTGGGTTAAGGCTACCCCTGCTTTTGACCTGAAAATGTGCCGAGAAAACCGAATCATTCCCGTAGACTTCGATGGTAAAAATAATGCTGTGCTTCACTCTCACAATCAAGACGGCAAATTACATATTGAATATCTCCTAGACCGCGGCCATTATGATGATGTCCCACTGGATGATATTTGGAGGGCTATGATTGAAAGGTTCGGAACCACGCATATCTAATCCGCCAGAGCCAAACCTTTTGTTAATTAGTAACTGAATTGCTGTCATCTCCACCAGCGCTAGAATTAATATAAGCTGTTTACTCAGCGATAGCCGAGGAGGTATATAGCCATGAAAGTAAGTAATTATCATGACACCGAACCTATTGAGGAAGTAAAAGGGGTAGCTAAGCGTGAGGTTATTACGGCTGATGATGGGGCACCACATTTCTGTATGCGTGTCTTTGAAGTTGAGCCGGGTAGCTCCACCCCAGCTCATTCTCACGGGTGGGAGCACGAGGTATTCATTCTTTCCGGCAGGGGGGTGGTAGCAGGTGAACAAGGCGCCATACCAATAAGCAAAGAGAGCGTTATCTTTGTTGCCCCTAATGAGCATCACTGCTTTGTTAATAGCGGTAATGAGTCTCTCCGCTTTATCTGTGTCATCCCGTTACAACCATAGATGCGAGAGTTAAATTATTTTAAATTAGGCTGTTATCAGGTAAGGCAGGCTTTATGAAGAGGACCGGAATCTTCCTCACCTATTTTCAGGGAGAGAGGCTGAGGGATTTTCCTCAGGCATTAGCTGGCATCCTAGATAGGGAAAACGTGTCATATTATGACGCAGTTTATAGCTCATGCGACGGACTTTACTACCTCCAGCCAGTGTCTGAGGAGCTACTACTCAAGGTGCATTCCCGGGATATGGTGCACCAGGTGAAGCTTAGTGGTGATTATGAATCGGCTTTATACTCAGCGGGGGGAACTGTCCAGGCAGCTGATAAAATCTGGCAGGGGGAAATAGACAATGCCTTTGTTTTTACCAGCTTTGGTGACCACCATGCCGGCAGAAACTTTTATGGGGGGATGTGCTATTTCAATGGTGCTGCCCTAGCCATAATCGCCCTTAAGGAAAGAGGGATCAGGCGGTTTGCTATAGTAGATACAGACAGTCATCATGCCAATGGCACCAGGGACATCTTTGGCAGTGATGACGATGTGCTCCATCTATGCCTGTGCTACCAGGACTACTGTGATAATCACAACAATGTAGACGTCAAGATTCCATATCGCACTACAGATGAGGAGTATCTGGCTAGGATGAGGCAAGAGCTTGCTACTAGGGTGATAGCATTTAAACCAGAGTATATTTTTTGGGAATTTGGCTATGATGCTACCCAGGGGGAGTATGGGGATAAAGGTTTAACCAAGGATTGCCACCCAAAGCTGGCAAGGCTCATCAAGGGGGTGGCGGATAAGATTTGTCACGGTAGATTGATTACTACCCTGTGTGGTGGCTCAGGTCGAGCTCTTGCCACATATACCATACCCAGGATTATTGATTGCCTGGCTGAGCTAGATAACTACCAATAAGCTGGTAGCTACCGGGCAACCTGATAGAGGGTTATCCCCCATTTTTTGGAGTGAGCTTCCTTCTGTTGGTTTAGGTAGGCCTGAAACGAGGCTAAGCTGATATCCTCAGTGGACATTAATACACCGTCCTCTCTATTATCCGAGTAATAGCCACGGCGTAGACCTACCTGGCTGAAGCCATACTTGCGGTAGAGACTCTGGGCAGCAATGTTGGAGGCACGTACCTCAAGGGTAATGATACGAGCCTTTAGCTCCATAGCCAGGTCTATAATGGATATGAGCAAAAGCTCTCCTATCCCTTGGTGGCGATGTCTTTCCCGCACCGCAACATTGGTGATATGGGCTTCATCACCCATAAACCAGAGGCCGGCAAAACCACTAATATATTGCCTACCTGATGCAGACAGTTCACTATCGAAGAAACGGTTGCGGTTAAACAACCGCCTCACCCTAGACACCAGCCGAGAAAAGCCCTTCTCCGAGACAGCTTCTACCTCAGGCTCATCAACCGTTTTGCCTTCCTCACAGGCTACAATATAGTGAGCTAAGCGACTCTGGAGCTCATGCTGATAGTTAGCCGGTGGCCACAGGGTGGGAAAGGCTTCACGGTCAATCTCACTGACCTGAGCAATATCTTCTCTGCGCATCAGACGCACATAGCAAGGCAAGGCTTCATCCCCGAACAAAACATTTTGGTATACTGCAAAACACCAGTTTTATTATACCAAAAGCCTAGTGACAAAAGTAACTGAACGATAATAATACTGGGGCAGCATCTTCTCTATTGCCGTTTGAACTTGGCTTTCAGGGCTTCTATTTCTTGCTGTCTATCAAATTCCTCCTGGCTAAGGGGTTCACAAGACTTAAGCCCATTATTTTCTATTTTAATGGTGAACAGCCGTCTACACTTCCAGCATCGGTACGGTCCCTGATAGCTTGACTCCACCAGGGAGAAACTACCCTCAGTGCTACATTGAGGGCATTTTATTTTGACTATCATAATTTGACCTCGCTCCTTCTCATACGTTTAACCTTTATGCCTCTAATCGTATTGTTCATGTAAGGCTAACACCCGAAAAGAGTCTGTTAGCTATTAGTCCAGCTATTGGCGGGAAGAAAAAGGTGCAAGCAATGCGAATTAGGGTGAATTTCCAGCCCATTATACCCATCTCCAGTGGCAACCGCGTAATCGCCCACAATGACCATGCAGTCAAGAATGCTACCATGGTTCCCACACCCGCTCCTACCCGCAGGAATCCAGCAGCAATGGGCATAGTAACAAAGGGACCACCTGGCGTAAGACCACCCATTGCTGAACCAATTAGGATACCTCGAAAACCAGATTCCGCGCCTATCCACTTTGATATCATTTCAACAGGAATGAGAACTTGAATCATGCCAGCTATTATGAAGGCAAAAATTAATAACGGGATAATCTGTATTAACATGTTACCGGCTGATTTTAATCCCAGAATATGTTCCCCGCCTCCTTTTTGATAGCTGATAAAGAGAAGGACAACGGCAATTACGCCCATTATTATTGTTGGGATAAGCATTCCCGAAAACCTCCTGTTTTTACTCGCATGCTGTTCCATTGCTGCCCGACTTATCATAGTTATGAATGGCAACATTGTCAATAAAGCTATAAAGAGGTAAATACTTAACAATCAGTGGTATAATACCGATATAAAATAAAACCAAAAAGGAGGGAGAAATGCCACCTATTTTCAAAGCTCTAGCATCAATAAGTGCTTGGGTCCTGTTTATTTGCGGAATGGTAATGGGGTTCAGTACCTTCGCCATGGGCGTCATCAGTGGAGACCTGTACGGTACTGAGGCACTACCAATGGGATACCCCGCAGCTTTTGCTGTTGCCGGCTTCTATGCCATTTTGGCAGTAGTGATTATGATACTCAGGAAGAAGATGGAATAAATTAGCTCTACGACCTCTTCTTTATCAGCAGGCATATATTACGGGAGAAGAACTTTATCGGGAAGCGGTAGGAGCTTTCCGGGGAGGATTTTAGCAACTCAAAGCCTGCCTTTTTTACTAGCCTTTCCAGTTCGGGGTAGGAGAAGAGGTAGTAGTAGCGATAAAGGGTCTTACCTCTCTTCCGCCAGGGAACAGCTACTTCCCTGGGCTTAAACCAGAACCTTGGTTGCCATCGGTTCCATACGGTGATGAAGGCTTCGCCTCCCGGCTTCAATACCCGCCTCAACTCGCTTAGTGCTGCTTGCTTCTCCTCATCGCCTTTTATATGGTGGTAGGTAGCTACTGAGATTGCCCAGTCAAAGGTTTCGTCAGGATAGGGAAGGTAGCCAACATCAGCCACCGACAGGCTTACGGCAAAATTAAATTTTCGGGAGTATTTCCAGGCAAACTTTAACATCTCGGTGGAAAAGTCAACGCCATACAGGTCAAAGCACCCCTTGAAGGGTAAAAAGTCTGGTCCGTGGGCACAGCCAATGTTTAGCAGCCTACCCTTTTGCCACCTGCGTGCCAGCGCCTCCAACTCGTTGCGGAATATAGACCAGTGCCTGAAGTTATACCAGGCCGGGGCTATCTGGTTAAATACGTCTATTGCCACCTCACCCCCGTGATTATTGTATAGACATTCGCCCGACTGTGCCTCAGAGTAAGAAGATGCTGGTGATAGTTATTATGTAAACTAGCCTTAGATAGCTAGCAGAGCCTTGCATTTCTCTATCAGCGGAGGTAGAGCCTCCCTATAGTCACCGACCACCCCAAAGTCAGCTACCTTGAATATATGAGCGTCAGGGTCCCGGTTTATGGCTACAATACACTTTGAGCCTAAACATCCGGCAATATGCTGCGGAGCACCAGAGATTCCCACAGCTATATAGAGAGCCGGGCTCACTATGTGACCAGTCTGACCAATTTCTAGGCTAAGTGGCATCCAGCCTTCGTCACAGGGGACTCTAGTTACCGCTATGGTACCTCCCAGCACCTGAGCCAGCTCGTCTAACACTTTAAAGCCTTCGGCAGCACCAATCCCCCCACCCCCAGCCACGATAACCTTAGCCTCCTCAAGTTTTATGCCTTTCACCTCTTCCTTCACCGTCTCAACGAGCTTACCCTTAATCAACGAGTCATCCACAGCCACGGTAATACTCACAATCTCGCCCTTCTTGGAAGTATCAGGCTCGGCTGGTGATACCGACCTTGGTCGCATAGTAACTATTTGGGGTTGGTAAGACTCAGAAACCCACACTGCCATGGCATTCCCGCCATAAACCGGTCGCGTTTGAAGTAATAACTTGGTATCTGGGTCAATAGCCAGCTCAATGCAGTCCATGCAGACAGTGGTTCCCAGCCTGGCTGCCAGCCTGGGGGCAATGTCGCGCCCCATATCAGTCTGACCCAGAAGAACAATAGACGGTGCGATTTGTTGACAGACACTTGAAATCACAGCTACACAGAAGTCAGGGTGAGACTCAGCAAACGGAGGACCGTCAACAACATAGACCTTATCAGCACCAAGGGTAATAACCTCCTCGGCTGCCTGCTGGATATCCCTCCCGGTAAGTAGGGTAGTTAATGACTGGTTAAGGTTATCACAGAGTCTCCTGCCTATATTCAGTAATTCCTTGGTAGTGGTAGTAATCTGCCCATCTACCACCTCACCGCAGATTAATACCCCTTGATATTCAGCCACGGAGCAATCTCCCCCTCATGTTATAATGCGCCGGTTTCTCTTAATCTGGTAGCCAGTTTAACTGATGCCTCAGCCGTGGTTTCACCCTGGATAATTTCACACTTTCTCTCCCGTGCCGGGATAAAGAGGTCGAGCAACTTTCTCCGTGCCGCAGTAGCTCCAATCCGGGATGGGTCAGCATCAATATCCTGGGCATTCCACACCGGGATTTGCTTTCGAGCTGCTGATATAATTCCCCACCCTGATGGAAGCCGGGGTTGACCAACCTCATTGCTGACTGTCACCAGTGCTGGCATAGAAACAACAAATACTTGATAGCCGTCGAGGGTTACTCGCTCCACCCTCATTTCTCCACCGGTAATATCTATAGCCTTAGCCAGTATTACCAAGGGCAGACCAAGATTTTCGGCAATTATTGAGCCAACCACACCTTCGTCCCAATCTGCTGCTTGCCTGCCACATAATACTAAGTCATAGTCTCCAATTTTTTGTATCGCCCTAGTCAGCAGGTAAGCTGTCGAGAAGCTATCCAAGCCTTCAAATGCTTCATCAACCAGGACAACCCCTTCATCAGCCCCCATTGATAGAGCATGCTTGACAACACTGCCAGTAACATCACTGCCCATGGTTATTATAGTTATCTTACCACCGTGTTTTTCCTTGAGCCTCAGTGCCAACTCGACTGCCTGGGCATCGTAGGGGCTTATCACCGATGGTATTCCCTCAGGGGGCATAACCCGTTTGGACTTAGAATCAAGCCTGAACTTTGCCGGTGGGATTTCAGGGTCCAGAATCTGTTTAACACAAACTATGATATTCATCTTTATGCCCTTCTATCCGTATTCAAAACATACTCCGAATCCGGCTCGCGGTAGATTCCACTCAATAGCCCCCTTATCACACACGATTCGACAACCGCCGCACTCCAGGCAGCCTTCATAGGAGAAGGTAATATGCCCCTCCGTCAGCTTGAAGCAGTCAGCGGGACAGGTGTAAAGACAATAATGCCGGTCGCATGTGTTACAAATGTCCTCCCGTATCCTAATGTGGACGTCCCTATCTATATCAAACTTATTGACTGCCAGTTTCTCCTCTATACTAAGGGATTTCATATAGCTCCTTTACCCCGCATCAGGTCACGAACTATCTGCCAGAATGAAATTCTACCCCTCATTGCCTCCTTGAGGAGCTGCCAGGTCTTCTTTCTCGGCTTGCCATCATTGGTGAAAATCTTCTCCGCCAAATCACAGGCTAGCTCAGGGTAGACGCTGTAGATTCGCGGGTTCTCCAGAAAATGGGGGGCTTGTCTATAGGTTTTAAGGTCTTTGAGGACAAAGCTCTCCTCCAGTAATTCTTGATAGTAAGAAAGGGACTTCGCCGAAAAGTCCCCCCTCTCTCTAGACCTTATTACAGTCTGAGCTGCGGCTACACCTGAGGCGATGGCAAAATTAGCCCCCTCCAGAATTAAACCAGTACCCAAGACAAAAGCAGCAGCATCGCCAGCCACCAGCAGTCCATCGGTATAAAGAGCCGGCATCATATCCACCCCGGAAACAGGTATAAGATGTGCCGAGTATTCCACCAGCCTGCCCTCAGTAAATACATTGGCTACCGCCGGATGTTTCTTGAAGTCCTCAAGTAGGTCATTAGCTTTAATCCCGTTGTCAACGAGAGCATTTAATTGAACCACAATTCCCACTGATAGGCTTTCTTTATTAGTATAAATGAAAGCACCACCAGGTAAACCTTTGGTGCAGGAACCAATGAACTCCCAGGCTATGCCCTCATCACCAGCTAAATTAAAACGTTGCTCAATAGTCTGGCGGGGTAACTGAATTACCTCCTTCACTCCTTGCTTCACATCCCGTGGTCGAAGTTCATCCCTGAGCCCAGCCTTCTGAGCCAGAATAGAATTCACCCCGTCACAGGCAATAACCACGCTGGCTGGTAGCTCATCGCCGCCTGCCTTTACCCCCACCACCTGATTTCCATCCCACAGCAGGTCATCAGCCTGAAGCCCAGCAGCAACAATGGCTCCTGCCTGCCCAACCTTCATCGCAAACCACTGGTCAAACTTAGAGCGCAAGACAGTAAAGCCATTATATGGGAGCTGACTAAACCTGGGGGTGGTGAACTCAGCGGATAGGCACGCCTCATCACCAAGCAAGGAAATTCTGTGCCGAGTGACGTACCTCTCTAGTGGTGCTTCTTCCCAGAAATTAGGTAATAGCTCGCTCAAGGTCGGTCCGAAGAATGCCCCACCCCACATATTCTTTGCCCCGGCAAACTTCCCCCTCTCCACCACCAATACCTCTAAACCAGCCTTTGCCAGCTTGTAGCCACAAGCACACCCGGCGGGACCAGCACCGACAACTATGGCATCAAATCTCTGTTTCATAGCTCCACTTCTATCTATCACACCATGGCATTTATGTCTAAAAGCTCCCGCCCGATGGTCAATTTGTGCATTTCGGTTGTGCCGCCAAGTATGGTACTCAAGATTGCGTCACGATAGTGGTGCTCCACCGGGAAGTCATCAGTGCAGCCATAGGCGCCATGGAGTCTGATTGCCTCGGCTGATACTCGCACTGCCAACTCGGTAGCAAGCCACTTGGCCGAGGACAGCTCTTTACCATGAGGTGCCCCTTTAGTCTTAAGCTCAGCGGCATAATAGACCTGCCACCTAGTCGTCTCAATCTCGGCTTGCATCCTAGCTATTACCTCCTGCACTAGCTGAAAGCTGGCTATGGGTTTACCAAACTGGTAGCGCTCTTTAGTGTATTTGATACAGGCATCAAGGCAGCTCTGAGCCATACCAATAGCACCGGCGGCTATAAACAGACGAGCCGTATCAATACCGGTTAGGGTATTCTGCAGACCCCGCCCTATCTGCCCAAGCAGGTTCTCTTTAGGCACCCGGCAATCACTAAACCTTAGATTGGCTAGGTCACCAGCCTGGTCACCCACCATCTCAACATTAACGCTGGAAAAGCCCGGGGTGCCTTTATCAACAGCAATAAGAGCCATCCCGCGAGGACCTAGACTCTTGTTCGTCTGGACTAAAACAAAGACCACCTCACTTATGTTACCGGCGCTGATAAAATTTTTAGTCCCATTAATAACCCACTCATCACCATCAAGTACGGCAGTAGTTTCAATGGCAGCGGCATCACTGCCAGCATTGGGCTCAACAGCGGCTACAGCTAGGATTATCTCACCCCGGCACATCGGAGGTAGGTACTTCTGCTTCTGCTCCTCACTAGCCCCGTTAAAAATAATAGTCCCGGCAAGTACACCGTGACCCAAAGAAATCAGGCTCTGGGTCCAGCTCGCCCAGCTAAGCTGCTCCCAAATGATAGCCGAGGTAGTATAATCAAGACCCAGCCCACCATACTCCTGAGGTATATGTACTCCTATCAGCCCGAGGGAACCCATCTTTCTAATAACATCATGATTCACCTTGCGCTGCCGCTCATAGTCCTTGAGCGTGGGAAGCATTTCCTGCTCGGCAAACTTTCGCGCCATGTCCCGAAACATTATCTGCTCCTGACTCAGTTCAAAATTCATCCTATCACCTCCAGGATATTTAGCCTAATTAAGAATCTGTGGTCACTGTTTACAGCGGCATATTCCCGTGCCGCTTGGGATAAGGCTCTATCTTTTTGCCTTTTATTAACCGGAGTGACCTTATCAGGCAACGCCTTGTCTCCCTAGGTTCAATAATATCCTGAACATAGGTGACTTGTGATGCCAGAGCCAGAGTGTCAGCATATAGCTCGCCATACTCCTTTATCTTCTGGGCTCTAGCCTCATCTGGGTTCTCCGCCTGCTCGATATCTTTGGTGTAGAGCAAATCTACCGCCTGTTCAGCACCCATGGCACCAACCTCAGCCGTAGGCCAGGCAAAAATAAGGTCAGTACCAAACCCGGGAAGTATGCCCATACCCAAGGCAGCCCCCCCATACACCTTTCGCATTAGTATTGCCACCTTAGGCACAATCGCTTCAGATAAAGCATAAAGCACCTTTGCCCCGTGGCGAATTATGCCGGTGTGCTCCTGAGCCTTACCCGGAAGATAGCCGGGCGTATCTACCAGCAGGACTATTGGTATGTTGAAAGCGTCGCAAAACCTGATAAACCTGGCTTGCTTGTCGGAGCTATCCACACTCATACAGCCGGCACGAACCATCGGCTGATTGGCTACAATGCCAACAGTGTAACCATCTAGTCGGGCAAAACCAATTATTATCTCGCCGGCAAACTCCGCTTTGACCTCAAGAAAGTCACCATTGTCTACGATATGCTTAATGACCTGGTGCATATCATATCCCTTGGTTGGTTTAACTGGCACTATCTCACCAAGGGCATCAGTAAACCTTTCCGGGTCATCGCCAGTATCCTTTCTCTCTGGGTGCTCTCTCCAGTTTGAGGGTAGAAATGATAATAACCTCCTTATCTCCTGCATGCACTCCTGCTCACTCTTAACCCTGAAATCAACCACTCCGCTAACCCGGGAATGAACCTTTGCTCCGCCTAGTTCCTCCATGCTAACTTCTTCTCCCGTCACTGACTTGATAACCCGTGGGCCAGTGATAAACATATGGGCTATATCATCCACCATAAATATAAAGTCAGTTAATGCCGGAGAATACACAGAGCCACCAGTACAGTTGCCCAGAATAGCTGCGATTTGAGGTATTGCCCCCGAGCAACGGGTATTAATAAAAAATACCACCCCAGCGTGTTTCTCATCACTCACCCGATATGGGTCATCACTGCCAGCTAGCTCAGGCCTTATCACTCTAGCCCCAGGGGAGTCATTCAAACCAATAAGAGGAACCCCCATGTCCAACGCTATCTCATGAATTTTGTATAGCTTTCTGCCATGCATGTAGCCTTGAGAGCCACCAAATACAGTAGTATCGTGAGAAAAGATGCAGACTACTCGCCCATCTATTGTTCCATGTCCAATTACAATCCCATCTCCTGGTGCTCCAATTTTATACTTCACTAACATATTAAACTCATTGAAACTGCCCGGGTCGAGAAGCAGGTCTATGCGCTCGCGTGCTGTGAGCTTACCCTTTTCATGTTCCTTGGCTATTTTCTCCTCACCACCGCCTAGAGCGGCTATTGCCTTGGCTTCGCTAAGCCTTCTGACATACTCTTCCATTGTTTCCATTGTTACCCCTCCCTATCAAGTATAATCTCAAGCTGCTAAGGCTATTGCCTTAGAACAAGTTTTCCTTTTTAACCCACCACGGGAACCACCTATAGTACTCTGGTGGGTTAACCTTTCTTAGCCCTTCATAGGTTGCCTTAGCCAGTTCAATCCCCCTCCTTCCTCGGTAAAGCTTAACCAGCTTTTTCTGCTCAAGGGACTCCATTACCCGGTCTAGCTCCTCATCGCTGACATTAAAGTGCTCTTTCAAATCCTCCCGGCTCATATGCAAGCCGGGATTAACTCTATAGTCCTCAGCCAGCACCTTGAGTAAGTTATCTTCATCAACTTGAGATTGTTTCACCGGCTCGCTAAATGTAGATACTGGCACCCCTAGCTCCTCGTGGACAATCCTACGAGGCATCTTCAAATCCTCTGCCATTTCCCTCAACCCAGCTCTATAGATGACAAGCCTCATTGCCTCCATAGTGCCCCCGGCTATTTCCACAACCTTGGTTAACTTATATATCGCCTCAAGGGGATAGAATGGGGTAACACCATCTCCTCCCATAACCTGGATAGCATCTCTAGCTGACTCCGCCGCCCTCTCGCAGTTAAACACCTTAGCTGCCGCTGAAGCCAAGGCTGAGCCCTGCCCCAAATCTGAAAGATAGGCAGTATAATGGGCAAGCAGCCTAGCCACCTTTAGTTTGATAAACAAGTCGGCAATTTTAAACTGATTGTTCACTAAATTGATGGTCGGTTGGCCAAACTGGACGCGCCTTTGCCCATACGGAACCACCACTCTTACCAACTCACGAAGCCAGCCAACCAACTGGGCTGCAATAAGGCTTCTCTCAAGATTGACTCCTTCCATCATTGCTCTCCACCCCTCCCCCTCCTCACCAATCCTGTTCTCTACAGGCACCGGCACTTCATTAAGGTCTAAAACTCCATTCTGTATATTATCAAAACCGATTACCTCGTTGATTTTCTCAGTGGTAAATCCTGGCATCCCCTTTTCAACTATAAAAGCGGTAAGATGGCGATACCGGCGTCTATCCTCAGCGTCATCACTAGTCCTGGCATATAGCATGTGTCTGACTGCTACCCCAGCCGAGACTATAAACCTCTTCTTTCCCGTAATTATGTATCTATTGCCATCACGCCTAGCCACAGTTTCAATGGCAGCGGCATCAGTACCGGCAAAGGGTTCAGTAATACAAATGGCACCTAGTTCGCCCTTGGCAATCCTGGGGAGAAATCTTCTTTTCTGTTCCTCAGTTCCAAACCGCTCAATCTGCTCTAGACCTCCCAGCATATTTTGTGTGAATGCGAAACCTACGCCAGGCATTCGACATATTTCCTCTGTGGCGATACAGGCTCCAACCACACCCAGCCCCAATCCCCCGTACTCCTTGGAAATACTAGCACCGCTGTATCCTCTTTCACTTATGCTACTGAAGATATCCCACGGGAATTCCCGTTTCCACCTGGCTTCCTCATCCCTAGGTATAACCTCGTCTACAAATTCCTTAACTTCAGCAGCAAATCTTTTGTGCTCCTCGGTCCACCAAGGAAACGGTTCCATTTCTCTCCTCCTCTGTTAGACTTTTCTATTTCCCCTTTTCTATCATAACATTAGTATTCAATCAAGTAAGCTTTCCTCCTAGCCATTATTTGTTTACTACGCCTTTCCAGGCATTCTTATAATGTATCTTCGCTAACTCAGCCTTGAGCAAGTTTCTTGGTAAAAGCCTTAAATGGACTTGCGCTTTAAAGCAGCCTCATAACCTGCGGGATAAATCTGAGGTATGTTTATTATGATACCAAATTATTAAAAATATTAAAAGACTAAACCCACCAATTAGAGAAATCACCTCAATAGGAGTTATAATCCCTAACAGTACCACTTTAAGCTAGCTAAAGCGGGCACAAAATGACACAGCCACGAATTAGGGACGCCGCCCTTTATAGTAAGGTCAATACCAGGATTATATGCCGCACTTGCCAAAGAAATTGCGAGATACCTAATGGTAAACTAGGCTTCTGTAAAACTAGAAAAAATATTGACGGCAAGCTCTATACCCTAGAATACGGTGATATTTCCTCCATAAGTGCCAATCCTATTGAAAAGAAACCTCTTTTCCACTTCTACCCGGGGAGTAAAGCTTTAACCGTTGGCAGTTGGTCATGTAATTTTACCTGCCCGTGGTGTCAAAATTTTGATATAAGCAAGTCACCTCAGAACATAGGCAGCGGTAGATATATAAGCCCGGAGAAATTTATACAACTTATAAAGCAATATAATTGTCAGGGAACCAGCATATCTTTTAACGAACCTACCCTGCTTCTAGAGTACTCCCTGGATGTTTTTCAACTGGCAAAGGCTGAAGGATACTATAATACCTTTGTTACTAATGGCTATATGACCGTCGAGGCTGTGAAACTTTTAGTGGAGTACGGGCTAGACGCAATGAATATAGACATAAAGGGAGAAGCTGAAACAGTGAGTAAATTTTGCGGCGCAGATGTAGCCAAGGTTTGGCGCAACGCTGTAGAAGCCAAGGGGCTAGGTATCTGGGTTGAAATAACCACGCTAGTAATACCTGGCGTAAACGACAAAAATGACGAGTTGAGAAATATCGCTAGCAGGATTAAAAATGAATTAGGCAGCACCACCCCATGGCATGTTACCGGGTATTACCCGGCATATAAATTTAGGGATGAGCTTTGCGTTCCACCCACTCCTATCACCACCCTGGAGAAGGTAAGGGATATTGGCAAAGAGGCAGGGCTAAAGTATGTTTATCTCGGTAACATACCGGGGCATCCCTATGAGAATACCTACTGCCCAAATTGTAATGAGCTTCTGATTGAGCGTTATGGCTTCAGCATAACTAAATATAAAATTACTCCAGATAAGCGCTGCCATCTTTGCCACCAGAAAATCCCCATAATAGAGAAAGACTGAGCAGCTAGCACTGTTACAATTCTAATATCTGCTGAGTGGAGAGGCTGAGGATTTAAGTTCTCAGCCCCCTTTTAATTCTTTAGAGGTAACAAATCAAGCGTTTGTTGCCTCAGAGCACATTCTTGGACTCTTGTTAGCTCTTTTTCATAATAAAGAACACCGAGCTATACTGCCGAGGATTCTTCTTGAACATGTCTATTTCCCGCTGCTCATTGTCAAGTGCCACAAGAGCCTTGGGATCATCAGCATGTTTTATTCGAATCTCATTAATTCGCTTTTCCAAAGGAGCATAGTATTCAATCCACCAAGTGTCTTCGTGCAATGTGAAATACTCAAGTAGGTCATAACCGCAACTAGAGATCTGTTCTAGTTTCTCTGTTATATTCCCTATCTCATCATGAACTACGAGGAACCCGTTTGGTTTGAGAAACCGCTGCCACTCCTTGAGCCCCCTTTGGAAGCCGATTACCCATAGGGAACCCTCGGCCCAGATGATATCGAAGCTTTCATCCGGGAAATCCATATCGAACATTGAGCATTTCAGGGTCGTAACTCGTTCTGATAGTCCTGCCCTTTCGATCTTTTTGGTAAGTTCATCTAGGGAAGTCTGGTTAATGTCCAACCCTATTATCTGCCCATCGCTCAACCTTGCAAGTTCCATAGTCGGGATACCTGGACCACAACCTATATCCAGAACGCGGGGCTTATCCAATTTAGGAAGCATGTGAAACGCTTTCCTCGTGTATTTACAGAGACCCTCTCTTAGCAGATCTTTATCTATCTGGAGTATTGTTTCTTTGATCATTAATTACCAGTCTCCTTAATACTTGGAGATAACAACAATCCGCCTTTTTGTTTAATTCCTATTGAGAAGAAGGTTTCTTGTTGTGCCTCTGGCCTAGGTAGTAGCCTATGCCCTGAATTTTCACCAGATTCTTATTAACCTCGGTCTTTGCTCCCAGTATGCTTTCCACAAGCCATAGATTGGTCTCCACATGCTCCGTCAGCCTCGGTATCCGGTACTCGCTAACCCCGTCAGCTAGAGCAGCATAAAAAATTAGCTGGTCGGCTAAATTCCGGTCAACTGTAGCCCCGGTGGCTAAATCCTCTACCAGACTCCTAGCTACATATTTGCCAATGTCCTCCGAGGTTCGTCTTGGCTCACCGGCTCGGTCAGCGCCAATCATACACCCATAACTAGTTTTAGCATATATGGCAAGAGCCGCCCCCCTTTGAAGTGCCAGGGTATCATGGATGATTTCTATTTGTGCCCTATACCCGCTTGATTTAAGCACTTCACTGCATTTCTCCACCATCCGCTCACTCACCCTCCTTTGCTTAAGATGAGAGGCAAGGGCGACTCCATCAATGCTAACTACCTCCCCCTGGCTAGGTAATCTGATTGGCTTTATTTTCCCCACCACCGGCTCCACCTCCACCTCTATAATTCCGCCACCGCGGGGGACGTAGCCAGGACGAATAATCTTAAGCCTGGCGGTTATACCCATCTTGTCCAGCATAGAAAACAGGACACGCTGCATATGGTAAGCAGAAGGGGCAAAGTCTTGAAATAAGCCTCCAGAAATCTTGAACTTCGTAGCTCCGGTGGCAAAACAGGCAGCAGGTAAAAGGGTCATAGCCAGCAAAGTGGTAGACCCGGCGGTTCCTATATCCCATTCATAGCTGCCACTTTTAACCCTTCCCCCGGGGTTAAACTTTATCTCCTTGGAACCAATTTCCCCACCGACCAAAGTGCCGTGGCACACTTGCTGCAATGCCTCTACTGCCTTAAGATGCTGGGGTCTTAATCCCGGTTTTTCTCTTTTGGCTCGAATATTGGTCAGGTGCAGTTCCTCACCAAGCAGGGTGGCTAAGCCAACGGCAAAACGAACTATAGTGCCACTCCCCGATTTTTGACCCCCGTCAACATATATCATTCAGTCCCTTTCAAATCACTCTTACTGATTTTGCGCACAATGAGCTTGAGCCCTTCTTGGTCTACTACAATAACTTCCTCACCAGCGTCTATTCTTTCACCGGCTGATGTTGCCTGCCAAAGCTCGCCCTTAATTCTGACCTGACCGTCTAGGGCTAACTGGCTTACCACCTTACCCCGGCTGCCAACCATAGGCGACAGATCAACTACTGGTTTCCTCCTCAAGGCTCGACTGCCCATCCGATAGATAAAAACAGAAAAGACACCCCACGCCACCATCAAGGCAATAAGACCAGCCAGAGGTACATGAATCCCTAACTGGGGTAAACCCCAAAGCACAATCGCCACCACGGCTGCCTCCTCGAGCAGGGTGCTAATAATAGCCAACACAAGCCTAGTCGTCATCTTATCTCCACTTTATTATAGCAGGATGGCTCCTGTTGCGGATACTCAAATATGGGTGCTATAATTGGCAAATATAACTATATGAGGTAAATAATGAAGCTAAGTCGTGAAGAAGTGCAACATATTGCCCTGCTGGCTCGGTTGGGGTTGACTGAGACTGAGGTAGATAGGTTCAGAGAACAACTATCCAATATCCTGGAGAACTTCGAGGTATTACAGCAGGTAGACACCAAGGATATTCCACCTACCGCCCAATCTATCACCCTCCAGAACGTAACCAAGGATGACGAAGTAGCTGCTTCTCTACCCCAAAGCCAGATTCTAGCCAACGCACCCAGAAAAGATAGAGACTTCTTTAGAGTGCGAGCCGTGCTAGAGTGATACATTATAAGGGAATGATGAAGGGGCTACGCCCCTCTCAAGAAATTACTTCCCCCTTCCCCTTAATAAGGGGAAGGGGGATAAAGGGGGATAGGGTTGATACTAAATCAACTGACAATTCACGAGGCGCATAGGCTACTTAAGACTAAGCAACTGTCATCAGTTGAATTAACCAAAGCTAGCCTGGAGCGCATCTACCAGGTAGAGCCAAAGGTTCATGCCCTGGTTACCATTACTGATGAGCTGGCGCTAAGGCAAGCCGAAAAGGCTGATGAACTTATTGCCACTGGTGATACCCACCCCCTTACTGGCATCCCGGTGGTAATTAAAGACAACATGTGCACCAAAGGAACACGAACCACCTGCTCGTCAAGGATGCTGGAGAATTTTGTGCCACCTTACGATGCTACAGTGGTAGAAAAATTAAATGACTGTGGTGCAGTAATTATAGGCAAAGCCAATATGGATGAATTTGCTATGGGTTCATCTACAGAAAACTCTGCCCTGTTTGCTACTCATAACCCCTGGGATTTAAGTCGAGTCCCCGGGGGAAGTAGTGGCGGCTCAGCAACTGCGGTGGCTACTGACGAGACCACTTACGCCTTGGGCTCAGATACCGGAGGTAGTATTCGCCAGCCGGCTGGTTTTTGCAGCGTTACCGGTCTAAAACCTACCTACGGCAGGGTAAGCCGATATGGCTTGGTTGCCTTCGCCAGTTCCCTTGACCAGATTGGACCGCTGACCCGGGATGTTACCGATTGTGCCCTGGTGCTGAATGCTATTGCTGGCTATGACACCAGAGACGCTACTTCAGTTCCTTACCCCACGCCTGATTACACTCAATGCCTGACTACCGACCTCAATGGGCTTCGCCTTGGTGTGCCCAAGGAGTATTTTGTTAAAGGGATGCAGGCTGAGGTGGAAACAGCAATACGAACTGCCATTAACAAGCTAGAGGAGCTAGGGGCAGGGGTGGAATGGGAGGTATCCTTACCCCATACCCCCTATGCCCTGGCAGCATATTATATTATTGCTCCGTCCGAGGCGATGGCAAACCTAGCTCGCTATGACGGGGTAAAGTATGGCTTCTCCTATCGAGAGACCGATAATATGTGGGAGGCGCTGGAAAAGACCCGCCAGTATGGCTTCGGTGCCGAGGTAAAGAGGCGCATCATGCTGGGCACCTATGCCCTGTCCGCCGGTTACTATGATGCCTGGTACCTCAAAGCCCAGAAGGTCCGTACCCTGATACGGCAGGAGTTTGACCAAGCCTTTGAAAAATTTGATGCCCTGGTAACCCCGACCTCACCCACCGTCCCGTTTAAGATAGGCGAAAAGGTGGACGACCCACTCCAGATGTATTTAAGCGATGTCTGCACCCTGCCAATAAATATTGCCGGACTGCCGGCTATTTCTATCCCGGCTGGCTTCGCCGATGGGCTGCCGATAGGCATGCAGATTATCGGAAAGCCATTTAGCGAAGAAACCCTACTCAAAATCGCCCACGCCTACCAGCAGGCAACGGAGTGGCATAAGAGGAAACCCAACATCTGAAATAGGGGTGTGCGAGACTCAAAAAACAGAACGGAGGAACCTAAAATGAGACCTTCAGTTATTATCGATCCGGAAACCCTGGAGTGGTCAACGGGGCCGGAAGACCTACCGTCAGGGGCGATGGTCAAAGTGTTGAGCACCGACGAGGAGACTGGGGTAGTAGCGGCCATTGCGAAGTTACCTGCTGGTTTCTTTGAGCCTAAGCATGGCCACCCTTGCGGCTTCGACGAACTCATCCTGCAAGGTAAATTAGTAAACCCTGAGACTGGTCAAGAGATTTCCAAGGGGATGTTCTGGCACGCCCCAAAGGGAGACATACATGGCCCCTTCCAGGTGCCTAAGGATGAAGATTGTATCATCTTCATCGTGACAGATGGTCCCCTTTTCCCATTAGTGAAACCATAGTGATTGGGATAGGGGTGGCCATACTAATAGAGAGCCTGTCTTCAACAGTCGGAAGTTGAGCTTTAAATATCTAAACGGCGTCGCACATCCCTGGTCTAAAATAAAGACGGGAAAGGGTAGCTTGAAGGGGCATAGCCCCTTTAAAGAAATTATCTTCCCTTTAAAGGAGAGTTAAAGAGAGGCGAAGCCTCTCTTATAAAACCAATTCCCCCTCCCTTATCAAGGGAGGGGGATAAAGGGGGAGGGTTGGAGAGAAATTATATTAAAGTTAACTGCTATTCAGGGCATACTTATGCCGAGGAACCACGCTCTTTCATATGGGAAGGGATAGAATATGAGGTGGAGGAAATAGAGAGAGCCTGGCTGGAGCCGGGGGAAAGGTATTTCCAGGTCAAAACCAGGAATAACAAATTGTTCAAGCTCTGCTATAATGAGACGGAAAGGCAATGGTCACTAATTGAGCTGGTAAGGAGTTGAACATGATAAAAGACATTCTTAAGATACTGGAAAATGATGCCCGAACCACCTCCAAACAAATAGCCGCCATGACCGGTACTCCCAGTGCTGAGGTAGCCAGGCTCATTAAGCAAGCCGAGAAAGACCGAACTATCCTGAAATACAAAACCGTGATTAACTGGGAAAAGGTGGGGGAAGAGCAGGTATGGGCGTTGATAGAAGTCAAGATTACTCCACAGAGAGACGTTGGCTTTGATTCTATAGCCGAGCGCATCTACCGCTTCCCCCAGGCTCGCACCGTCTACCTGGTCTCAGGAACCTACGACCTGCTGGCTCTGGTAATGGGCAAAACCGAGCACGAGGTGGCTGACTTCGTATCGCAAAAGCTCGCCCCTATTGAGGGAGTACAGGGGACAATTACCCACTTCACGCTTAAGCGATACAAAGAGGACGGTGAAATTCTGGAGGGAAAGGAAGAGGTTAAGCGACAGCCAGTAATACTCTAAACATAATAACTAATCAGGAGATTTTTATGTCAACTAAGTCCAGGGGTCAACAGAGGAAAAGCCTTATTTCGCAGCAGGTAAAGCGAATACCCCCTTCCGGGATACGGAGGTTCTTTGACTTACTGGCTTCTATTGAAGGGGTAATCTCGCTAGGAGTGGGCGAGCCTGACTTTGCCACCCCGTGGCATATTCGTGAGGCAGCTATCTTCTCGCTGGAAAAAGGCTACACTATGTATACCTCAAATTTAGGCATGCTTGAGCTGCGTCAGGAGCTGTCACGCTACCTAAAGGATAACTATAATCTGGCGTATGACCCCGACAGCGAACTTCTGATTACAGTCGGGGTTAGTGAAGCACTAGACCTGGCAATGAGAGCTATCCTTAACCCCGGGGATGAGGTTATTATGCCCGACCCGTGCTATGTTTCCTACAGCCCGTGTGTGGTTCTGGCTGGAGGCATACCAATCATGGTGCCTACCAACCAAGCGAACAATTTCGAGATTAGCCCTGCCGATATTGAGGCACGAGTTACCAGCAAAACTAAAGCAATTCTCATCGGTTATCCAGCAAACCCTACCGGAGCAGTGATGACCAGAGACAAACTGTCACAAATAGCCGAAATAGCCCGGCGACACCAGCTGCTAGTAATCTCTGATGAGATTTACGCCAAGTTAGTCTATGGCGTGGAGCATACCTGCTTTGCCACGCTACCTGGGATGAAGGAGAGCACCATTCTTCTCGGTGGCTTCTCCAAGGCTTATGCCATGACCGGGTGGCGTATTGGCTACGCTGCGGCTAACAAAGAGGTTACTGCCTCATTGACTAAGATTCACCAGTATACTATGCTGTGCGCCTCGGTAATGGGGCAGGTAGCCGCTATTGAAGCATTAAAATCAGGTGAAGACAGTATCGCCGAGATGGCTGAGGAATATAATAGGCGACGCCTGGTAATAGTCGAGGGACTAAACGACATTGGTCTATCCTGTTTTGAGCCCCGGGGGGCATTCTATGCCTTCCCCTCAATAAAAAGAACCAATATGACCTCGGAGGAATTTGCCGAAAAGCTACTGATTGAGGAACGGGTGGCCGTGGTGCCAGGTTCAGCCTTTGGCCAGCATGGCGAAGGCTACCTCCGTTGCTGTTATGCCACCTCACTAGCCGATATTGAAGAGGCACTGACCAGGATGGGTCGGTTTGTAAGCAGGCATGTTGTGGTTTAGCCAAGTGTTGTCAGGCTACTATTGATTAGCC
>JAUWYK010000056.1 GCA_030615865.1 Dehalococcoidia bacterium
GTTGGTTCTTCTGGTGCCGGACAGCCGATAGCAACCAAGCTGATGGCTAACAACAATGCTAACGGGATTAACAATATTTTCTTTTTCACTTGTTTCTCCTCCTTCCTAAGGCTTCTACAAACTGTCTTAGGTCTTGTTACATAAAATCTCACATATCTCATCCCTCCTCTTCATTATGATATCGGCTCTAGTACCTAGTTGCCGGCTGCAAGCCGGGGAATATTGACCATGACCAGTTTTGGATTGTTGGGGTTGCTCTCCAACCAATCGGTAGAGACGACAAGGGGAATCTCTCTGGCTGGTGGGGCTGGCTTAGCACAAGCACTAAACAAAGGCAAGGCAACTAGTGTTAACAATGACAAACCAGAGGATTCCTTCCTTTTCAGTTATTTCTCCTCCCTTGGGCTTCTACAAACTGCATTAGGCCTTGTAGTGCTTCAGTCATTTTCGGACAAATAGATGTGCCAAAATAATAAACCCGCCCCCAACTCTTGTCAAGCTACCCCATTTGTTCATCTCCTTCCGCTCAGCGCAAATAGCTAGGTAGCGTGTCAAAGAGCTACATTTCTCCGAGATTTCTCCCGACAGATCCCTTGACCTGTGGCTAAGATACCCGGATTTAAGGTCTCTGCGGTTAGGATTGAGAGGGTGTGACTGATGCACAGCATAGACCTGGCAAACTAAAGCCTGTTCAATATGTGTACCGCCATGGCGGCGGCATCACCCTCCAAGCTGCCTCACCACTTTGGCTGTATGATTTCGGTGAGCACCCCGAAGTTACTCTGTGGGTGTATAAAGGCTGCTTTGAAGTCCTCGGTATCAGCTTCCGATATTACCCTTAATCCCTTTGCCTTGATTGCCTCTATCGCCTGGTCAAATTGGTCAACCTCCAGGGACACATGGTGAATTCCCTCTCCTCTACTCTCAATAAACCGGTCAATTAAACTCTGTGGTTCGAGGCTGGCTAACAACTCAAGCTGGGCTTCACCAATTGAAATCAGGGCTGTTTCCATTTTTCGTCCTCGTACTTCTTCCGCCAAACTATTTCGGCACCGTAGGTTTCCTGGAAGAACTCAACCGCCCTGTCCAGATTCCTGACGGCGATGCCAACGTGGTTGAATTTTTTTATCAAAGGTCACCTCTTCTCTATATATATTTCTCTGTATAAAACAGGAGAAGTGTTATCGGGCCAGTATGTGAATACTGGCAACCACTCCGTGTTCAAGTCCGGCGACAACACCACCGAGCATATGGGCCAGTCCGACCTTAGCATCGGGCGTTTGTCTGGCCCCGGCTTGACCCCTTAAATGCAGGATAACCTCACAAACAGCCCGAACGCCCGAGGCACTTAAAGGATGTCCCAAAGAAAGGAGACCACCGCTCGGGTTGACCGGAATCCGGCCGCCTATCTCAGTCGCCCCTGTCCTGAGCAGAGCTATACCTTCGCCTTGCTTACATAGACCAAGGTCTTCATAGCGCAGTATCTCTTCATTGGCAAAAGCGTCATGCATTTCAACCAGGTCGATATCTTCCGGGCCACACCCCGCCATTTCATAGGCCATTTTGGCTACCCTGGTGCCTACAGGAGAGACAGTAATATCTTCCTGGAACTCTTTGTAGTCGCCCGACTGGAGTGTGGAAGCAATCACTCTTATTGGCGTGGTGGTATATTTTCTGGCTACATCCAGGGAACAAAGAATGGCAGCTGCCGCCCCATCGGTATTGGGGCAGCACATAAGCAGGGTAATGGGCTCGCATATCATGCGAGAATTTAAGACTTCTTCTATAGTAAATTCCTTCTTATACTGGGCTTGAGGATTAAGGCAACCGTGGCGGTGATTCTTGACCGAAACCTGGGCAAAGTCCTCTACAGTGGCCCCCTGTTCCTCCATCTGCCTCCTGGCAACCATTCCGAAAATGCCGGGCATGGTCATGCCCAGGTGTCCGTCCAGGTCGCTCTTCTCCGGAGGAATCAGTTTACCGGCTATCGGGCTGGTAGTCATTGACTCCACACCAACGGCTATGCCGACGTCACAGTGACCATCGGCTATTTCCTTCCAGACCCCCCTGAAGGCGGTAGAGCCACCAGCACAGGTATTTTCCACATTGACCATCTCAATGTGTCTTATACCTACTTCTTTCAATATGTCCTGTGCTGTACACCACGGATTGTACAGTCTGGAAGCATAGGCAACCTGAACATCCTTTGGAGAGATGTCAGCATCAGTGAGCGCCACTGAAACAGCCTCACCACCGAGCTCAGCGGCAGTTTTCTCCGGGAACTTGCCAAAGACGCTTTGTCCCACCCCGATTACAGCCACTTCTCTCATCGTTTTTCTCCTTGCTACAGAATTGCCAGTTTGAACAGCTACACAGGCTTGAACTTATAACCAATGACCTGTTTGTCGTCTTCCCGCCAGAGCTCCTCTATCACCACTTCCATATCCATGCCCACTTTGAAAGGCTTGTCTTCTGTCATCTTCAGCGGGGCAAAGACCCGTATACCTTCAGGCATATCCACGAAGCCTATAGCATACGGGGGCTGAAAGTGGGTTGAAGGCATATGGCCGATGGTGTAAGAGTAAAGCTTACCACGCCGGCTCAGCACTACCTCCTCCATATCCTTGTTAAAACAGGCGGAACAAAACCGGGCTTTGGGGAAAAAGAGCCGCCCACAAGAGCTGCATTTATTACCCAGCAGCCTGCCGCCCTCAGCATCCTCGACGAAGATACCTTCTCTAACGGGAACTACGTCAGCCATTATATCCCCCTAATAGCTACTTCGTTGCGGTGTTTTAACTACCGATTCGACCTGGCTTGAACTTTGCTTATCTTTTCACTTTGTACCCTGCTTTTTCCCTATCCCAGGTGTTAGCCGTAACACCTGCCTCTCTGAGTATGTTCTTCTGCACCCTGTCGGTAGGTGTTTTCGGGAGGCTTTCCACAAACTCTACGTACCTTGGAACGGCAAAATAGGGCATCCTCTCTTGGCAAAAATCAAGCAGTTCCTCTGGAGCTAGCTTTTCTCCCTTTTTCAATACAACTACAATCTTGACCTCGTCCTCGGCTAGCTCTGATTTGACTGATATAGCAGCAGATTCACCCACTTTGGGATGAGCGTTGACTGTACGTTCAATCTCGAAAGAAGAGACGTTCTCCCCGCGTCTTCGAATATAATCCTTGATGCGGTCAACAAAGTACAGGTAACCATCTTCGTCCAGGTAACCGGCGTCCCCGGTGTGGGTAAAGTAGTTTCTAAAGAGTTCAGCCGTCTTCTCAGGCATATTGTAATACCCTGAGGCCGTTGCCCAAGGCACTTTACCTCGGGCAACGATTTCGCCGACAGTCCTCGGCGGCACTGGAAAATCATTCTCATCGACGATCCTGACCTCGAAACTCTTAGTCTCCTTCCCGCAGGAACCAATTTTTGGTTTATCGTAGGGGTTATAGGTGATAATGGCTAATTCTGTCAGACCATAACCCTCTACCACTTTCAGATTGTACCTTTTCTCAAAATCCTCATATATTGCCGCCGGCATCGGATATGCCATGCAAACCCTTACCGGATTATCAGCGTCTTCTTCTTTTCTGGGCTGGTTATATATGAAGTTAGCCATCGCTCCGAGAGAGTTGAAGATGGTAGCATTGGCCTTTCTAATCCAGTCCCAAAATCGACTTGCACTAAACCTTTCGTAGATAACTGCCTTTGTTCCTAACAGCATGGCTGGATATAAACATAAGATTCTGGCATTGGCGTGGAACAGGGGCAAACAGGTAAAGAAGACATCGTCTGGTCTAGCTCTTGCTGCCTCGATGTATTCAAGGGCAGACAAATATATCATAGAGTGCGGTTCCATACACCCTTTTGCCGGACCAGTGGTCCCAGAGGTATACACTATCATTTGCGGGTCACTGGCCTTAATATCAACCTGAACTCTTTCGGAAGAGCTATTAGTTAGCTCTTCGTAATCGACCACATCAAATCTCAGCTTCGGCATCCCTTCTGAGACAGGGGATTTCGACAAGACAACCACCTTCTTAAGCTTTGGTAAGTCGTTCTCAATGAACTTGAGCCTGTCGATTAGCTGGCGGTCTATGATTATGACCTTCGAGTCGGAACTGTTTATGATATGCGAAAGAAAATCCCCTTTATTGGCCAGGTTAATCGGCACATCTATTATGCCTGCCTTGGACACCCCGAACCATAGATACACGGCTTCCAGAGAATTCGGCAGGAATGTAGCTACCTTGTCTCCTTGCTTTACACCAAGCCTAGGAAGCCCGTTGGCGATTCTGTTTGCGCTCTCGTTAACCTCTCGATAAGTAACTTCCTTTCCTTCCTCATATTGAAGAAAAGCCTTATCGCCGCACGTCTCAGCTTTGCCCTCAATAATCTGTCCTAAAGTCTGCTGACTGAAAGGATATTCCTTCATCAGCACCTCCTCCTGGTGATGTCTGGTCAGAATCTAGCGTCCCACCGTGCTTGTCATTTTTCAATTTCCGCCCTGTATTGCTCTTGAGCGTTCGTTTATTTCGTTTATTCCTCTATCTGGGGCTTATCAGATCCGGGGCGAAACCAGGTTACCGGTCGAGACATGCGGGGGACTATGCCACTCTGCTTGAATTTGGGATAGCCAAGGCACATAGCCGTCATAATATTCCAGTGCTCATCAAATCCAAGCTTGGCCTTTATCTTGGGAACGAGCCTGACGTCCCTGCCGAAATTGCTCCAGCAGCAACCGAGTCCTAGGGATTGTGCTGCCAGGTTCATGTTTTGCCCGCAAATGCCGATTTGCATCTCCGGACCGACCAGCTTTTCATTGGCACCCAGGAAGATCACACACGGGGCATTGAAAAAGATAGACAGTTCCTTTCGCACTACACAACCAAAACCTCCAACTATGACCCGGTAATCACAAATCGGCGCCGGCAGAGTTCCGCCCACTGCAGCAAAAAAGTCCATCACCGTCTCGTCATTTATGTATAAGTTATACAATCCTGCATTTACGTTATAGGCTACCTCTTCAAGCTCGTTAATGAACTTTTTGTCTGTGACCACAGTGAATTTCCAAGGTTGCATGTTGCCGGCGCTCGGAGCGAATCGTCCCGCTTCCAGAACCCGGCGTATAAGCGGTTCGGGGACAGGGTCTTCTTTAAAGTTGCGCACGCTCCGGCGATTCAATATGAGCCGCTCTACCTCGGTCCACTCAGCAGGCTTGTCTTCAGCGTCCTTGGGCTCTTGAGGCATCTTATATGGCGGGAATCCGGTATCGAAGTAACCTCCTTCGACTTTATAGGTTGAAACGATGGACAAAGCATCCACTGGACAGGCAACCATGCAATTAAAGCACGAAAAACAGGCGTATCCTTCCCTCAGCCTGGGAATTTCGTTCTCCCCCATCTCCCAGGATTTAAAAGTACAGTTCTGAATGCAGAGCCCGCAAGCCGTGCATTTGTCCGGATCAACCTTCATCATGCCATTTTGAATTCCTTCCGGACGGAGCAGGGGTTTAAGTTCTTCAAACGTCACTTCCTTGCCGGCTTTAATCTTTTCTATCGTTTCCTTCTTAAGGTCTTTCATAGTCTACTTCCTCCCATTATGCCTATCATTATACATATAAACACGTGCTCCTGTAAATCGTCACACATCTAACAAAAGGGCGGATTGTTACTCCTACGCGCAAGAGCCAAACCCCTTCGGAGAAGTGCTCATATCAAGCGTTAGGCTTTTGTAATACCACTTCCCTCTCCAAAGTAGTAACTACATTCTGCACGCCCAGGGGTTTCATCTCTATTTTGGGGTATTGACAATCCCAGAGATAAGGGCTACACTCAAATTCCAACATGTGAAATGACCTCAAAATAATATAAATTGGCTTAGGGAAGACGAGGTGTAAAAAGGGCACTGGAACCGCTCACTTAATGGCGGTGGCTGGTGCCCTTTTCGGTTTGAGTAGGTGAAGTGAGGAGGTGATGCGTATGACAAATGATTCAGAAAAGCAAACTTCACTTGTACGTCGAATCACAATCGATGAGAAATTAGAAGACGATCTTATTCGTATACTAATTGCCAACTTGAAGGATAACGTAACAACGTTCACCGATGATTCTACGTATTGGGAAGAGGAGGAAGAACTTTTTGTGCGGCCGGACAACTACCAAAAGAAGATTGGCATGACACGAGACAATGCCAAAAAGTGGCCCTGGGATAATTTATATGAAGGGCAGGTTTTCTTGGTCGGAAGATTTCGGGTCAGTCGTAATCGGGGTGCTCAGACTATGTTCGTTGTGGATGTGAAACGAAGAAACCTCCAGTGTATTGACCGATTAATCAAAGAGCGTGTCAAGAAAAAGTATCTGGCTGCTTTAGAAAGGAGCATCCCAGATGGCGAGACAAATCAAACCGAGTGACTTATTAATCCATTTTCTAAATGTGGGCTTTGGTGATAACATCCTGATAGAGTTTCCGGCCGACAATAACGGCAACAGAAAGTATGGCCTCGTCGACTGTAAAAACAGCACAAAAACGCTGGATTATCTGGGTAAACTAATGCCCGGTGTGACTGCGGAGCGGGCGAGATTGGCCTTCATTTGCGCAACCCACCCTCACTATGACCATATCAGCGGCATATCCAAGGTTATGAACAGCCGGTATTGTCCTCATGAGTTCTGGGACAGCGGCTTTCGTCACAATTCGCAAACCTATAGCCGAATCCTGGAGGATGTTATTGCTAAGAAGATAAGAATGGTAAGAGTCTCCTCCGGGATGGAGTGGTATTTTCACCAGGTTCGGATAACGGCGTTGTCACCATCGGTTACGCTGCGAAACAGGTATGCCACGTATGGTGTTGACATGAACAATGCTTCAATCGTGCTCCGGATTGAACATAACCGGGAAAACGTCATTACCATGCAATCCAGGGAGTACCAAGGCAATACCAGTTATGAAGCTGAGAGACAAGCGGGGCGCTCCGTAGTCATCCTGACTGGTGATGCGGAATTCGATAGCTGGTCTCACATATGCCAGGAATTCCCCAAGGTTGAAAGAACCAGTACGCATAGACCACTGGTAAAAAAGATGGTTAATTACCTTTCTAGTGCTGTGGTAAAGGTAGCCCACCACGGCAGCATGCACAGTACGCCGCTGGATGTCTACGAGAAAATGCGCCCGCACACCGCAATCATCTCGACAGAACAGCAGCAAAGTAGCAAACAGTTAGAACACAGCACCATTGCTGAGATTGAAAGAGACCTATTTCCGCACCAATCAGCAACAATTGCCCTAGAGGAATGTGATACGAGAGTTATTACAACTGATGGTAGCTACGAGGGACAGGTCCTCGACGATGGAACTAAGAAAGATGCAAAGAACGAGCATCCTGGAAGTATTGTTGTAGTTATCCCACCTGGCGGCAATATTCGGTGGAAGAAATTGAGGGACAGTGTAGACACCGTAGCTGACCCACCACGTAGTGTATAAGCAGCACGAACACTATATAAATGGGCGGTCTAACAAATCATTGGCAAAAATGGTACAAGTATTCCTGCACCTAGTTAAGTGCTGTCTATCATTTGGCCTAAGTATTCAGCTTAGCCGACGCCATCAACTCCGTAGCCCTTGTCTGGTTAGCCACGTGGGAAAGGTGGGAGTTGCTGGCGAAAGGTATACGGTAGCTATGAAGGAGGTGTTTGATGGTGAGGCCGTCTGCAAGCCAGGAGATCTTGATTGAAGAATGGAAGGAAGCCAGGCGTTCCGTAGGTCGGTTTGACGAGTATCTTTTAAACCTAAGGAGGTACGGCTTTACACTTGCCACAATCTTGATAGGAGCCGATGCCTATCTTTCGATAAGCCAAGATGTACTCCCGTGGGCAAAAGCTGGTGCTGCAGCAGCTGTGATGCTACTGATATTTGCCCTGTTCCTGCTCGACCATCATGTCAAGACATTACAAAGCACAGCACTCCACCGGGCGGCAAAGCTTGAGAAACTGCTGGGGCTGGTTCCCGAAAGTACTGGCGAAGGAAGCAAGGACGTCGCCGATAAAAGTCTCAGTGAATTACGCCAGGATGTTAGCGGGTCCTGGCAGATGACACATGGTGGCACGCCAATCTATTTTTTGTTTTTAGCCGTTACGGGCGGCGTCGGTAGTACAGCGGTACTTACGACGCGTCCTGATGAATCGGTGAGTTTGGGTCCACTTGTAGCTGTCGCCTTTGTGTCTATAGTCCTGTGTGGGGTGACTCCGGTTTATAATTGGTGGGCTACGAGGAAACTGGAAGACTTATTAACCCCAAAGGGGGTTGGGAGGCAATTGGCAGGCGCATTTACCCAATTAGGGCAGATATTACGAAAGAAGGACAAGCAAACCTAGACAATAGGAACTTGTCAAGAAATACTAACTGAATGAAAAAGACCGCCATTTCGATTTTTCATTTACGTAGCTTAGGCACTGGTTTTGTTAATATGGCTGATGGGCTGGGTGATGTACTCGTAGATTTTTAGAAAGGAGGACAATCGCATGCCAAAGTACATTCTGTTGATGAAACTGACAGACCAAGGGATCAAAGATATCAAGGATGCGCCCCAGCGGATTGAAGACGCCGTGAAAGGCTTGGAAGCCGTGGGTGGCAAGTTGGAAATCTTCTGCACAGTCATGGGAGAGTATGACTACGTGGCCATTGGTGAATGTCCTAGTGATGAGGTTGCTGCGACCTTCCTACTGTTGCTAGGCTCCTTGGGGACCGTAAGGACAACGACACTCAAGGCGTTCACCAAGGAAGAGTTTGCAGAGATGGTCAAGAAGTTGCCTTAGGCCTTATCTGGATGAGCAACGAATCACCCCCCATATAAGTTGAGTTAGGGAATATGAGAGGGATGAAGACAAGGGCACAAGAACCACTAATCTGTGGCGGTGGCCGGTGCTCTTGTCATTTTGGTTGGGGAATGAGATAGGTTAGTGATAAGGGAGGTCAAATAATGAAACAAAGATTGGCCATCAGCCGTGCTATTAGGTGGGGCATACCGACATTGGTGGTGCTCCTTATCGCAACCTACGGTTTCATCTCTTTCGTAATAGCTTCAGGGATTACCAAGTATGAACGTAAGCCTCAAGAAGACAACCCCGCAGCCTACGGTCTCCAATATGAAGATGTCGAGTTTGTCTCGAGAGGGGGCGACGTGACCTTAAGCGGCTGGTATATACCTGGAGAAGGCGAGGGGCCAGTCCTCATTTTTGTTCACGGTATTGGAGACGTACGCTCAGGAGCCGAAGCAGTGGACCTTGCCTCCCGACTTGTAGCCCGAGGGTTTAGTGTTCTCATGTTCGACTTGCGAGGCCACGGGAACTCTGGAGGAGAATTAATCTCCGGTGGATACTTTGAGCGGCAGGACGTGCTCGGTGCCTTCGACTTTCTACTGAAACAGGGAATACCATCAGAGCGCATCGGCGTCATCGGCTTCTCGATGGGAGCCGCTACCACGATATTAGCTGCGACAGGAGAACCAGCTATCTGTGCTTTGGTTGCCGACAGCCCGTACGCCAACGTCTCTGATCTCATCGCCCAGGAGACAGCCCGCAAGACAGTCTTCCCAGAATGGCTAGCACCTATCTTCCTGCCAAGTGTCAACCTAATGGCAAGAGTACTCTACGGCATCGATATTGGAGTACTTGTGCCCGAAGAAGCCGTAAAACTCTTGCCCTATCCCATTATGGTTATTCATGGAACAGCTGATACTCGCATCCCACTTGAACATGGCACAAGGGTACACGATGCTGCTCACCCAGAGAGTTTAATGTGGGTTGTACCAGAAGTGGACCATGTGCAAGCGTTTCCAGAACACCCGGAAGAATATGTTGAGAGAGTAGCGGATTATTTTGATGAGCAGCTATGCGCACAGTAAAGGGAAGGTCCCTGACAGTGAGGCAATCATACTTATAGTGTTAGTATTCAGCTTTTCACTATGATTATGGTCAATAGCGCAAGGAGGTGATTTATGACATCAGTGCCCACTGACGAGAATCTTGAAAATGAAAGTTTAGCCACGAAGTATCGCCCCCTTCTGGTGCTTTATCCCGAAATCGAAGACGGTAGCAGGCGTAAGGATCATCATCGTCGAGGTCACAGACCGGGTAGTCCACCACCATTGGACCAGGACTACCACCCCAGAGACATACGTCTTGTCCTTGACCATGCTCGCCTGCCAGGCATGAAAGAAAAGCCAACTAGAGAGCAAATGTTTGAAGCCATGAGTGAGAACAAAGTCAATTACATTGACCTCATCGACAAACGAGGCCCCAAGGAGGTCGATAAGTTCTGGCGTGTATATGCAGAGGCTAAAAAGAAGGACAGCAACCCGGAGTACCAAAGAAAGGCTTACGCCCGGGTAGTCAAAGGATCCGGGCGGTTTAAAGACTATATATCCATTCAGTACTGGCTGGCTTACTTCTTTGACGATTGGGCCAGTGTTCACGAGATGGATTGGGAGATGGTCTCTGTAATAATTAAAAAGACAGATAAAACCGAGGAAGCTGTCGCGTGTGTCTTCAATGCACACGGAGGAGCTTTTCGAAAACCTTGGAAGGATGTACATAAGGTTAACGACAAGGGGAGCAAGAGTTCAGAAGGGTTGCACCCAGTAGCCTATGTCGCAAACGGCTCCTACGCATCATATTTCTACGACTATCCCTCTTACTTCAGCGTAGCTGCGCCCTATCTCGAGCCCGTGCTTAGAAGATTGGTTCGTATAGCCAAGATAGGAAAACCATTTACGGAATATGTTCCATGCTTCGAAGAAGGAGCGAAGCATTTCCCAGATGTAGAAGTAATACCTCAGCCGGACGAGTTCGGTCGCTGGTCCGGAGACTGGAGATGGTTGAACTTCAAAGGCAGATGGGGGTCACCAGTAGAGATGTCTCTTCCCGAGAAAATTATCGCCCAGATTCCAGTGGTTTGTAAATTAGCCCGATTCTTCCAAAGGCCGACACGTGGGGCTGGCCCAACGGGTCCCAATGCAAAGGGGGCATGCTGGGGAGACCCGTTTAACTGGGTCAATCTGGAATGCTTCGACGCTCCCAAAACCAGTAATTGGCTTAGAAAAATGGGTGGTGCCAATGCGAACGAACTCTAAGCTCATCGGTCTGACTGTTTGAGCTTAGACAGACTGCTGACATTGCGATTCTCACATTGCTTTATCTCCTTCAATCTCCTACTATTGTTCCACTTGTCCAGGCTCTTCTGATGATAATGTCGATAGCCCAATGGTTATGCCAGCCGAGTGTGAGGTAACAGAAGCTTGAAATGTTTAAAAAACCTATTGACCGGCAATCAGCTATGTGATAGTCTTCTGCTTAGAATCTTACAAACGAGGAGGTAAAAATGCAGGCATATTGCATGAAGTGCAGAAAGAGGGTTGAGATCAAGAATCCGAAGGCTATCACAATGAAAAACAAACGTCCTGCGACTCAAGGTGTTTGCCCAAGTTGCGGAACCAAGGTGTTTCGAATAGGTAAATCCTAAACCCAGGAAAAACTGAAATAAGGGCCACTTGCTGTGGCCCTTATTTATTTACGGAGAGACATCTGCCAGTCGGCTCAACAAAGTGGCTAAATGTCCAGCAGTGTTCTATTCTTTGATTGGCACCCCTCGGGGCAACGAAGCTATGAACTATCAATAATCAGACTGTCTGAGGCCTCAACGATGGGACTCGCTGCCTTCCCCGGTCCTGATGGCTTTGGACCCATCTGTATCGAGATGATTTCTGAGCCAGCTGGAAAAAGCTCTGATTTTATCTCATGAACTAGGCCGTATTCTACGGCTTGCTCCGGGTAGAGGGTAGTGCGGTTTAGCATGTCCTGAAGGACTCGCTCCTTGTCTTTCTTTACGGTATCGGCAATCACACGAGCGATGTTACCCATGTCAATCTGTAGACCTTTGAGCCTTTCTTCCAGCTGCTTTTCTTCCAGACTAACTGGCTGATGAAAATTACACCGCACTCCGTGGAGCAGAAAACGAGCATGGGGCACTGATAATCTTCTGGAACCGGCGCAGAAGAGGACAACCCCAATTGAATCGGTACTGCCAAAGTTGTGAGTCGTAATCTCTAGGGGAATGCCTTTAAGAAAATTGTATGCGGACAATCCTTGAAAGACATCACCACCGGGACTCGAGATAAGTAAGCCGAGCTTCTTAGCACCTTGCTTAAGTTTATTGTCAACGATTTGCATCAAGGCAGTAATGGACCCCGGCACAACCGGAGCGAAAAACTTGATGTAGAAAGTCTGATTTGTAGCCATTTCCTCTCCCCCCTTTAGTTTTTGATCTAGATGGTATGATTATACCTCGCCTGCAACCTGGGTTACCAGACAAAGTCTCTTATGATGTCTACGTGGTAGCACCGGCTATCTATTATACAAAGTTCGGGAGCGGATTCAGGTAAAAGGGAGATATTACTGTGAAATCACAATCTCAGGGGGAAGACCGGAATAGGGTTGCTAAATCAAGCCCAGCTGTCTAAGTCTGATGCACATGGCTGACTTTGGAACAGCGAAGATTTCTGCCATCCGGTCTAAGTCCTTAACCTCTACCCACTTTTTCACTACCCATTCTCTAGGCATCAGCGTGCAGAGGGCGAAGTAGTCAGCCAGCAACTCGTTGAAAGAACCTACTATACTTCCTCTTTTTCTAAACACGGGGCTGGTTCGGCAGTGGGCTAAGATATGGAAAGCCTCGTGGAATACAGTGAACCTCATTGTAGGAGCGGCATCACTGTCCTTAACTTGTATTACCCATCCATCCTTCTGACGCCAGATAGCACCGTGATAGGCCTTTAATGGCAGTTGGCGGACTTCTACTCCATACTGCCGGTCCATTAGTCTAACCAGCCCGGTTGACACCGGGGGGCAACGAACATTTCCCATTTTAAGGTACGTTTCTGCCAGTCTTTCCACCAGTTGACTTAGCTTACAGTGTCTCTTATCTTTACCTTCAGCTTTTATAAAATCATAGCTATGAAGGTTAAATTGCCTCTCATCAAGTAATCGGTTCAGGCGTTCTCTATACTCGTCAGGGCACCAGTCACTC
>JAUWYK010000041.1 GCA_030615865.1 Dehalococcoidia bacterium
GGCAGCTACCCCAAGGATCATCCTTTGCCATAAGGGATAAGCCTCAGGGAACTGAGTCACCACGATTGCTATTATCAAGGGAATAGCAATAGCCCAGGTAGGATGTAACCGTAGGCGAATGCCCAAAACCCGACCCAGATGGGGGACAATCCTCATTTTCCCCTCCATACAAATGTGACTGCTGAATTCACATCACAAGGTGGTACTGGCATTTTGAGCAGGTAGCTTGTCTTTGTCAAGCTCGGTAAACCGCTCAACTTGAAAGCATCTGGGGAAGAGTGTAATATGATGGAGCGCAGGGCTTTTTTGAATGATTAATATGCCCCTGTAGCTCAGATGGATAGAGCAGCGGTTTCCTAAACCGCGTGTCGGGCGTTCGAGTCGCCCCAGGGGTACCAGTTAATTTCTATCAAAATTTATGATAATATAAGCTGTAGGTTAGGAGTGTAGCTCAGTTGGGAGAGCAGCGGTCTCCAAATTCTAAGCTAAAATGTCAAACAGTCATTTTACGTTCAATTTAGAACGTTTGTGTTTATCGGTAAAAAGCCGTTTTGAAGCTAGAGTAATGTCTGGTGACAACCAGTTCTTTTTAATTTAACGCCAATTTAACGCCAAATTTCTAGCTTCAGTTTGTGCGTGAGCCCATGAAGCGTTTAGCTTTTGCCGACTACACGTAACAAGATGGCTAAATGTTACATACTTTCTGACTGTTCACAGCCTGATGACACCGGGCGTTGGCAGAGAGATTGTACGACGTTGCGACCGAAGGAGCAATGTTCTGAAGGGCGAAGACGTTAGCTAGCAGCGTATTTAAGACGTTAGGCGATCTGGCCAGGCTGTTCTCAATTACCTACTTCTTCTTTGGAGCTTTCGTACAGTCTTCTTGTATGATCCAAATAATGGTCTAAAAGGTGGATTTCCTTTTCTATTTCGGCCCCATGAGAAAGTAGTTCTATATGTGCAAGAATCTTCGAAGCATCATTCATAAGACTTTCTACGACCGCCTTAAAGTATTTGAGTTCCTCTTCAGCTGGTAATCCCCGACTCTTGGCCAAAGAGTCATCTGACTCTTTCATAATCATACCTCCACACTTTTCAGGGACAAATCAAAGCCAACCACAGAGTTTCATTGCTTCAACCGCCTGCCGTCTGAGTAGATACTACCCCAAGATTCTATCCACCTCTTCTGTGTCCATATCTGATACAAGTGGAATACCGCTAACTCTGGAGGCTTCGGGAGTCAGCGCAGCGATGTCATTACGAGCTATGTGCTCAGGGGCGAACTTGCGACTTCCGGCCATGAACTGGCGTAGGCCCTGGGCAAGCCGCTCGTAATAAGTGTAGAGCCCAATAGCCGAAGTCGGAATCTTCTCATAATCTTTGCCATACTCCCTTTTCAGCTCCTCAGCAGTAATAAAGACAGCTTCCCTCGTGTTACCAAATCGCTGCAGGTAAACAGGAAGTTCGCCATTATCTAGCGATTCACCGATAGTCTTACCCACCATAGCCGCAGCGAGAGGTGCTCTTGCCATGCCGATGGCTTTCGCATAGGGAGAACATAGCGCCAAGCCCTTAAATATCTGGTCTTCCAGAACGAATCCACCAGCAAGTATAATGTCAGGCACGTATTCGCCCTTCTTGGCCAGACGAGTACAGTATTTATGGGCCAATGACCATAGTTCAATGCCAGGTACTCCCCACTCGTTCATCATGCGCCACGGGCTCATGCCAGTGCCACCGCCGGCAGCATCGAGGGTAAGGTAGTCGATTTTTGCCAGGGAGGAGAACTTGACGGCGCGGGCAAGGTCTGCAGGCCTATAAGCACCGGTCTTAAGCGATATATGCTTGGCGCCAGCCTTCCGCAATTGGCTGACGGTCTCAATAAAGCCCTCTTTGGTAACCATACCAACACGTGAGTGTCTCTCAAACTCAGTAAAGGCACCCTTTTTGAACACAGCTATCACGGCAGGGTCAAGCGGGTCAGGAAGGACAATATAGCCTCGTTGCTTGAGGAGTTGTGCCTTCTCAAGGCTCTTAATTTTGACCTCACCCCCTATATCCTTAGCTCCCTGTCCCCATTTCAGCTCCACCACATCAGCCCCGAGTTTCTCTATGGCATACTCCAGCACACCGAGACGGCTATCTTCAACATTTGCTTGTACGATAATGGCACCATAACCATCACGTTGCCATTCCTGATAAAGTTTGACGCGCCACTCAAGCTCAGGTGAGTGGATCAATCTTTCCTTCCCTATCTTTGAGTCGACATCCATTCCGCACACATTCTCACCGATGGTAAGTGGTATCCCGGTCAGTGCAGCGCCGATGGCTAAACCCTCCCAGTTCTGCTTGGCGACATTGGTAGAACCCAGACCAGGAATAACGAAAGGTAATTTCAACTTGATTCCGTTATCGTAGCCTAGCCTTGTCTCAAGATTGACGTTGGGAAAGATAGCCTTATCGGAGTCTTCCTCGATTCCAACAGCACCAACGGCCGTTCCCATAATATTGAAGTGGGACAAGTCAATCGGGTAGGCCTTTTGTGATGCAGTGGTAATGATACCGAATGGCTGCGGATATATAACCTCATGACCGCGGTAGGCACTCTTGCCAATTTCACACATACCGATGCAGCCTTCCACGCAAGTAACACACATTCCGCTTATCGGGCACCAGTCACTGCCTGTCCGGTTCTTGGTCAATGTCGAGGCTGTTGCATTTAACCTTGTCAGTGTCATATCTCACCTCCTTCTACCCTCTTCCAGGTTACTTTATTTGTTGATTACATCTCTATTATTAGTAAACCTTATGGCCCCGTGGGCCGACACTATCAGAACATCCTGTGCATACAGGGCAGGTCTCGACGGGGACGAGATTCTGGCATCCTCCGCAGAGACCTTCTACGAGATTATCCGCTGTGCAGGCTCGCTCACAAACCGGGCATATCCACTCACAACCACCACAGTTGCGGCACTCCTCCGGAGTGACCTCAAACGCGGTTGCCACCCGCCGTGACGTGCCACGGCCAACGAATCCGATGCCACCAGATTTCATCTGCTCTTTGCAGTAGCGTACACAAAGTCCGCAGAGAATGCAGCCCTTGTCTTTTATCTTAAAACGAACCTTATTGATTCCTATGTTTGCCGCCATATCCTGCAGCGTTTTGGAGTTCGGGCACGAAGCAAGCAACAGTTCAACGATCAGCTTGCGCGCTTTGCTCACCTTCTCTGAGTTCGTAAGGATCACTTGTCCCTGCTCCACTGGTAGAGTACAGGACGCTTCCAGTGATGAGCGATTGCCGTTAAGCACCTCAACTATGCAGACACGGCAGGCGCCATAAGGGCTGAGACCGGGATGATAACAGAGAGTTGGAATGATAATACCCATTTCTGTGGCTGCTTCAAGAACTGTGGTTCCCTCCACCGCTCTTGTTTTGATTCTGTCGATTGTCAGTTCAACCACGCTTTTTCCTCTCTAGGATACCGTGATTGCATCAAACTTGCAGCTGTCACGGCAAAGCCCACACTTGATACACTTTTCTTGGTCAATCCTATGCAGCTTTTTCTTCTCGCCTGATATTGCCCCCTGCGGGCATTCCCTGACGCATACTCTGCAGCCGGTGCATTTCTCCTCGTCGACGGTGAAGATAATAAGCACCTTGCAGACGCCTGCTGGGCAGCGTTTCTCTCTTATGTGCGCCTCATATTCATCACGGAAATACCTGATAGTTGAGAGAACAGGATTGGGAGCTGTGCCACCGAGAGCACAAAGAGAGGCATCCTCGATAAGATTGCCAAGCTCTTCTAGAAGTTCGATATCTTCTTGCTTACCTCTTCCTTCCGTTATGTCGGTCAGAATATCAAGCATCCTGTCCAGTCCCTCGCGGCAGGGGACACATTTGCCGCAAGATTCCTCAGTCAGGAACTTGATGAAATATCTGGCTATATCCACCATACAGGTGCCTTCATCCATGACTATCATGCCACCTGAGCCCATCATTGACCCTGCCTCGGTAAGCCTGTCGAAGTCAACTGGCAGGTCTATCAGACTCTCGGGGAGACAACCGCCTGAAGGACCTCCTGTCTGAACAGCTTTGAATTTCTTGCCATCGGGGATTCCACCGCCAATCTCGTAGATTATCTCTCTGAGCGTAATGCCCATGGGCACCTCAACCAGCCCGGTATTATTTATCTTACCCACCAGAGAGAATATTTTGGTACCCTTGCTCCCCTCAGTACCGATTTGCGAGTACCAGTCGGCGCCACGGTTAATTATAAGAGGCACGTTTGCCCACGTTTCGACGTTATTGAGGTTGGTAGGCTTGCCGTTCAATCCGCTTACCACAGTGTGAATGTGCTTGGGGCGTGGCTCGCCTATCTTGCCTTCTAGGGAAGCCATGAGCGCCGTCGATTCACCGCAAATAAAGGCACCGCCACCCCGTGAAATCTTAATATCAAAGTGGAAACCAGAGCCGAGGATGTTCTCTCCAAGAAGACCGTATTCTCTCGCCTGCTTTATCGCTATGCTCAGATTGGTCACCGCCAAGGGGTATTCATGCCGGACATAGACATACCCTTCATGCGAACCTATTGCGTAGGCGCCGATTATCATTCCATCAATGACGCTGTGGGGGTCCCCTTCAAGAAGACTCCGGTCCATGTAAGCACCAGGGTCACCCTCATCAGCGTTGCAGATAACATAGCGTGTGCCGTCTGGTGACGAAGCATTGCGGCAGCTCTCCCACTTCCTGGCGGTAGGGAAGCCCCCACCGCCGCGCCCACGCAGCCCTGATTGCCTGATTTCTTCGATTACCTCCTCGGGCTGCATATTGAAGAGCACCTTAGGTAGAGCTGAGTAACCACCTATAGCAAGGTAGTCCTCAATCTTATGCGGGTCTATGAGTCTGTTACTATCAAGCAAGAGCCTATTCTGTTTACCATAGAAAGGTATATCCTGCTCACGGATAATCTTTTTCCCTGTAGCGGGATCTCGGTAGAGAAGTCTTTTAATGACCTTATTCTTGATTACTGATTCCGAGATTATCTTTGTAATATCGGCAGGGGTAACTTGTTGATAGAGAATTCTTTCAGGATATATGACAACCACAGGCTCTATTTCACAGAAGCCATGGCACCCTGTTGTTCTGACATCAATGGAATCCTTAAGACCGAGGTCACTCAGTGCCTTAGAAATAGCTTGTGCAACGTCTGTGGCACCGCGCACAAGTCCGCACGTTCCGACACTAGTAACAACACAAGTACGGTTTGGGTCGCACTGGCTCAGAATCTCATCCCGCAACTGCTTCAGTTCGTCTGCTGTCTTCAACCTCTTCATATTTCCTATCCCTCGGGATTCTCTTCTGTTGCTTAAGGACCTTCTTGACCTTGCCGGGGCTCATCTGTCCATGGTAGTTACCATCTATAACCATGATAGGCCCTAAAGCGCATGCTCCCAGGCAATTAACAGTCTCCAGTGAGAACTGCATATCTTTGGTTGTCTCACCCGGATCAACGCCTAATTGTCTTTTCACTTCGTCGAGCACAGAAGGAGCCCCGCGCACGTGACAGGCCGTACCCAAGCAACAAGTGACTATGTGTTCACCCCGCGGCTTTAAGCTAAATGCCTTGAAAAAGGTGGCCACACTATAAGCCTGTATCAGCGGGAGTTCCAACTGGCTCGCTACTGCTCTTAAGGCTTCTTCTGGCAGATAATGGTACTCGGATTGTATGTCCTGAAGTATTGAAACAAGACTGTCGCGGTTACCACCGCATTTACTGATTATTGCCACCACTCTTTCAGAATTACTCTTCACTACGTAAGTACCTTTGCTTACTTTTTTATTTTAGATTCGTACAGGTATCCCCTTCTTTTTAAGGTATTCCTTGGCTTCGGGTATAGATATTTCTCCAAAGTGGAAGATGGAAGCAGCCAGCACTGCTGCTGCTTTACCTATCGTTACTGCCTCATAAAGATGCTCTAGTTTGCCAGCACCGCCTGAAGCTGTAACCGGTATTGTTACCGCCTCCGCTACCGCTTTTGTCATTTCCAAATCGTAGCCTTGTTTGGTACCGTCAGCATCCTTGCTAGTGAGCAAAATCTCGCCAGCTCCCAGCTCCTCCACCCGCGTTGCCCAATCCACAATTCCTATCCCCGTAGCCTCTCCTCCGCTCCTGACTACCACTTCCAATCGGGGACGGCCACTAACATCTGAATTCCTCTTGCCATCAATGGCAACAACAACTTTCTCCTTGCCAAACCGCTTCGAGGCTTCCTTTATGAGTTTGGGATTCTTCACAGCGGCGGTATTGATTGAGACCTTGCTCACACCAAGGTAAATCAGTGCCTTCATATCCTCGATACTACCTATGCCACCACCTACGACAAAGGGAACAGTGACTACGTCAAAGACCCTTTTGACCCATTCCAATCTCGTTCTTCTATTCTCAACAGTAGCAAAGATGTCGAGGAAGACAAGTTCGTCTGCCCCCTCTCGACAGTATGTTTCCGCTGCCTCCACTGGGTCACGGGCGTCCCGCAGGTTGATAAAGTTTACCCCCTTGACCACCCTCCCCGCTTTGATATCCAGACAAGGTATGATTCTAACTCTTTCCATTTAACAACTCTTGAAACTTGATTAAGTCCCGATATTCCAGCACAGTGCTCATGGCATGGTTCTCAGCTTCAATGCCAGCTTCCTGAGCGGCTGCCACAGGATTCAAACCGCCAAGGAGAATTACCCCTATTCGATTAAGTTCCACCGGGATTTCACACACTGGTTCACTGAGATTCCCCATTATCAAAAGGCCTTCCAGTCCAGCCTCTTTGAGCTTGGTTACTACCTCCTCAGCTATCGTCCGGCATAGGGCCGGTATCTCGCGAAAGTTGGCTAGTATTTTCCCCTCGCCTTTTCTGACTACCTCTGTCACAGAGGTCATCCCGGCTCTAATGAATACCTCTGAAGGGTCGAGGGAGGAGCCAGCATAGTGGATGAGTTCCACAAAGCGAAGTGGCCGATGGTCACGAATCTGAAGAAGGCCCCCGAATCTGGAGTCAATAGGAACTCCTGCCTTAAGCAAGGTGCCATTGACCACAATGCTGCAAACTGTAGCCAACCCCACCTTGCTCCGGGGAACGATTAACTCACCCAACCTCTCACCCTCTTCGGCTACCGCTACCAAGTGACTAACGCAAAGCCCCTTGGTAAAAGCAGGCCTCATTGCCTCGAGCGCCTCGCTGAATTGTGCCTTCGGAAAAAGGGAGACGTTGACTGGGATAGAACCAGTGCGATTCTGCGGGTCAAAACTAGTGCGGCAGGCAAGTAGCTCAATATTAGAAATAGCAAAACCAATCTTGTCCTTAACCAGAGCGTCCCTTACCTCCTCGATCCCCTGTTCGGTGAGCACCCGACCATCCCGTCGCCCCACAAGCTGGGTTAACCCACGCTGGTCCATTAGCTTGAGGTGATATCTCACGGCCCTTTCGCCCAGTTCAATCCCGTAGTCTTTTAAGCGACGAGCAATAACCCTAGCTCCCAGCGTCCCCTGAGAGTCGCTCAAAACCTTCAAAATCGCGATCACCTTTCGCTCCACATCTTGCGTTTCAAAGCCCATCACAATACACTCCGATGACCTGTCTTGCAGGGTTACAGGAAACTGTTTTCCTTATTTTACTCGCCCTAAAGCAGTCTGTCAAGCCCTCTATGTAATGTTGAACAAATTGACGAAATGTTCACCAAGAGAAACCAGCTGATTGCGCCTGACATGACTTCATTGACAACTGCATCCTTGAAGTCTAGAATCATACTAAAAGTGACATAAACTATTACCATCTTTAGGAGTTTGGCCTTGTCTGAGGATAAAAAAGGTCAAAGTGGTGACCTATTCATTGTAGACAACAGTGACGTAGACTGGAAAGTAAAGCGTTATCTCCAAGAATGGGCTGATATTGCCCACTCTTTTGACATAGCTACTGGTTTTTTTGAGATTGGTGCGCTACTTGTACTAGATGGCCAATGGCAGAAGCTCGAAAAACTAAGGATTCTAATGGGCAATGTAGTGTCAATGCGCACCAAGAAGGCTTTAGTAGCCGGTATTGAGGCTGCAAAAAAGACACTCGATACGAGTATTGAAAACGAAAAAGAGGAAAACGATTTTCTCATAGGCGCCCCCGCTATCGTTGAGGCCATACGAAGTAAACAGATCCGATGTCGCATCTACACCAAAGATAAGTTCCATGCCAAAGCATACATAACACATGCAAAACAGGCCGTGGTTGGATCATCGGCACTTGTTGGCTCGAGTAATTTAACGATCCCAGGCTTGACTACAAACGTTGAGCTAAATATCCAGCTCCGACATGAAGTTGAACTGTTGCAGGACTGGTATGAGCGCCATTGGAAAGAAGCTGAGGATATCTCAGAAGAGATTCTCAAAGTCATTGAACGACATACCCGTGAATACTCACCTTTCGAGGTCTATGCCAAGTCCTTGCAGGAGTTCTTCCGAGGTCACGAGATGACCGCCGGAGAGTGGGAGCTCACCGGCCCAGAAAATGGTGGCTCCCATGTATATCGTGTCCTTGACCAGTACCAGAAAGAGGGATATCAAGCCCTCATGAAAATTGCTCGCCAGCATAGTGGTGCTTTTCTGTGTGATGGTGTAGGGTTGGGTAAAACTTTAATTGGGCTGATGGTAATAGAACGTCTTATCATGTACGAGAGAAAGCGTGTTGTACTTTTAGTGCCCCTAGCGGCGCGTAAACCCGTATGGGAACAACATCTTCGGCGTTATTTACCTCATATGGGTGGCGACTTCAGCAATTTGGTCATTCTTAATCACACTGACCTACTTAGGACCGGAGAATTTCCTGCTCGTTTCCAACGGATTAAAGATATGGCCGATGTAATTATGATAGATGAGGGGCATCACTTTCGCAATCCAGGAGTCAGAGGCAAGTCTCGATACTGGCAACTCTTCGAGATCTGTGAAGGAAAGACTGTTTTCTCTCTAACAGCGACTCCGGTTAACAACAGCTTGAGAGACCTTCAGCATATGATCGAGTTGTTCTCTCAGCGACAGTCTAACTACTTTCAAACAGCACCCTTGGGAATCCATTCCTTACCTGGTTATTTCAACAGATTGGAAAAGGAATTGGACAATATTATCGCCGGTGAAAAAAATAATGGTACAGCACCTGTGTCTGAGACAAACCAAGTGGAGGCTGAGAGTGTTCTATTAAATGACTTACTTTTCAGAGCTCTGGTAGTACAACGTAGCCGGGCATATGTTAAAAGAAGCCAGGAACAGCAAGATAGTACAAAGGCCATTTTCCCGAAGAGAGAAGACCCGAAAGTTGCCAAATATTCGATAAAACAGACCTACGGTAATCTTCTTACCATTGTGGAAACCGCTTTTGCTAAAGACAAGCCACTATTCTCATTAGCAATGTATTACCCGCTAGCCTACTATAAAGGGCCTAATACAGATATCGATCCAATGTTGGAGGGCCGCCAGAAGCAAGTTGTTGGTCTCATCCGAATATTATTTCTGAAACGATTTGAGACATACCTTTGCCAGTTTAATGTTACTACGTGGGGCCAAGCCAAAGGTTATCAGTGAAGCTCTGGGGCATAGCTCCGTAGCCTTTACAATGGACGTCTACAGCCATATAATTGAGGGGATGCAAGAGGATGCTATGGTGTTACTGGACGAAGTGTTACCGGCAGGGGTAAACGGGGTATCTCAAAAAAATAACGCCAATTTAACGCCAATTCTCCCTAAAACGGGGGTGAATAACTGAAATTTAGCTTCGTAGGAGTGTAGCTCAGTTGGGAGAGCAGCGGTCTCCAAAACCGCAGGTCGCGGGTTCGAATCCTGCCACTCCTGCTTTGTTTTTGCCAGAGAAAGTTGGTGGCTATTAGACTATTGACATTATGGGAGGAACGGTTTATCCTTCATACCAAAAAGGGAGGTAGATAAATGCAAGCATACTGTATGAAGTGCCGTGCCAAGAGGGAAATGAAGGACACCAAGAGCATAATCATGAAGAATGGCAAGCCGGCAACTCAAGGTGTGTGTCCTGTATGCGGGACCAAGATGTTCAGAATCGGGAAGAGCTAGGGCCGATAACACGGGTATCATGATTGGGGAGGCTGGGTGTCCTTAACTCTAGGGATACCCAGCCTTTCTGTTACTTGTTACCCATTTTGGACAATCGTGTAATAGCGAGGGCAAAGTAGTAATCAAAAGGCGGGATGGCGTGTGCTCGATTATAGCTGAGGCTACCCACGACGTGCTATTTCCTCTACCAAGATAAGGTAATCCACAAATGGCCAAGACTGGCCACCATATTCCTTGGGCCAGAATAGAGATAGCCATCCCTTATTCCCCAGTTTACGTGCTATATCTTTGAATACCTGCCAGCCATCACTACTATCGACGACATGGTCGCCGGATGTACCTCCCAAATAGCCCACCCAACCCGGTGGCAACTCGGCATCCAGAAAAGCACGAACTTCCTGCCGGAATCTCTCCTGCTCCACGGTAAATTCAAAATTCAACCTTCTTTACCCCTCTTGGTCTTATCGTGGAACATATCAGCGGTTCAAGCCTTTGTCAAGCCTTTGCCGAGGGCACCGGATACAAACTCTGGCTTGACGCCAGACCAGAGGGGACATTATACTATCTGGTGGCACGGGGAGGCATTTGGTCTTCAGACTCCAAAACCGCAGGTCGGGTTCGAATCCCTCTCCTCCGCCAAAAGATAATGATGATATTTGTAAGTTTAATTCTAGTTGCCGTAGGAATTATCGCTCTTCTGATTAAACTGGGTGTGCTAAGCGGCTCTTTATGGGGTTATACCTGGCCCATCATCCTCATTATTCTAGGACTAACCTTCCTTTGGGGGAGATTTTCCGGGCGAGGGCGGGGATGGTGTAGGTGGTGCTTCCCTGGGGAAAATAAAGAAAAGCGATAAAGAAGGCCGAGGTGGTGGAATCGGTAGACACGCCATCTTGAGGGGGTGGTGAGCGTAAGCTCGTAGGAGTTCAAATCTCCTCCTCGGCACCAAGAGACGGGTCCCCACGAAAATCAAAAATTTTCGTGGGTGGTAAAGCGGAAGTAGTTCAGCGGTAGAACGCCTCCTTGCCAAGGAGGAGGTCGCGAGTTCGAATCTCGTCTTCCGCTCCAAAAGAACATTACCCAGAGGCGACGTAGCCAAGTGGTTAAGGCGGGGGTCTGCAAAACCCCTATTCACCGGTTCGAATCCGGTCGTCGCCTCCAGTTTTTTGAGCGTATCGCTGGAGGCTCGTCCCAAACCTCGGTTTAACCTGTAATCAACTGTTCCTAACCAAGACTTTTCTCCCATTACTATTTACTCCTTAAATTAGCCTATTTGGGTGATTACACCCACCAGTGAAGCGTGTTAGGATAACAGTGATTTGCCAAACGGAGAAAAGTTGGACATGGGTTAATCTTTTGAGCTAGCTATATAATACTAAGTGTGATTGATTGAAGAATAGGGATGCGATGAACCAGAGTCTGCATGTGGTCACCTAGGCTCTGGGGAGCAAATGGTGAAACCGGCCCTAGGGGGTCGGTTTTTTTTGAGCATCACCAGGAGGAAGGAGGATGTTTGTCAGTGCACAAAGTAAATGGATTCCGTGAAATTCTGGAACTGGTGGTTAAAAAGGGAGCTACTGATTTACACGTCAAGGTGCCAAGCCCACCTGTACTCCGTATCGATAGCGTACTTGTTCCTCAAGAAGAATGGCCATCGTTTACCGCCAAAGATATCGAGGTGATATTTGAAGAAATTACTACTCAAGAGCAGAGAGCGACTTTTAGTAGGGAATGGGAGCTAGACTTTGCCTATAGTGTGCCCGGCCTGGCTCGATTCCGAGTTAACGTACTGCAGCAGAGAGGCACAATGAGCCTTGCCTTCCGGCTGGTGCCATCTAGCGTGCCATCGATTGATGAATTAAGACTGCCCCAAATTTGTAAAGAGCTTATTCTCAAGCCAAGAGGACTCATCCTGGTCACCGGTCCTGCCGGGAGCGGCAAGTCAACCACCTTGGCAGCAATGATCAATCATCTCAACGAGAATGAGACTCGAAGTGTGATTACCATCGAAGACCCGATTGAATATCTATTCCGCGACAAAAAATGCATCATCCGGCAACGAGACCTGAGGGATGACACCAAATCCTTCTCCGCCGCCTTAATACACGCCCTCCGCCATGACCCGGATGTGATTGTTATCGGAGAGATGCGTGACTTAGAGACGATAAGCACAGCTATCACTGCGGCTGAGACCGGTCATCTGGTGCTGGCGACACTACACACGGTTGACGCTGCCCAGTCAATTGACCGCATAATTGATGTATTTCCCCCTGGCCAACAACGTCAAATGAGACTACAGCTATCACAAGTAATAGAAGCAGTACTATCACAGACCCTGTTGCCTCGTAGTGGGGGAGGACGAATAGCTGCCTTTGAAATTATGCTTGCCAATAGCGTAATCAGAAGACTTATCCGTGAAGAGAAAATACATGAAATAGCCGCTAACCTGGAGATGGGTAGATTGGAGGGAATGCAGACCCTAGACCAGGCGCTGGCTGACCTGGTCAAAAGTGGAATTGTCTCACCAGAAGAAGCCATGATGAAAACCAGCAATCCAGTAAAGTTGAATGAGTTACTGCAAGTTGAACAAGACGCCCCCACCACCTATGGAGCGGTACAACCCGTTCTGAATATTGCCAATGGAATCTCTTTTAACCGCTAGGAATATGCCCCATCACAAGTGCCGGAAGCCACTGCTAAGACCATAGCCGAACCAGCACCCATAAATTCTCAATAGAATGGGCAGAGCTCAGCATCGGCATCTTGAATGGTTGACCTTTCGCTGTAAACAACACACATTGCTATAGCACAGCAAGATTGCCACACCTTCGAAACTATTGCAAATATCATCCGCTTGACGCTCACATGGCTAACACTTACAATAACTCCAACGCCGGGGTGGCGGAATTGGCAGACGCACCGGACTTAAAATCCGGCGGAGTAATCCTTGTGGGTTCGAGTCCCACCCTCGGCACCAGTTAGAGAGTAAATATGCCCTGGTTGATAGTAGTACTGGGTTACCTTCTCGGCTCCATCCCCACCGCCCATATTGCTGGACGTGTTTTGAAGAGGGTTGACATTCGTCAGGTTGGGGATGGGAATATGGGTGCTGCCAATGCCTTTCGTCAGCTAGGGGCTAAGGTGGGGGTAGCGGTTGGTATTATTGATGCCGGGAAGGGGGCACTGGCTATTCTTATCGCCCAGGCAGCCAGTTTGCCTCTGGTGGTTGTCCTGCTTACCGGAACAGCCGCTGTCGTCGGTCATAACTGGCCAATCTTTATCCGCTTCAGGGGAGGTCGGGGGGAGAGCACCACCATCGGTGTGCTGCTGACTACCATTACTCAGCCAATGCTAATAATAGCTGGACCAGCCATAGCTGCCCATCTTATCCTTCGGGATACAACTAAAGCCGCTGCTTTTATATTTGTCCCCCTCCCTCTGGTGTGCTGGTGGCTGGGGCTCCCGGGGGCACTCATAGCTTACAGTATAGCTTTACCTTGTCTGGTGGGCTTTACCCATTTCCTCAGGACAAGGCAAACGGTCAATATCTCAGGGACGGAGAGCGCTTAGTCACTTCCTTTTTATTGCTGACTTTACCGCCTGCTCAATATCCTTTGCCGTGAGACCATACCTCTGCAGAAGTTCAGCCGGTTTACCTGATTTGGCATAGGTGTCTTTGATAGCCACAAACTCCATCGGCACCGGCTGGTGTCTAGCCAGCACCTGAGCCACCATACTGCCCAAGCCACCATGCTCCAGGTGCTCCTCAGCGGTAACAATAGCCCCGGTTTCAGCGGCAGCCTTAATAGTAGCTGCCTCATCAATGGGCTTGAGGGTGGACATATTTAGCACTCGGCAGTCTATGCCCTCCCCTTCCAGATTTTGAGCAGCTTCCAGCGCCGCTTTGACCATCAAACCGATAGCTATTATGGCGGCATCCCTCCCCTGCCTCATAGTTACCGCCTTCCCCAGGTTAAAGCGGTAGTCCTCACTATAGACCAGCGGTAGCTTGAGACGGCACAGCCTGATGTAAAATGGTCCATAGTGGGCGGCAGCTGCCTCTACCGCCTGGGCGGTTTCAATAGCATCAGCAGGAACGATAATAGTAAAGCCGGGCAGGGCACCAATCAGAGCCAGGTCTTCAATAGAGTGGTGTGAGGTGCCATCTTCACCAACACTGATACCACCGTGGGTTGCCACCAGCTTAACATTGAGCCCGGGCTGAGCTATAGACATGCGAATCTGGTCAAAGCAACGCCCGGGGGCAAAGACGGCAAAGGTGCTGGCAAAGGGTATCTTGCCCGAGGCAGCCAGTCCAGCGGCAATACCGACCATATTCTGCTCGGCGATACCACAGTCAAAGAAGCGCTCCGGGAACTCGCGGGCAAAGAAACTGGTCATGGTCGACCGGGACAGGTCAGCATCCAGCGCCACAATATCTTGGTTTTCCATGCCTAATTCAAGCAGAGTTTTGCCGTAGGCTTCCCTGACCGAAACTTCCTGCTCCACTTTTACTCTAGCTCCTTTAGTGCTAACTCCACCTCAATAGCGTTGGGAGCTGTGCCGTGAAAATCGGGGTTGTTCTCCATAAAGCTGACCCCTTTGCCCTTTATAGTATGGGCAATGATGACCGTTGGCTGCCCCTTAACCTGTTTTGCATGCTCGAAGGCTTGAATAAGCTCAGCCAGGTTATGGCCATCAACCTCAATAACCTGCCAGCCGAAAGCCTGCCACTTGCTGGAGAAGGGGTCAAGGTTCATAACATCGCGGTTCCAGCCGTCTATCTGCTGGCCATTGTTGTCCACTATAGCCACCAGGTTGTTCACCTTGAAGTGAGCAGCAGCCATAGCTGCCTCCCACACCTGCCCCTCATCACACTCCCCATCCCCGAGCAGAACATATACCCGGTAATCTTGAGAATTAAGCCGACCAGCCAGAGCCACGCCAAGGGCAAAGGATAACCCCTGTCCCAGAGCGCCAGCCGACATCTCCACCCCGGAGGTAATTGTTCTATCGGTGTGACCCTGGAGGCGACTATCCATTTGCCTCAGCGTAAGTAGCTCAGCCACCGGGAAGTAGCTGCACTCAGCCAGGGTGGCATAGAGCAGAGGGGCAGCATGGCCCTTGCTCAGGATAAACCTATCCCTATCCGGCCACTGAGGGTCTAAGGGCTTATGTTGCAGCACTCTAAAATAAAGGGCGGTTAAAATCTCTACCGCGGAAAGGGAGCCACCGGGGTGTCCGCTCTCCGCCTTCCCGGTCATGGTGATGATATGGCGACGTAGCCGTTTGGCTATAGCCTTCATTTCAGCTTCCGACGCCGATGATGAAAAAACCTCAGCTTCTGCACTATCAGCCGAGGTTGACGGTGGATTGCCCTTTTCAGGTAGCGACATTAGCACCCCCTGCGTATCTTTAATTATACTATACTCATAGACTTAGGTCTAGATTTTAAACGAGAGTGTTTATTAACTTCACTCCCTCCTCGTTTACATACCGACCCACCCCCTTAATCCCCCTCCCTGGTAAGGGAGGGGGAAGTATTTTATAGAAGAGGGGCGAAGCCCCTCTTAAACACTCCACTAGGTTAGTCCCTCAACCACCCCGATGAAGTGGGAGATTGGGGGCAAAGCCTTTGGGGGGTTGGGAATAGCAGGAGTTTGGGAGTAAGACCCCTGAGGGTGGGTGGGTGGGTGGAAAAAAAGAGAACTGCTAAAAACGGGGGGGGGAGGAATGAAAAAGAGGGGGGCGAAGCCCCCCTCTTAAAACTACTTCATAATTAGGTTTTCTTTGAATGGCTTTTGGTTATTTTACCGAGCAGACTCAAACTTACTAACCTCGGCTTGTTTAAGAGCAACAAGAGTTTTTTCCAAGTCTTCTCTATTAAACTCACATAAAGCACATAAGGAATCCAATGATTTTTCCACATTCTTTTCCATTGGTTGATTGACTTGTATCAGTTCATTTGCCTTTTCTATGTTTATTTTCCCGAATCTCAACATAACGGCAACATCTGGTTCTATAACATCAACCCCGTTAAGTGCCTTAAACATATATGCTGCCGCGTCATGTAGTGCACAATCATAGTGGCCCAGTAAATTGTCATTTTCAGGCCTTCTCCAACCAAGTTCATTTTCCAAATATGACTTGACCTTCTCTTCATCGTATTCTTCGAACAGAAAATATGCCAGGAATTCTGGAACGAATTCTGTGGTCAGTTTGCTAGAATCAACAAAGAACTCGTCTGTTATTTCTTTGGCTTCCTGTGTGCTATCTGCCAGTCTGCTGATAGCTTGCTTCACATATTCGTTAATCATACTATACACGTGACGATGAACTGCCAAACCCCCGAAACCACTGCTGCGCGCTCTCCAAATCATACCCGGGGCTGATTTAATAGGGATACCCTTAAGGAGGGTAAAATAACCACGGATGTTTGACGCAAAAGAATGCTCCATTAAATTCAGTTTCATCATCGTCAAGAATACATCGTTGCTATTTTTGTAGAAGTTTCTATACATTTGAAAAGGTGTTCTTCCATGAACAAAGAAGGGTATCTTATTTTCATAACATGCTTTTATCGCCAGAAAATACCCTCCAATAGCACATGCTATACATGGATCAAACAATTTCTGGACAGTAGCTTTATAGAACTTCTTATGAGTATCCCAATTTGGCTTATAATAGTAATGATCCACGCCTAGCTTATTAATAGTATTTTTGACAGATTCTTTGGCAAAGTCGGTCAAGAATCCATTATCGTAGGTGACCGCCGCTACCTTGAGCTTATATTTGTTCACCATTTGACAAAGAACATAAGTGCTATCCTTTCCACCGCTTAGACCCACGACGGCATCATATTCATATTTTCCTCTATACTTTTCAAATCTCCTTGCCAACATGTTTTCTCGATTGGTAAAGTTTAAAATAGTCTTTTTATTCTGTTCAAAATAATCGCAATAATTACAGATACCACTGGCATTGAGCACTACGTTAAATTTTCCTTCTGGGAGCGAGCATTTTTTACATCTGTTCATTGCTAACATATAGGTCAATATACAATAAATTCAGTCAACTTGGAAGTGATTCTTTTCTAGAACAATGTTCTGCTTTTACATTCTTGGTTTGATTTTTAGCT
>JAUWYK010000020.1 GCA_030615865.1 Dehalococcoidia bacterium
TCTTCTTGGTCTCTGTTATCGTCTCGCGTAATCGAACGAAGAGAAGGAGAGGTTTAATGTCCACTCACACGGATACTACAACTACCACGACTATAAAGCAAGCCTGGCAAGAAGGCACCGCTTTTGCCCGGAATGCGGCAAAGAAATTGGGCAGACTATTAGTAGTAAAGGAGAACAAAGGAGAATCAGAATATTGCCTATTGATGAGAATACCCTTATTTTACTGAAAGAGTATGTTGCAAGGAACAGGCCTGTTTTCGCTGATAATACCCGGCCTATATTCTGTATCAACCGACATCGAGCCTGGCAAATAGTGAGAGATTGTGCTAAAAGGGCTGGCCTTCCGGATCTAGTGAATCCAGAAACAGGCAGGGTAAGAGGAGTTAGTCCTCATCGTCTTAGGGATGCCTTTAGTGTACACGCAATGAAGCTGGATGACTCCGGCGACGCACTAAGATTGCTTCAGGAGCATTTGGGGCACGCTAGCTTCAATACGACTGCGAAATACCAAAAGGTTGCTGGTGAAGAACACCGCTCGTGGTATGACCGGCTTTGGCATGACTTTGGCAAGCATTAAAGATAACAACAGGTAAGCGTTGCACAAAAGCCTCTTTAGTTAAATCTGATAACCTAGCTGGTATGTCGGTAATCCTCCTCGATTAGGCTATTGAAGAAGCCTGCCGAGAGGAGCGAGGTTCTAAAGACAAAGATACCCTTTGCCTCGCGACAAAGAACATTGGAAGCTGGTTATCCTGGAAGTCAGCGGTCCTGTGGCACTATTACTTGAATGGGGATTATCAGGTCATCGGGGGGACAAGCCAATTCTACCCTCTTTTTACTACACTCGTTCACTGTCCTACGTAGCAAACATTATCTCGAGATGCCCGTTGTTTCTATTCAACAGGCATCTCCAACAAATGAGAAAGCCCGGCGGCAAGCCGGGCTTTCTCGAAAGGAGACAAGTGAAAAAGAAGAACTATATGGCATCTTTAGTCTACCATGTTCTGACTAAACAATTCAAGCTTTTGTGCTTGACGTCCTTAATCCCTCGTCGCATAATATGGGCAATGCACTGATGCCTCAATATTTCCCAGAGAATTGTGGGTTTCACATGAGGTCTTCGACATGTTTACGTTGGCGGCCGGGTTCGGTAAAGGAGGACTAGGTGACACGGATAATCAAGGTACATCAGATGGGCAGAAGAGGGATGGAAATTAAGGAAGTAGGGCTTGACGAGGCGAAGCTGATTCTGGAAGATGCTACCACTTGGGGGTGGATAGTAGCTGATGCCAAAACTCAGGAAGTTATCTGGGAGATAAGTCCCGAAGTTGAGGAAATCGTGATTATCGGTATGTTAGCTGGTGGCTAGAACTTTATGACCACGCAAGCAGGTAGGACTAATGATGGCCTCTGAATTGCACAGCGAAATGAGGAACTGAGGAGGCGAAATCTGTGAGAGTGAGAGTATGTTGCTCCTCATTTGTAATGGTTATTAGATTATCTCCTTATCCACCAAACCTATCACCTACTCTCAATGATGTGAACCGTGTATATTCAAAAGCGGCAATCTTAGCTGACTCCTCCGGTTGTACTCGCTTCACTAGGATGGATCCACCTTTGCCAGACACTATGATTCCCTTCTCTATGATTTCCGTAACCTCACCTGATGGCCCATCCCAACAGACGCTAAGCAACTCGGACTCGAATATCTTCAGGCTCGTTCCCCGGAAGTAGGTTGTGGCCCCTGGCTTGGGATTTGTTCCACGAATCAGATTATAGACCTTGTATGCTGGTTCGGACCAATCGATAACAGCTTCCTTTTCCGTGCACAACGCCTCGTAGGTGGCTTGGGACTCATCCTGAGGAATACGAGGGGCTTTGCCGGCATAGATAAGTTCAATACTCTCTATCAGTGCCTCCACCCCAAGTGGGAAAAGCTTGTTGAAGTAGAGTGATCCAACGGTGTCATCAGGGGAAATATCCACCTCCTTTTGTAGAAGGATGGGTCCGGTATCTATATTCTCATCAGGCCAGAAGATCGTAACCCCTGTCTTGGTATCACCATTGATTATAGCCCAATTGATGGCGCTCCCACCCCGGTGTTTCGGGAGTAAAGAAGGGTGGTACTGAATCGTTCCCAATTTGGGGTAGTTCAAGATATTTAGAGGCAAGATATCGGTCACAAACGCCATGACATTGAGATCTGGTTTAAGCTTGACATACTCGGCATAGGTTTCTGCCCCCCACCTTCTTCCTGGCTGGAAGACGGGAACCCCAAGCTTCTTGGCCGCTTCCTTGAGAGGATCAGGCCTTCTTGGAGTATCAACCGGCACATAAATACCTACCACCTGTTCACCTGTCTGGAGTAGAGCTTGTAGAACCTTTTCACCAAAGGCAGCTTGTCCTATCAATACAATGCGCATTTCCCCAGCATACCGCTATTTGGCGATGATTACTAAATTATCTCTTCATCCGCCAGCTTAGCGATTTCGTCCCAAGTAAATCCAAACTCCAATAGAATCTCCTCTTTATGCTGGCCTAGCTCAGGTGCCCCCATTCTTATCTTACCTGGGGTCTTACTGAGTCTGACCGGAATACCTACCATCTTAATCGGGCCAGCGACGGGATGGTCAAAATCAACTATGTAGTTGTTCGCTGCCATTTGGGGATCACTAGCTACCTCTTGATAGTCATTAACCGGGCCACAAGGGATGTCTACCTCTTCTAGGTCTTCTATCCATTTGTCCCTGGCTTTGGTGAGAAAGACCTTATCTAGGATGGAAATCAGTTCCTCAGCGTGTTCTCTTCGGGTAGTAATACAATCAAATCTAGCATCATCTTGCAGTTCCTCTATTCCAAGTACCTTGCAGAAGTTGGCCCAGTGCCTGTCTGCCTGAAGTGCAGCTACTATTAGCCATCTGTCATCGCCGGCCTGATAAGTATTCCACAGTGGATTGGCTACAGTTTTCCTCGATATTTTAGCTGGGCTTTTCCCCGAGAAAAGGTATCGTTGTAAAGCAAGCTGCCCAAAGGCTGCCTGGCTGCCTAGGAGGGATACCTCCACTTCTTGCCCTATCCCTGTCCGCTCACGAGTAAAAAGAGCGACGACAATACCATAGGCCAACAATGCCGCACCAATCCAATCTGCAGCACCGATCACCTGAACCAGAGGTGGTGGTTGACCAGGCTCCCCGGCAACGCTCAGCATGCCTCCCCTACCTTGGGCAATAACATCAAAAGATGGCTTACCAATATCAGGCCCTCGGCTACCAAATCCATTTCCAAAGGCATAAATGAGCTGAGGATTCATTTGAGATAAGGTGTGGTAGTCTATCTCCAATCTTTTGGTAACACCTGGCCTGAGGTTGTGCACGAAAACGTCTGACTTCTCTATTAACCTATAAAAGACCTGCCGGCCGCGCTCTTTCCTGAGATCAAGTGTTAGGCCCTTCTTATTGCGATTATGGCACTCAAAATACGTATTCAAGACAGATTGATCACTACGCCATACTAACCCACGACCAGGATCACCCCGAACAGGCTCCTCTATCTTAATTACCTCTGCCCCCATGTCGGCAAGCATAGTAGTAGCGACAGGCCCTTGCTGCCATACTGTTAAATCTAGAACCTTGACACCTTCAAGTGGCATTGTCATTTGCTCATGCCCCCGTCAAAAGAGTGAGTTACTACTTCGTTACTTCCTAGTGCTTACGATATGCCCAGTAGCCCTCCCCAAAAGGAGGTATGAAATCGAACGTCGGCCTCTCGTTCCACTGCACTGCTTCTTTTATAACGCGACCTGACTTAGTGCAGTAAGACCTTAGGCTTCTGCCCAGTACCCATTCCAAGACTCTCCCTAACTGGAGCATTCTATCTATGTCTACGCCGACATCGATACCCATCTCATCAAGCATGACCAAGACATCCTCGGTAGAGGTATTGCCAGCGATATCAGAATCAGTGTAAAGTGGGCCGGTTCCAATACCGGGGACTCCATCAATGATAAATGCGGGTTGCCCACCGAGTTGCCCCAGGGAAGTTTCCATAATACTGGCTCCTGCCAAAATCGCCGCCACATAATTGGCTAGTCCCATGCCTCTAGAGTCGTGGAAGTGGGCTACCTTAAATATGATGTCATCATACTTTCCAAACCTATCAATAAGGGCAGACATATATTCATAGATTTTTAATGGGTTTGCTTCTCCAGTAGTATCACAAGGGGTGAACCTTTTAATACCTAAGTCAAGTCCCCGTTCTATAAGCTCGATGGTGCTTTCTATCGGCACTGGCCCATCTACCGGAGAGCCGTAGACACAGGCTATTGCCATATCGATCTCAAAACCGTTCTCTCTAGCAATCCTGACCATTTCAGGAATCTCCTCAAAATACTCTGCGCGTGTCCTACCAGAGTTCCTTTTCCCATGCTTATCTTCCGCTGAAATAGTGAAGGCAACACTACTGGGACCATATCCCTTCTGCTTGGCTTCGGCTGCCCTTTCAAATGCCTTAGTCGTCATGCCGTAACATTTCAGATGCACCTCACCCTTTTGAACCTTTGGATTACGGTAGACTCTCTCTAGTAGCTCCTCGGCATCTTTGTGTTGAGGAAGAAGCCTGGGATGAGCAAAATTGGTGACCTCTACTGCCTTGTACCCGGCCTCGATAAATTGCTCAATAAACCAAACCTTCGTCTCAGTTGGGATGAACTTTGGTTCATGCTGTAGACCATCCCTGGCGAATAACTCCAGCATCTCTACTTTCTTAGGTAACTGGGCACGCATGTCCCATTTCATGTTAACTCACCCCCGAGAATATGGTTTGCAAACTATCAGACTTTGTTCGCTTGGAAGAGATTCTGCTAATACTCTCATTCCCCACTAGTTTCTCTATTTAAGCAAACTCTTGGCTATGATAATCTTCTGGATATTTGATGTCCCTTCAGTTATAGGAAACGCACGAGAATCCCTAACGTACCTCTGTATTGGGAAATCCATGGAATAACCGTAGGAGCCATAGATCTTGAGCGCCATGTCGGCTGCCTTCATGCCAGCTTCACAGGCGAAATATTTGGCCACCGCCACTTCAGTAATATCTTGGATCCCCCTGTCTTTATTGACTGCTGCCTGATAGACAAGCATTCTTGCTGCTTCATGCTCGATGTACATTTCAGCAATTTGATCCTGGATCATCTGGAAGTTGGCCAGCGGTTGTCCAAATGCTTGTCGCTCCTTGACATACTTAATGCTGTCTTCTAGGCAAGCCTGACCAACGCCAACGGCTCTGGCGGCGGCACATAGGCGGGTATTACCAAGCACTTCCATCAAAATCTTGTAGCCCTCACCTCTAGAGCCTAATAGGCAGTCCTTCGGCATCTTGACATCACCAAATGCCACCTCCCCGGTCACTGTACACCATAAGCCCAGTTTATCGTAGGGACTGGTGGTAACTCCTGGAGTGTTTTTCATATCCTCAAGAATGAAACAGGAAATGCCTTTGTGCTTTAGCTCCCGGTCGGTATAAGCCCAGAATATCCCCATATCGGCTACCGGACCGTTTGTTATCCAAGCTTTAGTCCCGTTTAGGATAAAGTGATCATCCTTTTCCACCGCTGTCGTTTTCATACCGGCCACATCAGAACCGACATCAGGTTCAGTGGAGCCAAAGCAAACAAGAATTTCACCGCTGCTAAGACCGGGTAAGTATTTTTCTTTCTGTTCCTTCGTACCGTATTTAAGAATTGCTAATCCCGGACCTACCGCCTGCGACATCGAGTATGTAGAATAGGAGGCACTCACACGGGCTAATTCCTCAGTAATGAGAATAGTGCTCAGAAAGCCTATATTGCTCCCGCCGTACTCTTCTGGTAGTACAGTGCCTAGTAGCCCAAGTTTGCCCATTTCAGTGACGACTTCCCGCCGAAACACGTGTTTCGGCTCGTCCTCTTCTCCAACCACAGAGAGTCGCTTTTCGGCAAAGTCCCGGGCTAATCTTTTTATAGCCTTCTGCTCATCAGTTAGCTCGAAGAACATCCCCTACCTCCAACTCTTACTTAAACCCGTATTTCCGCCAGTTTTTTCTCACCATATCCATGGTATCTTTATCCGGGTAAGCGACTGGGGCGAACCTTTCCCCAAACAGTTTGTCTGACCGGGGTCTATCTATCGCTTTGGTGGCGTCAATTAATAGTCTGGTTCCTTTATTACCGCCAAAACCGATCCTTTCATCAGGGTGGACAATCGGGTCAAGCGCGCTTATCCAGCCGGGAAATTGAATAATATCACGGCGAGGGTCAACCCGATACCCAATAGCCCAGAACACCCGCCTTAGGTCGTATATATCCACATCCTCATCGCAGACAATGATATTCTTACCCATCATATTAGATATGCTTGAACTCCAAATATTAGCCGCCACCTGGTGGACCTGCCCATAGTAGCTATTATCTATTTGCACGATTACGTTAACATAACCCGTACTGGGGTCAGCATTGACCCCAGTAACCCCGGTCATTCTTTCGTCCAGCAGGTCCCAAATAATAGCACTGCGGCTCACCGAAGAAATAATGTGGTCTTCAGTCGTTGGCATGCCTGTCAGCGCCCCCTGGAATATAGGTTCATTTCTGAAGGTCATGCAGTTCACCTTAAACACTGGCCGCTGACTTTTACCACCATAGTGACCGGTATATTCAGAAAAGGGGCCGTCATTCTTGAAGGTTGATACATCGGTCAAGACCTCGCCCTCAAGAACAATTTCAGAGGAAGCGGGAACACGGAGATCCACAGTCTCACATTTTACCAGTTCAACTGGCTGCTGCTGTAAGGCGCCCCAGACATCCCATTCGTCAACCCGTAGAGGAACGGGTGCCGCCCCAACTGCTGGCATAAGCGGGGGACCGCCGATAGCTATTGCCAGGGGCATATTCTTCCCCTGCTTTCGCCAGCTCCGCCAGCAGTACCAAATATGCTGACCCTGAGCAACGGACATGCTGGTGCTGTTCTTGTCGTGTATCACTGCCCGGTATACCCCAACATTCTCCCATCCAGTGTTTGCGTCCTTGGTGACCACACCGCCAAAGGTACTTATGTATCTGCCACCATCGAGTTTGCTCCAGTGAGGGACAGGCAACTGCAACAGGTCAACGTCGTCTCCCTTTAGAATGTTCTCTTTACAAGGGGCCGTATCAACCACCACTGGCTTAATGCGTTTTTTCGAACGCTCCTGCCAAATCTTAATGAGTTCCTTGTATGGCGTATCCTTAGGCAGTCCTAGCATTAAGGCTATTCTGGAGAACGTAGCCAGTGAACCGGCGAATAGCTTGGTGCAGAGTGTGTCTTTATAGTCTTTAATGTTTTCAAATAGTGCTGCCGGCGCAGCGGTGTCGCAGATCTCCCTTACTATGCCTCCAATTTCCAGATTCCAGTTTACCTCGCGCTTAACCCTGACTAGCTCTCCTTCCTTCTCCAAAGTAATGAGCCAATCTCTTAAATCATTGTATGCCATTCTCCCACGCTCCCTGATTACCTGATTGCTTGAGTCTGGTCTTTATGGAGTGACTACTCTCCCTAACTACCTTAACTGAGAAAAGTCAGGCTTTCTTTTCTCTTTGAACGCAGTTTTAGCCTCTTCCGCCTCCTTAGTAGCCCAGAACATCCTAACCGCGGCTTCGGACCACGCCTCGAAGCCAAACATGTGGTCAGTCTCAGCATTAAAGGCAAGCTTGCAGAACTTGAGAGCGGTCGGTGATAGCGCTAGGATTTCCTGGCACCATTTGTTTACTTCCTCCTCCAGCTTATCAAGGGGCACCACCTTGTTGACCAGCCCCATCTCCAGCGCCTCCTGAGCTGTGTACTGGCGGCACAGGAACCAGATTTCTCTGGCTTTCTTCTCGCCAACAACCCTTGCCAGATAGGTGACACCAAGACCGGCATCAAAGCTGCCCACTCTGGGACCGGCTTGCCCGAACTTCGCGTTTTCTGAGGCTATGGTCAGGTCACAGATTAGATGAAGTATATGACCACCACCAATGGCATAGCCATTAACTGCGGCAATCACCGGTTTCAGTATGTTTCTAATCCGCCGGTGCACATCGGCGTGCCAGTATCCTATATCCTTAGAGTAGCCCCCAGACTGTGCCGCCTCCTTGATATCCCCGCCAGTACAGAATGCTTTGTCTCCAGCACCAGTAAGTACGACAACACCAATATCAGAGTCAAGTTCAGCATCAGTCAAAGCCTGGGCTATCTCCTTAAGAGTGCTGGTAGTAAAGGCATTGTAAGCCTGAGGGCGGTTAATGGTTATCTTGGCCACCCCGTCCTTCTTCTCATAAAGGATGTCCTGAAATTTCATCACAAGCCCCCCTTGTTTAGTCAACTCTAGCGGCCTCTAAACACAATAGGTTTTCTCTCCATAAAGGACTTTATTGCCTCATTCCAATCCTTGGTCGCTCCGCATATTCTCCACTGCTCCTCTTCCAATTCCAAACCTTTGTCCAAAGTAAGCCTCATACCCTTGGTAACTGCCTCTAAAATCAATTTTGATGCTATTGGGCCTTTTTGCCCAATCACCTTAGCAATTGCCAGCGTCGTCACCATTAGCTTGTCTGCCGGGACAACCTTGTCCACTAAGCCCAAGCGATAAGCCTCTTGAGCGCTGATATTCTCCCCAGTAAGGAGGTAATATAGCGCCGCTCCCGTGCCGATTAAGCGGGGCAGCAGTTGCGTCCCACCGGCACCAGGGATGCCACCCAAACCTACTTCCGGTTGCCCCATTATAGCTGTATCAGCAGCTACCCTTATGTGGCAAGACATAGCTAACTCCAACCCTCCTCCCAACGCAATACCATTTATTGCGGCAATTACCGGTTTAGTCAAGTTTCTGATTTTACCAAAAACTCGATGATCCTCTCTAGAATCAGCAGCCATTCCGTCCCCACCTAAGCCCACGAATTCAGGGATATCTTTTCCTGCCCCGAAAGCTCTGCCATTACCAGTGATGATTATTACTTTGACATCATCTCTGGCTTCGGCATCGGCAAAGGCCTGCTCTAGTTCAACCCTAACCTGGGTGTTCAAAGCATTTAAAGCTTTAGGACGATTAAGGGTTATAATCTGCGTGCTGTCCTTCATCTCGATAAGCAGATTTTGATTACTCATGGCTCTCCCTTTCTGTATATCTTGGCAAACTGACAACAGCCATTGAGGCTATCTAGAACATTTTGTTAATGCCTACTTTTTTACCCTGCTCATCATAGACATACCAGCCTTTGCCTGTCATTCTCCCCAGATGACCGGCTTCAAATAACTTAACCAGACGAGGAGGAGGAGCGTAGGCTTCATCATGAAGTTGCTCATAGATTGTCCGAAAGCCGTGTACATTGTTATGCATGCCGAACATGTCCATGAGTTCAAATGGTCCCATCCGGTGCCCCAAGCCCAGCCGCACAGCAGTGTCAATATCCTCGACAGTGCCCAATCCCAGCTCTAGGGCCTTGATAGCGCGAACTAGCCACGGGAAAAATAGATAGTTCACGATAAAACCGGGGGAATCCTTGCACTTGATCGGCGTCTTCCCCAAGCCATCCTTTAGGAAACTCATCGTGAAATTGGTGGTCTCCTCACTGGTTTGAACTGCGGGAGCTACCTCCACTAGTTCCATGAGATGGGCGGGGTTATTGAAGTGGGTTCCGATCACTTTCTCCGGTCGCCCTGAGCCAGCAGCCAGAGCTGTAATTGAAATCAGGGAGGAAGTAGTCATAAAGACAGCGTCTGAGGAACACATTTTATTCAGCTCAGCAAAGTTCGAAATCTTCAGGTCCATAATATCTGGTACAGCATCGATCACCACCTGACAATATTTGAGGTCAGATAGTTCGGTGGTCATAGTGACCTGAGAAAGGGCTACTTCTTTCTCAACTTCAGTGATCTTGTTTCTCCTGACTAACTGAGCAAAACCATAAGAGATACTTTTGAATCCCTTGTCAGCCAATTTCTTGTTTACTTCCTTGACTATGACCGGATATTTGGGTGCAATCGCCGCTGCTATGGTCGGTCCCATAACGCCGCAGCCGATTATGCCTACCTTTTTTACGTCGCCGACTTTCACTTACCATTAACCTCCTTTTCACAAAGATTATGCATTTGACTGTCGTATACGCTAGATTATGAATTTGTGGGTCATATCATACCACGAAATGGCCTTGCATTTAAATCGAGTGTGATAGGTTAAACTGCTGTGACACATAATAATTGATGCCGGTACTAGGAACACGAATTAAAAGCCGTCTCGTTGTCAATCCCCCAATTTGACTGTGTCGCACTCGCTTTAACCCTATATTAGTGAACTCAATTCATCTCACCCCCTAATCTAGGCAACTCAGTGTTAATTTAGGAATATTTAACTAATTCCTGGTTACTTCCTAACTCGCCCGCGCCTCTGAAACCAAACTCACCTAGCCTGTCTCAAACATTGGACAAGTGCCCGTCTGGTCAACACCTTCACCATTTCTCGGCGATAATCGGCAGAGCAACGGACATCAGATATGGGACGGACTTCTTCAGACGCAGTTTCAGCTACTTCTTCAATCACCTCATTTTTGTCCTGCTTCCCCTTAATTACCGCCTCAGCCATCGTTGCTCTCATCGGTGTTGGGGCTACGGCGCCAAGAACTATTTTGGCATCGCTACAAGTACCATCCCTACCCAGTATAAGCAAAACGGCAACACCTACCGCAGCGATATCCACAGTTCCCCTAGGGAAGAGTTTAAGGTATACCCCTCTGGTGCCGGGGATTTGCTTTGGCACTTGAATCTCGGTAAGCAGTTCGTCAATCTGGAGTACAGTTTCACCAGGACCGGTAAAGAACTCCTCCAAGGGGACAGTCCGCTCACCTTTGGAGCTGACTAGCTTCAACCTGGCACCTAGGGCAATCAAGGGCGGAGCCGTGTCTGCAGACGGGGCTCCGTTGCATAGGTTGCCACCAACGGTACCTATGTTGCGAATTTGAGGTGTACCCATCTTAGCAGCAGCCTCAGACAAGAGACCAAACTTCTCTCGGATAACCACCGAGCCAGCAATAGAGTCATTACTGGTCAGTGCCCCGATCCTGAGCCCGTCTACCTCGTCGTACTCGATGTAGTCCAAATCTGTAATACCCTTAAGGCCAACTAAATATTGAGGGGCCAGCTCCCTTTCCTTCATTTTTACCAGCAAATCGGTGCCACCAGCAATTACCTTTGCTGCCTTCCTATATTGGGAGAGCAGAGAGTAAGCCTCAGCCACGGTCTGTACTACCAAATATTCAAATCTTGGCAGCGCCACTATTCCTCTCCCTCTTTCTTCGCCTTCAACGCTCTGAGTATCTTCTCCGGCGTTACTGGAAGGTCTCTAATCCAGACTCCAACGGCATCGTGTATAGCATTGACAACGGCTGGAGGTGGGCCTATTGTGAGCCCCTCACCTGCCTCCTTTGCCCCGTATGGACCATTCGGTGTTATCGTCTCAACTGGAATCCCCTTCATCTCAGGGACGTCCTGGGAACGAGGTAGCTTGTAATCGGCAAAAGTTGGGTTGAGTGTTTTGCCCTGTTCAATAACTAAATCCTCATGCAGTACCTGCCCCTGTCCCTGAACCATTGACCCTTCACACTGACCTTCTACTGCCATTGGATTCAGTGCCCTACCGCAATCGTGAGCTATGACCGACCTGATGTGTCTCACCTGCCCGGTCTCGGTATCCACCTCTACCTCAGAAACCTCAGCACCGAAGCTATATTCCTCTGAGGCACTGCCCTCGCCTGTCTCATAATTGAATGGTCCCACCGTGGTAAAGGTATATGAACCTCGCCCCACGATTTGCTTACTTTCGGGAGAGGTGCTGGCAATCCTGGCCAATTGTTTGAAGGTCAGTGATCTCCCTGGATCGCTTTTGACGAAAACCTTGCGGTTCTCAAATTCTACATCGTCGACACTCACCCTCAGCCTTCTGGAAGCTATCTCCTGAAGCTGCCTCTTAGCATCGGCCGCTGCCAGTTTGGTTGCGTTACCAGCCATGTAGGTAACCCGGCTGGAGTAGCTACCGACATCTATTGGAGTGAAAGCGGTGTCAATCATGGAAAATCCGACATCCTCCACGGCTATACCTAGTTCCTCAGCGGCAATCATTGATAACACAGTGTCTGAACCTTGACCAACATCAGTTGCTCCGGTGAGAAGGTTTATGGTGCCATCTTCGTTGACCTTAACCACCGCACTGCAGTAATCATGGGGATGGTGCCTTTCCCCAGTGACGAAGCCATAACAGGCAATTCCGATACCTTTGGCAATGCTACCCTTCACCTTCTTCCTCATCCGCCGTTTTTTCCAGTTGCTGGCTTGGGCAGCCCGCTCAATAGCCTCAGTGAGACCACAGGTAGATATATGCATCTTTCCCGCGGTTACGTCTCCTGGTTTGAGGGCGTTCCTCAACCTTATCTCTACTGGGTCAATCCCCACGTCTTCAGCGATCATATCTAGCTGAACATCGGCAGCAAACCTAGTATGGGCAGCCCCATGGCCTCGAAGAGCTACGGCTACAGGTTTGTTAGTATACACTCTTAAGCCATCGAATTTCAGGTTCGGTAACCGATAGGGGACACCCAGCATCACGCCGGCTAAGTACATAGTTATCGGACCAGTAGCGGTATATGCCCCACCATCGGCAACGGCTTTACACTCAAGGGCAACCAAGGTTCCGTCCCGTTTAACTCCGGTCTTTATGTCCATAAACATGGTGTGTCGGCGGCGACCAGCGGTAAGGACATCCCTCTGAGACCAGACTATCTTTACCGGTCTCCCTGTCTTTCTGGAAAGGAGAGCAGCACAGAAGTCCAAGTCAAAGGAATCATTCTTCCCCCCGAAACCCCCGCCAACATAGGGTTGAATGACCCTCACCCTATCTAGGGGGAGCCCAAGTATCAGCGCCATGTGGCGCCACAGGAAATAGGGACACTGTTTTGATGCCCAAACTGTGATCCCCCCGCTTTGGTCATAACTCGCCAAAATTGCGTGAGGCTCAAGAAAACCATGAAGAACCCGACCAGTAGAGAACCTGTCCTTTCTAATGTAATCTGACCCCTTAAACCCCTTTTCTACATCACCAAAATGGTAGTGGCACTCCCAGCTCATGTTGTTTTTAATATGATCGTGAATCTGGGGTGCTCCATCCTTCATTGCTTCGAATGGGTCAAATACTGCCGGAATCTCTTCAAACTCTACCTTGATGAGTTCTAACGCCTCTTCAGCTATATCTTCATCAATGGCAGCTACAGCAGCCACACCTTCCCCTATGTAGCGCACCTTATCTAAAGCTAGCGGGCTCTCGTCTCTGGTAGTGGATAGTACACCCCGTTTAAACCCACCAAAGTCCTTACCGGTAATGACCCCTCTAACGCCGGGCAGCCTTTCTGCTGGTGTCACATCAATGTTAACAATTCGGGCGTGGGGTAAAGGGCTCCTGAGGATCTTCCCGTGCAACATTCCTGGTAGGCTTAAATCAGCAGCATATTTAGCACCACCGGTAGCCTTTGTCATTCCATCTATTCTGGGTAGGCGTCTGCCTATGACCGAATACTCTTTCACGTTCTCTCCCTGTCCCCAATTATAGTGCTTGCGAGACCGCAAGTATCGCTTCAACAATTTTGGCATAGCCGGTGCAGCGGCAGAGATTACCGGCTATGGCACCTTTCACCTCGTCCTCGGTTGGCTTAGGATTTCTATCTAGAAGTGCTTTGGCGGAGAGAATCATTCCCGGGGTGCAGAATCCACACTGGATGGCACCATGGTCGACGAATGCTTGCTGGATGGGGTGGGGTTGCCCGTCCTTAGCCAGCCCCTCAATAGTGATGATATCCTTTCCTTGAGCCTCTACTGCTAACACAAGGCAGGAGACTACTGGCTTTCCGTTCATGATAACGGTGCAGGCACCGCAGTCGCCAGTATCGCAAGCCTTCTTGGCTCCGGTGAGACTAAGATTGTCCCTCAGTACCTCCAGCAATGTCCGTCGTGGCTCAATTGTTGCCTCGTAAGTCACACCGTTTACCCTTAGCTTTATCAGTTGTTGCATAATAAATCATCCCCTCTCTAGCAGTTACAGGGAGGATGTGATATGGCCAATAGATTCTGATTAAGAAGATGCTCCTCCACACGTTTATGTTGAGAAGAAGCCTGGGACAAAATTCAAAAAAGCTTAGTGCTATTCCTTATTCTCTACTGATGAGTTCGTGGTCGAAGTTCGACCACGCATATTTAATTATACCACACCTTGTCAAGACATCAGTAGGGTTTTGGGGGAATCTACAAAAGTCGGCCGATTCCCAGTAACACTAGGCAGACTGTTTTGTCAAATTTTCTGACAGAACTGACTCCCTTGCTTCAGGCTAGGCAAAGGTGAAACCAGCCCTTAACTTGCGTGAGCACATAGCCATATACCCCCTCGTTGACAAGGTATGCTATAATTGAAATATGTCGTCGACGAACTTCGTCGATGACTTAATAAAAGAAAGTACCTAGGTAGCAATCATCCTGCTTCTGGATTACGGTCACTTTATTAACATGCTACCAAAGGTGATTTTTTTACATTAGTTGTGTTTGTGTTGGAGGTATGGGGTTGGTGCAGACTAGCCCACGTTAGGCGGACTAACCACGGTGGGTAGATGCTTATGGCTATCAGGCGGCGTCGCCGGTAGTAAATTATAAGCCTGAGGGAACTTATGAAAGAATCTTTATCTGCAAACGAAGAACTTAGACTATGGGTACTGCTAGGTCAGACGAGAGACATAATACGGAAGGCTATACGGAAAGAACTAGAACAATTCAATGTTACTTCTAGGCAAGCTGGGGTTTTAATGGTTGTTCAGGCTAATGCAGGAAAGATAACGCCTGCTGAGATATCGCGGCAGCTTTTCCGAGAGCCTCACACCATTTCTGCAGTCCTGAAGAGGATGGAAAAGCAAGGATTGTTGACGAGGAACAAAGACTTGAGCAAGAAGAACCTAATAAGAGTCGCCTTAACAGAGGAAGGACGCAACCTCTATCTTAAAACAAGCAAGCAGCGAAAGTCCATACACAAAATATTCTCCTCCCTATCTGAGGAAGAGGTCAGGCAACTGAGTTCATGCTTAGACAAGCTAAGGCGTAGGGGAATGAAAGAAATTGGAATGAAACGCGACACGTTCTTTTCACCCTGACAGCGAGTATGCCATTTGAGCCCAGTGAGAATCGTAGAAATCCTTATCGTAGTGTGCACCCAAACCGGCTAGCCGATTTATTGCTTGATTAAACCAGGTGATACCAAGGCTCAACCTTAAGGTCGGTAAAGAGACCAGCTCTTACGCCGGGATCATTTTCGGCGATGCTCTTTGCCTCCTCTAAAGAATCTGCTATTATTAACGATAATCCCCATGTAAAAGCGACCGTTGGTCCCCCAGCCAGTATCTTGCCCGTTGAGCTTAACTCCTTGATATACTGCAGATGGGCTTCAACACGAGGAGCAATATCTCCAGGTAGTCTACCCCCGAGCTTGAGCGCCTCGAAGTGTGCTTTCCTGAATTCAGGGGAGATAGTCGATGTCACTACATAAGTTCCCATTGTTATCCTACTCCTTTGCTTGACTTCTTTCCGTTGTGCTAAAAATAGATGCTCTTCATATTAGCTCGAATTGCGCCATCTTTCCAGCATGCTTTTCCTAGCTTGTCTACATACTCAATCCACCTCAGTCAATCATAATGTAGCACTGGGGCAGGGACGGGCATAGCCCTTGACATGTTGTGCTATAATATTGATAAGCAAGAAAAAGCGTGTACGAATTTCGACCACGAATGATATATGGAGAGTAATGGGGAGCAGTACAAAGGCTCTTCAAAGGATTCCTGAACCACCCTCACAGATTATCTGCCACAGACGAGTAGACTCAACACCTCTGAAAAGAGGTCGGAATGAATTTGTAAAGGAGATCAAATGGGAGAAACGTATGGTGGTGAGATAGTTGGCAAGGTTCTTAAAGAGGAGGGTGTGAAATACTTCTTTGGTATTCAGGGAGCGCACATGTGGGGCTTGTTGCTGGGTATTTGTGAGCAGGATATCCAGATGATTCATATGCGCCATGAGCAAGCCGGTGTCTATGCTGCCGATGCTTATTCCAGGGTGACTCAAAGCCCTGGGGTTTGCTTTGGGACCGCTGGGCCTGGCATGCAGAACATGGCAGCTGGTATCTCCCAAGCCTACTATACCCGAAGCCCAGTTCTAGCCCTTTTTGGCCAGCACCCCACATTTGAGGACGGGCTGAAGGGACTTCAAGTAGGCTGGGGAGCTGACATGATGAGAACAGTGACTAAATGGACTTTACGCATAGTGGATGGTAACACTGTGGGGTATTGGATACGCAAGGCTCTTCGGGACATTCTCACTTATCCTCAAGGGCCTGTAGCTTTAGATCTGCCACCAGGGACAACGGCGCTTAGATTTGGCGAAGAGAGACAAAGGTTCACTGGCTGGCGCGGCCCAGTCTCAACTCCGCCTGCGGGTCCAGGTGACGAGGAATTGGTAGAGAAGGCAGTCAGAATCCTGCTAGACGCGGAGAGGCCAATAATAATGGGCGGTGACGGCATTTACTGGTCCAATGCTTCCGCTGAGCTGCAGGAACTTGTTGAGTTACTTCAAATCCCAGTTAATACCCGAAGGATGGGACGGGGAGCAGTGCCAGAGGACCACCCCCTTGCCGTTGGCGGGCGGTATCGTGGAAGACTCTTAAGAGATACCGATGTTGTTCTAATTATCGGTCACCCCATAGGATACTTGGAAAATTATGGGCAAGGGCCTCCTTATGGCAGCTGGAATATGGAGGCAAAGTATATCCAGATAACAGAAGACCCTAAAGACGTGAGCCTGATGATACCCACTGAGTTGGAAGTTATTGGCAATGTAAAAACAGTGCTTCGGCAAATGATAGACTGCGCTTCGACTTTAGTTAAAGAAGTGCCCAAAAGGGAGGCATGGTTAAAGTACTTAAGTGAGAGCCGCAATGCCTCAGAGCAAAGGCAGGAACAGGAAGAGCGGGAGGCCCAGGGCAGATCGCCAATTCACCCAGCGGTGCTAGGCCGAGAGGTAGCTAACTTTCTGGATAGTAGTGCCCGTGATGCTACCGTTATTTTTGATGCCTTTACGGGTACAGCTTTCTTCACCGATAGGCTGACAGCTAGATTTGCCGGCCAGGTTCTGGACCCGGCAGAGCAAGGGGGAGTAGGGCATGGTATTGGCATGGGTATTGGTGCCCAACTTGCCAGGCCCGGCAAACCAGTATTGGTGTATATGGGTGACCTGGGGATGGGAGTCGGGGCTATGGATATTGAAACTGCGCTAAGGTATAAGCTGCCGGTGGTATATGTAGTCAATTGCAATGGCACAGATATCTCTGGCGTTAGAGATTTGTATTTTGAGAAAACCAAGTTGGCCGGGGTTCGTGATTCTCTGCCCATCATGGTTTGGGACTTTCTGCCCAACATCAGGTATGATAAGATGTTTGAGCCGTTAGGCTGTCACACCGAGCACGTGGAAAAACCAAGTGAAATTCGCCCTGCCCTAGAGAGGGCCTTCAATTCCGGGGTTACCAGCGTGGTTAACGTATTCACTGACCCTGATATTACCCACCCACTAAACCTGACACCGCTTGCATCTGCGTTGTTAGCCATGTTAAAGCCAGAGCAATTGCCTGAGCGTGGTAGGAAGATTATCCATCCTGATTTAGGTTGATTATAAGTCGAAAGATAACAAATAGCCTGTGAGAAACACAGGCTAGTCAAAATACTGGGTGCACCCGCTTAGGCACTGTACAGTCATAGGAAGGCAAAAATGGGCCAAACCGAGTATAAAAGGGTCGAATCTATAAGGCTTCAGAGAGACATTATAGACAAGAACTATCAGAGGGCTATCGAGGCCCGTGATAAAGGTATCCCCATAGTCTGGACTGCCTCCGATTTCCCCGCAGAGATTATTTACGCCATGGATATGATACCTGTGTATCCAGAAAACCTAGCGGTTATGGTTCTGGTTAAGAGGGGGTTGGTGGAGCTTTCCAATATAGCCGAGGAAGAGGGTTATGTCCAGGATATCTGTGCCTATGCTCGGTGCAATCTGGGTTCTGTTGAATCAGGGCTCAGTCCTATCGGCCCTCTCCCGCAACCTGATATCTTATGTATAAACACGTGCCAGTGCTTCCAGATAATGAAGTGGTTTGAGGTCCTGAGTCGGCGCTTTAATGTTCCTTATTATGTACTAGATACTGGCTTTTTGCCCGAGTACAGTTGGGATAAAATAGTACTCAGCAAAGATGGGGATCCTTCAAGTGCTAGGAGTGCCAAGCAGTATCTTAAGCGGCAATTAGAAGAGTTTATCGCTTTACTGGAAGAGACAGCACACCGAAAGATGGATTATGACCACCTGAAGGAGGTTTTAGACCGCTCGAATCGTGCGCATCAGCTATGGTTTGAGATAATGGAGTCAGCGGCTAACATTCCTTCGCCTATTACTGTCTTCGACCTTTATGTAGCTATGTCTGTCATATTTAGTATGCGCGGCACTCGGGAGGCTGTAGATTTCTACGAAACGGTCAAGGCCGAAGTAGATGAGAGAGTAGCTCAAGGAATAGCCGCCGTTCCTGATGAAAAACTCAGGTTACACTTCGAGAATATGCCTCTATGGTATGGCTTTAGAGAAGATCGTGATTTCTTTGCCAGGCATGGGGTCGCTGTTCTGAGCAATGAATACCTCTATATGTATGTCAGACATTATGACGACCTGTCCGATCCCCTTGGTAGTATCGCCGCCCAGGCTGAGCACTCGGCACAGAACTCTTGGGGCGGCGTAGCCCGAGCTAAATTTATCTCGGAATTGATTAATAGATTTCACCTTGACGGCTTTATTATGCACAATAGCCGCACCTGCAAAAATGTCGCTCTCGAACTTCCTCACATGGCTAAGGTGATCACAGAAAAGACCGGCATCCCCGGTCTCATTTTTGACGCTGACCATGGCGATCCCCGTTTTTATAATGAAGAAGAAGTAAGAAGGTCATGGGAGCAATACATTGTGATGCTAGCTGATATGAAGAACAAGGGCTAACAGGCTTTGGCCTATTATTAGGAGAAAAAGGACACGTGAAATCAGCAATTTGGGGTAAGTTGGCAGAGTTCTTAGAGGATCCTTATAAGAGGCTAGAAGAACAGAAAGGCACCTATGGGAAGCAGGTAATAGGTTATCTTGTCCCTGGTGTTCCGGCGGAGCTGATTCATGCTGCCGGATTGCTACCAGTAGCACTGTTGGGAAGCAGCAAGCCAATTTCCAAGGCAGATGCTCACTTAACACCATCTACCTGTTCTCTGGTTAGAAGCAATCTGGAAATGGCTCTTGAGGGTCACCTGGATTTCCTTGATGGCATCGTACTTGCTCATACTTGTGAATGTGTACGATCGGCAGCCCTCAGCTGGTACGACATATTTCCCACGCCTTTCTTTGATGTTGTTTTGTTACCAAAGAAGTTGAACGGCAGCCCGGTAGTGCGAGAACGGTTTATGGAGGAACTTTCAAGATTTAGGACCTCGTTAGAGAATTTCGTTGGCCAAAAAATATCGGATGATCGTCTTAAAGAGAGCATTTACCTCTATAACCAAGGTAGAGAAGCCCTAAGAAAACTCTATAGTATCAGCAGAAACTACCCTCAGCTTGTAACCAGCAGGGATGTCTTTACAGCGATCAAGTCTTCAATGCTGATGCCGAAGGAGGAGCATAACAGATTACTATATCAACTTCTCTCCGAGTTGGAACTAAAAGAAGCCGGTGAAACTACAAAAGATAAGGGAGTGAAATTGATCCTTGATGGGCATGTCATCGAACCCCTAAGCCTCCTTGACCTTATAGCTGAAGCGGGAGGCTATGTCGTGGGTGACAACATTGCCACCGGGTCCAGATGTATAGCTGAGGATATCCGTCTGGATGGGGATCCTTTGGAGGCTATAATAGACCACCACTTAGCAAGTCCACCCTTTTCTGGATACTACGATCCCCGAGTAGACCGAGGGCAATTTCTACTGGACCTAGTAGAGAAGAACCATGCCGGCGGGGTAATCTTCTTAATTCTTTATCAATGTGACCCTTATGTTTATGATTACCCTGATTTAAAAAAGGCACTTAATAAGGCTGGTGTCCCCAATCTAATGATACAGACAGAGCTTTCAACATCATTGGCACAGGTTAGAACACGTCTTCAAGCCTTTATGGAAATCGTAAGAGCCGGTGGAATTTTTGCTGGAGCCGAATGATAGAATAAGGGGGGCTTCAACTACTCCATGGTGGCTCGACAATAAGGAGGTGGTTCATGAGCCAAAAATTAAAGTGGAGAGCCCGAGCCAGACCCAGAGTGCCCCCCTTGACAAAAGTTGGAGTAATGCTATAACTTATAATTCCCTCTAATTAAATTAACAAGAGGCAACTTCTGAACGAAAGCAAAGTAGAAGAAGTGAGAAGGAGGTGGTAAATGATGTGAGGATCAAATATTGAGCCGGCAGAAATCTTATTAAGAGGCCCTATGAAGGAGGAGAAACAGGTGAAAAAGAAAGTATTGTTAATCCCGTTAGCATTGTTGTTAGCCATCAGCTTGATTGCTATCGGCTGTCCTGCACCAGAAGAACCAACCCCACCAACCCCACCAACCCCGCCAACGCCGCCAACACCTCCACCGGAGCCAATCAAAATAGGAGCTCTGTTACCGCTCACTGGTCCATTTGCCATGTGGGGTTCCTGGTTCGAGCGCTCCCATAAATTCGCGCTTGATGAAGCTGGCTGGGAGGTTGCCGGTAGGCCAATAGAACTCATAATAGAGGATGAAGGCGGCATGGATGTTTCGGTGATGATGGAAAAATTGAGAAAGCTGGTAGAAGCAGACAAAGTAGACCTCATTACCGGCCCATTCTTCGGCCCAATGGGCCCAGCCGCTTGGCCCTATCTAGTTGAAAAACGAATAGTTTCTGTTGATAATCATTGCCGTGAAAGACCAGAACTTCAGTATGACTATTCTTTTGATGGTTCCCAATGCTACATAGATACGAACTATCCCATGGGCAAGTATGCTTACGAGGAGCTGGGTATCAAAACAGTCACAACCATAGCCTGGGATTTCCAGTGCCCGCGTGACTTCATGGAGGGTTTTGTCACCGGTTTTGAAGATGCAGGAGGGACTGTAATTCAGCAGCAATGGACGGAAATTGCCGCTGCGGATTATACCCCTTATCTTCTAGCTGCAAAGGAGGCTGATGCTCTGGCGGAGGCTACCTGCGGTGGCGACTCGTCGATGCGTGTTCTTATCCAGGCGCACGAACTCGGAGTTCGCGAGAAATATAAGGAATGGATTGTCGGTGGACAGTGCGAGCTAGAAAGTCCGGAGATTCTCGCCGAGCTGGCTGACATGGGTGTCGGGGCATATTATTCAGGCACTTACAATGCCCTTATTGACACCCCAGCTAATAAAGAATTTGTAGAGAAATTCCAGGCAAAGTTCGGTATGCTACCTAGCAGCTGGGATGCACTCAAGTACGAGGTTATCGTGATAATTTTGGCTGCACTTGAAGCCACAGGAGGTGATACTGACCCCGATAAACTAAAGGCAGCCTTGCTGGAGCTAGAACTAGACCTCCCGTCGTCAAGCCCCTTCTCTTACGACGAAGGCAGAATGGGGATCAGAAATCTGTATATTATGCGAGTCGAGAAGGTAGATGGGGAGTATGTAGGTATTATAGTTAAGACGTATCCTCAGACTCGTACTCGTGCCGAAATATACCCTTATCCTTAATAACCTGGGGTAATCCTAGTATAATCCTTAAGCCTATAGGTTATGGCAATACGGACGCCATAACCTATAGGCGGGATGTGGGTTGTTTTCGCAATAACCTAATCTTGATTGTTGCATATCTGCCGAACAGACAGCGTTAGTGGCATGGGGCAAATTCCTTGTATGCTGCCCCTATACGTTGTCTTTACTTTTATTTACAATTTATAATAATGTTTACTACGCTATAGGCAGATAGACAAGTATGGAATTTTTTGCATTAAATCTATTGAATGGGATTGCATTTGGCTCCATATTGTTCCTTTTAGCTTCTGGCTTATCATTGGCTCTTGGCGTTATGGGTATTCTCAACCTAGCCCATGGCGCATTATACATGGTGGGGGGCTTTGTTGGTTGGACCATAGCAATACAACAAGGATGGAACTTCTGGTTAGCCGTTCTAGCTGGTGCTGTCACCGCCGGGCTGCTTGGTTTGCTAATGGAGCGGGGATTCTTCCGCTACCTGCATGGGCGGCTGAATGAGCAAGTGCTATTGACCTTTGGCTTCATCTATATCTTAACGAACTTGACCCAGTGGATTTGGGGACCCATTCCTAAAGCATCCTTCACCGCGCCTTTTCTATCTGGTTCTTTCCCTGTTGGGGATTACACCTATCCTTTTAGCCGCATTGCGACCATATTTATTGGGATAATTTTAGCTATAGGCTTGTGGTGGCTATTGGAGAGAACCAGAACCGGGGCTGTTATTCGAGCCGGAATCGATGATAGAGAAATGACCACGGGGCTGGGTATAAACGTGGGACTGGTGTCTACTGCTGTTTTCTCCTTAGGTGCCTTTATAGCCGGAGCCGCTGGTGTACTTGGTGCCCATCTCTTTGGAGTAAGCCTTGATCTGGGACTCAGTGTTTTACTTTATGCGCTAATTGTAGTTGTTATCGGTGGCATGGGCTCTATACAGGGGGCTCTATTGGGAAGCATGGTGATAGGCATTGTCGATTCCTTTATCAAAGGTCTAAATCCAGAATTCGGCTATTTCTCAATTTATTTCATTATGATAATTATCTTGCTAATCAAGCCTGCCGGTCTTCTGGGGAAAAGAAAAGTATGAGACCAATTAACCCAAGATATATTAGACAATCACCCCTGGAGCAATTAATCCGGTTTACTCCATATATTGCCGGTGGCATAATTCTTATTATATTACCCTTTTTCCTGCCTGCTTATTTTCACAGCCTAATGACCAAGATTCTAATTTTTGCCATCTTTGCCATGAGTCTGGATATTATTATGGGATACACCGGGCTTCCTTCGTTAGGCCATGCTGCCTTCTTAGGGACGGCAGGTTACACTGTTAGTATTCTGTTAGTCCTGCACGGTATTGGAAACTTTTGGATAATCGCCCCTCTTGGCATCTTAATGGCAACGCTTGCAGCTGCTATCCTTGGCATTATTGCCCTTCGAGTATCCGGCATATACTTCCTATTGGTTACCTTTGCTCTAGGAATGTTGCTTTTTAGTATGGCTCTCAAGTGGTATTGGCTGACTAGGGGCTCAGAAGGCTTACCAATGGTGGCCTATCCAGAACTGGGCTTACCTTGGCTTACCTGGAATTATACCAGTTTCTATTATTTTGTTTTTCTAGCCTTTGTTATCTGTTTCTTCCTGATGTATCGGGTGGTAAATTCTCCCTTTGGGCATGCTTTACAGGGCATCCGTGAAAATGAGCCTCGAATGCAAAGCCTAGGCTACAATACCTGGCTCTATAAATACATTGCCTTTATTATTGCCGGACTTTTTGCTGGAGTAGCCGGCGTGTTATTCCCCTATTATGCTAGGGTTATGATGCCTTACTCTGTTGGCATTACCGCTTCTGCTTTAGTCATGCTCATTTGTATCATCGGTGGTCTTGGAACACTTTGGGGACCAGTTATTGGGGCTCTGGTGATAATACTTGTAGAGTACTTCTCCAGTATATATATCCCTGGTCGCTGGCCTCTAGTTTTGGGTGGTGTCTTTGTCATAACCGTTATGTTCCTGCGTGGGGGAATTGCCCCTCATTTGCTAAAGCTTTGGAAGAGGGTATCTTATGGAAGCGCTAAGGGTTGAGGGCTTATCTAAAGACTTCGGCGGTGTTCGCGCAGTGCGGAGTATTTCTTTCAGCGTAGAAGCCGGGGAACACCTGGCAATCATTGGACCTAATGGGGCAGGAAAGACAACCCTGTTCAACCTGCTCGGTGGGCAGTTATCCC
>JAUWYK010000005.1 GCA_030615865.1 Dehalococcoidia bacterium
CCTACAAAGCATCTCTGATTATACATGTACCACGTAACTGGCCGGCTTCACGCTAGAGGACTAGGTGGTCAAAGGTCTCGTTTTGAGTTATATTTACAAATGAAGACTTGATGACACGATCCATTTTGCTTATCAATACCAATGTCGCTCGACCTCCGGTTAGCCCGGTTGGCTTGGAATATGTTGGTGAGGCTCTGGTTGAGGCCGGGGTACCAGTAGGAGCCCTTGACCTCTCTTTTGAGAGCGATTGGAAAGCATCTTTGCAAAGGGAACTTAGACATGATGAGCCGATGGCAGTAGGCGTATCAGTGCGAAATACTGATGACTGCTCCTTCATCTCGAGGAAGTCTTTCCTGCCCTGGATCCATGATGTTGTTGCCGAGGTTAAGCGGCTAAGCCAGGCGTATGTTGTGCTCGGTGGTGTTGGCTTCTCTGTAATGCCTGAAGTTATCCTTAGGCTAACCGAAGCTCATGCTGGCGTTGCTGGCGATGGTGAAGAAGCAATAGTGGCTCTGGCCAGGTGCCTGATGAATAGCGAAGAAGTCTCCAATTTGCCTAACTTAGTCTACTGGCGTGAAGGAAACATAATCTGTAGTGGGAGAGCCGATGTTGACCTTACGTCTTTACCCGTGCCTCGCCGCCGCCTCTTTGACAACAAGAAATATGAGGAGCTGGGAGCGATGGTCGGCATTGAGACAAAGCGGGGCTGCTCCCAGCACTGCATCTTCTGCGCTGACCCGGTGGCGAAAGGCAGCACGATCCGTCTCCGTCCACCCGTCACAGTGGTTGAAGAATTCCAGGATCTTCTCGCACAGGGAGTGACGTGGTTCCACTTATGTGACAGTGAGTTTAATCTGCCCATACGCCACGCTAAGGAGATATGCCAGGCTATAATTGAGGCTGGTCTAGGAGATAGGTTGAGGTGGTACTGTTACTGCTCACCAACCCCATTTGACGGCGAGCTTGCCGGTCTTATGAAGCATGCTGGCTGCTGTGGCATAAACTTTGGCGTCGATTCACTTTGTGATGAGCAGCTATTAAGACTTGGTCGCAGTCACTCAACAGGTGATGTCCAGCGATTGGTGTCGATTCTCAAAGAAGCGGGGCTGAACTACATGTTTGACCTGCTTATCGGTGGCCCCGGTGAGACAGAGGAGACGGTGAGGGCGACTATTGACAAGGTTAGGGAACTCGATGTTCCCTTAGCTGGAATAGCTGCTGGTATCAGAGTGTACCCGGAAACGCCTCTCGGTAAAGCCATAGCCGGTGGCTTTGACAAGGAAGGACTGCACCCTGAGGGAGGACGTGCTTTCCATGAGCCGTTCTTCTACCTTTCACTCTATCTTGGCGCTGATTCCTCGGCACTTATAAAGGAGCTTGTGGCTGGCGACCCACGCTTTCTCTTTCTTGCGTCTCCCGAGGAGGAGGGAAGCTACAACTATGCCGATGATGAAGCGCTTTGCCGGATGATAAGAGAAGGAGCTCGGGGCGCCTATTGGGATATCATCCGCCGGAGCCGAGGAGGCAAAGGCTCGTTGAAATCACTTAGGTGACAGTCTGCCTTTTTCTCACGCCTCCCGTTACACATTAGCTTGCTTTGTTCAACCTGATGGTTTAAAAGTTGGTTATACCTTCAGGTGGAAAATATTATATCGCTACCCTCTCTCTCCCTGTCAAGTGGGGGAGGCTATTCCCCGTTCCATCGATTCTCGATCAGTGCAGATAGGATTCAGATAAGGTAAGAATCACCCAGGAGGTGATCATGAAGCAACCGCAGGTAGGACACTACTTCGTCCTGATAAAGCTCTTGCCGAGAAGGTGATAACTGTGTAATACTTGACTCGATAGTGCGTCCAGGGTGGTCAATTAACTTGAGAAATGACAGTGATGAGAAGCGGTTGAATTAATCTAGCATCTGAATATCTAAATGCAGGGAAAACGGGGAGGACACCATGGCCATTAAAAAGGAAAAACTAATAGAGATGTACCGGGTGATGGTGCGTATTAGGACTTTTGAGGGAAGGGTGGCTAAAGAATTTGCTGCGGGAAAGATACCAGGCGCTGCTCACCTATACGCTGGTGAAGAGGCGGTAGCTACGGGTGCCTGCGCCAATCTGCGACCTGATGACTATATCACAAGCACTCATCGCGGACATGGGCATCTGATTGCCAAGGGTGGAAAGACAGACCGGATGATGGCTGAACTATATGGCAAGAAAACCGGCTACAGCAAGGGTAAGGGTGGCTCCATGCACATCGCTGATATGGAGATAGGTATATTGGGCGCCAACGCCATTGTAGGTGCTAGTATACCCATTGCCGCCGGAGCCGCTCTTTCCGCCCAAATGAGGGGGACAGACCAGGTTGTTATTGGCTTTCTTGGTGATGGTGCCACCAATACTTCTAGGTTTCACGAAGGGGTAAATCTGGCTGCAATCTGGAACCTACCTGTGGTCTACGTTATTGAAAATAATATGTATGCCGAGTCTACTCCTCTTTCCGCCGCTTGTAAGTTAGTTAACCTCAGTGATAGGGCAAAGGCATATGGCATACCCGGTAAAACGGTTGATGGCAATGATGTTCTGGCGGTATATGAGGCGGTAGGGGAAGCCGTTACCAGAGCGAGGAAGGGACAAGGTCCTACCCTAATTGAGTGTAAAACCTATCGGCATCGCGGTCATTTTGAGGGAGATCCACAGACCTACAAAACTAAAGAGGAGGTTGAAGAGTGGATGAAAAAAGACCCTATCCCGAGATTCAGAAAGCAGCTTATTGAAATGGGTGTCTTGACCGAAGAGAATGCCGATAAAATTAGCCAGGAAATAAACGAAGAAATAGAAAAAGCGGTAAAGTTTGCTGAGGAAAGCCCACTTCCAGCTCCTGAAGAAGCACTAGAAGATGTTTATGCTTAAGGAGGAAAACAGTGAGAGAGATAACCTATGGTCAAGCCATAAATGAAGCCTATGATGAGGAGTTAAAGAGGGATCCAACTGTATTTATCCTTGGGGAAGACATAGGAAAACACTGGGGAGCAGCCTTTGGCGAAATGCAGGGCTTATTTGATAAGTATGGACCCGAGAGGATAAGAGAAACACCGATATCCGAGACGGCAATCTTAGGGGGAGCCATCGGTGCTGCCGTCACCGGGATGAGGCCGGTTGCCTTTCTCTTTTTCGCTGACTTCCTGGGTGTGGCCATGGATGAGATATTAAATCAGCTCACGCCGATGAGATATATGTTTGGTGGAAAGGCAAAATTGCCGGTGACCATAACCTGCTATAGTGGTGCCGGGGTATCTAATGCCGCTCAACACTCCAAGTGTGTTGAGGGATTTTTGATGAGCATCCCGGGGCTTAAGATTGTGTCACCCTCTACCCCCTATGATGCCAAGGGCTTGCTCAAATCGGCAATCAGAGATGACAATCCGGTGATATATTTTATACACAAGCTGATACTTCTTACCGGAATAAAAGGCGAGGTACCTGAAGAGGAATATATCATACCCCTGGGCAAGGCGGATATCAAAAGGGAAGGCACCGACGTTACCGTTGTGGCAATAGGGCTTATGGTTCACCGGGCGCTTGCTGCCGCGGACAAACTTCAGAAAGAGAAAGACATAAGCATTGAGGTTCTTGATCCTCGAACCATGGTGCCTCTGGATAAACAGGCTATTTATGATTCGCTTAAAAAGACGGGTAGACTGGTGATTATGGATGAGGAGCCCAAGACAGGAAGCGCCGCTGCCGAAATCGCCGCTTTGGTAGCTGAGGAGGCATTTGATCTCCTTGATGCTCCGATAAAAAGAGCCTGTGCCCCGGTTACACCTGTTCCCTTCAGCCCGGTTCTGGAGAAATTCTGGATGCCAGATGAGGAGGACTTGATAAAGGCTGTAAATGAGATTATGTAGTTAAATTTGGCCCTTTCTCTGGAATATGGAGATTATCCTGAATGGGGGCGGAGTACTTAACATCAATGGAGAGGGAGATGTATCCAAGCGAGCTGAAGTATAACCCTGAACATACCTGGCTGAGACTAGAAGAGGATAAAAGGGGTCGAGTTGGCATTACCTACTATGCTCAGGAGCAGTTAAAAGAGGTTGTTTTTGTTGAACTCCCTGAGGTGGGTAGTAGTATCGTCCATATGGAACCTTTTGGCGTAATTGAATCAGCCAAAGCAACCAATGACCTGTATAGCCCCGTAAGTGGCGTAGTGGTGGAAGCGAATCATTCCCTTGAGAACGAGCCTAGTCTGGTCAATCATGACCCCTACGGCAAGGGATGGATGATAGTGGTAGAGTTGAGCAATCCCGCTGAGCTGGCGCGTTTGTTATCGGCAGAGGAGTATCAGGCCTTGGTCAGTGGTGACTCGGGGAAGAGTTAAGCCATTAGCTGAGGAAACAGGGGGACGGTATTCATTGCCTTACCTAATGGATTTTGGGGGTAAAAAATGGCGGCTTATATAACGATACCCAAACTTGGGCAGACCGCAAGTGAAGCTACCCTGGTTGAGTGGAAGGCGAAGGAGGGTGACTGGGTGGAAAAGGGCAGCGTTGTCCTGGAGATAGAAACGGAGAAGATTAAGTCGGATATCGAGGCCGAAGCTTCGGGCTTCCTACACATTCTGGTTGAAGAAGACAGCAAGGCGCCGGTGGGCAGGGTCGTTGGTTTCATCGCTGAAACCAGAGAGGAGTTAGAAGTACTCCAAAAGGAGCCACCAAGGGAAATATTTGCCGCGGTTGGTGAGGTTAAAGAAATGCCTGCCGAAGCCAAGCCTGTAACCAAGACAGAGCCACGAGAGCGTATCCGGATATCCCCGGTGGCACGCAAGATGGCAGAGGAACACATGATAGATATAACACAAATAGTGGGTACCGGTCCCGGCGGGAGGATTGTAAGGGAGGATATTGAAAAGGCGATAGCAGCCAAGGAAAAGGCAGAAGTAACCCCCGAGGTCTACCAGGGTAAAAGGGTAAAAGTCATCATTCCTCTCAAGGGAATGAGGCGGGCAATTGCCGAGCATATGCACCGAAGCCTGTCTGAATCCGCTCAGCTTACCGCTATGGGTGAGATAGACATGACCGAGTTGATAAAGCTACGAAAAGGCCTCCTTGCCCGTGAAGATGTTATCGGTACCAGAATCACCTACACTGATATGTTTGTGTTTGTAGCGGCTAAGGTACTAAAAGAGAAACCGATGGTCAATTCCAGCCTAATCGGTAATGAGATTAAGGTATGGGAAGATATAAACATTGGTGTTGCCGTGGCGCTGGGAGAAGGCTTGATTGTCCCGGTGGTAAAAAATGCTGACCAGAAATCCCTTGTGGAGATAAGTCAGAGCCTAAAGACACTGGCGGAGAAGGCAAGAGAGGGAAAACTGATGCCTGATGAGGTAACGGGGGGCACATTCACCATTACCAACCTAGGGGCAGCTGGTGCCGGATGGCGTTTTGAGACAGCGATAATAAATCAGCCCGAGACAGCGATTTTGGGAACCGGAGGCGTTACCGACAGGGCCGTGGTCAGAGATGGTCAAATTGTAATCAGACCTATCATGACATATAGTTTCACTTACGACCACAGGGTAATTGACGGTGCCCTTGCCGTCCAGTTCATGGCAAGGGTGATCGAGCTGCTGGAAACTCCGGGGCTCCTCTCGCTCTGATAAGGAGAAGGAGATTATGGAAGAGAGAGATGTAGTGATAGTTGGCGGTGGTCCGGCTGGTTACGTAGCGGCGATAAGGGTGTCACAGCTTGGGGGAAGGGCTACACTCATTGAAAACAACACTATAGGGGGGACTTGCCTCAATCGGGGTTGTATCCCGACTCGAGCACTGGTAAGGGGGGTTGAATTCATTGAGCTAACAAAAAGTGCCAAAGACTTTGGGGTAAGCTACCAAGAATCCGAAGTTGACTTCTCCAAGATGATGGCTCGCAAGGATACCATCGTAAGAACTATTGTCGCTGGCATGAAGCTGCTGCTGGATGGGAATGGCGTTGAGGTAATAAACGGGACAGGAAAGTTTCTTTCTCCGTCACAACTTGAGGTGCAACTAGGAGACGGGACTAAGAAAGAGATAACCGCCCGCCGGATAATCATAGCCACTGGCTCCAGATGCAAGAAAGTCTCCATCCCAGGGGGGAAAGGCGAAAAGGTAATAAACACAACTGAAGCACTGGAGCTTAAACAGTTACCAAAATCCATGCTGATTATGGGGGATGGGTTTGTCGGTGTTGCCTTGGCTACTATCTTCTCTAGGTTGAGCACCAGCGTTACTATTGTTGAACCATCCCCACGGCTACTGGCTGAAATTGATAGCGAGATAGTCTCCATCTTGGACAAGGAGCTAAAGAAGGCGAAGATTCAAACCTATACCCAAGCGCAGGTAGTAAGAATAGATGAAGGGGAGCAGGGTGAAAAGAATATTGCGGTAACGGTTAACGGGGAAGAGGCGAATTTAACTGCTGAGTATATCCTGATAGCAGGGGAGAGAGAGGCAAATACTGACGGGCTCGGCTTGGATAAGGCAGGAGTCGAGCTGAATGATAAGGGCGGTATTACGGTAAATGGGCGGATGGAGACAAGTGTGCCTAGTATATCTGCCGCCGGTGATGTAACTATGCAGCATATGTGGACTCATGTAGCCTATGCTGAAGGTATCGTTGCTGCCGAAAATACCATGGGAAAGAGCTCAGAAATTGATTACACCGTGATTCCCTATTGTGCAAATACCTTTCCTGAGATATCTGGTGTCGGCATCACCGAGGACGAGGCAATTGCCCAGGGATACCAGGTACGAGTAGGGAGGTTTCCCTTCGCTGGCAATGGCATGGCAACTATCCTGGGTGAGAGAACGGGTATGATAAAAGTAATCACCGAGGAGAAATATGGTCAGATATTAGGCGTCCACATCATAGGCCCTCAAGCTTCAAACTTGATACCAGAAGCTGCCCTGGCCATGAAGCTGGATGTAACCCCGGAGGACATCGGCTTAACTATGCATGGCCATCCCACCCTATCAGAAGCACTCTGGGAGGCGGCAAAGGATGTTACCGGGGAGACAATACATTTCATATCACAGAATAGATAGCTTGCCAGTGGGGATTCCACGATGCTATGTGTTGTGTACCGGCTTGGATTGGTTGAGTATAGAGAGGCCTATCACCTGCAGAGGAAACTCCTCCGACAGAGATTTGACGGTGAGATAAAGGATACTATTCTGCTCCTAGAACACCTCCCCACTATTACCATTGGCAAATCGGGTAAGTTGGAGAATGTCCTTGCCTCTCAGGCACAATTGGCAAGAGAGGGTATATCCTTATTCTTCACTGATAGGGGAGGCGATGTTACCTATCACGGTCCTGGTCAACTAGTTGTTTACCCCATTATTGACCTGAGGGAAAGGGGAAAAGATATTCACCGATATGTTCACGACCTTGAGGCGGTAATCATAAGGACATTAAGCAGCTTTTCCATAGGTGCCGATAGAGATGACAGCCACGCCGGGGTCTGGGTAAAAAACGAGGAGATCGCTGCTATTGGGCTGAGCATAAAAAGATGGATTACTATGCACGGAATCGCCCTTAATGTAGACCCTGAATTAGAGCATTTCTCGCTGATAAACCCTTGTGGTTTCTCAGACAGAAAGGCCACATCCATCTCCAAGCTTCTTTCCCAGAACGTACCGATGGAAGAAGTAATATACCGGTTAATCGCCCATTTCTCGGATGTTTTTAATGTCCATATAGAGTGGGACTCAGATATATTAGTAGGGAGCCATTCATGAAGGGAAGACTGCCGGCCTGGTTCAGACAGAAGCCCCCCGAACCTGAAACTATGGTAACCATGAAAGAGCTCCTGGAGGAGCTAAGTCTGAACACTATTTGCCAAAGTGCCCATTGTCCCAACATCGGTCAGTGTTTCTCTCGTAAGACGGCGACATTTCTGATTCTGGGGGATGTCTGTACCAGACACTGTACCTTCTGCGCCGTAAAAAGGGGAGTCCCGAGCTCTGTGGACGAAAGTGAGCCGCAACACCTGCTAGAAGCAGTAGAGAAGTTGGACCTAAGCTACGTTGTCATAACCTCGGTCACCAGGGATGACCTTGCTGACGGTGGTGCCTCCCAGTTTGTTAGAGTAATTAATCTACTTCACCAGAGTAGGAATGGCATCGCTGTTGAAGTCCTTGTTCCAGATTTTCTCGGTTCTACCGAAGCACTTAAGGCAGTAGTAGAAGCCGGTTCTGAGGTCATAAACCATAATGTGGAGACGGTGCCGCGTCTCTACCCAGAGGTAAGGCCAGGCGCAGACTTCCGACGTTCCATAGAGCTTCTCTTCAGGGTAAAAAAGCTGAATCCACAAATAGTTACCAAGTCTGGTCTAATGTTGGGCTTGGGCGAAACGAGAGAGGAAGTAATCGAGGTTATGAGCGACCTAAGGGAGGCTGGCTGTGACTTGCTTACTATTGGTCAGTACCTACAACCTTCTCCTAAGCACCATCCCGTTGTTAGGTTTGTTCCGCCTGAGGAGTTTTCCGAATACGAACAGATAGGTAGGGACAGGGGATTTGCCGATGTTGCCTCAGCTCCGTTGGTGAGAAGCTCGTTTAAAGCTGCCGAACTGTATTCTAAGGTGAGGTATACATGAAAGGTGGAAATTTAGAAAATGACCTGAGAGAGATAGTAGGTGAGCGGGTAACCACCAGCCATTTTGAGCGATGGTTCTACACCAGCGATCTCATTCCCGTTCCCAAGTGGGTTAAGAGCCTATTTAAGACGATGCCTATTGCTGTGGTCAAACCCAAAACTGCGCTAGAGGTTGGTGCCATTCTGAGCTACTGCTCTCGTAACCAGATACCAGTTGTACCCCGGGGTGGAGGCTCATCAGGTCTGTTTGGCGCCGTGCCCAAGAAGGGTGGTATTGTGCTGGATTTGCTGGATTTGTCACAGGTTATTGAGGTCGACGAAGATAGAGAGTTAGTAACCACGGAGGCAGGCATCACCTGGTGGGAACTGGATAGAAAGCTAAGAAAGGAGGGAATGACCCTCAGAAGTTACCCATCCAGTGCCAGGTCAGCAACCGTTGGTGGATGGATAATGGGCAGCGGTCTCGGGATAGGTAGTCTGAAGTATGGCCCAGTCTTTGAGCAAATCACCTGGGCGGAGGTAGTCCTTTCTGATGGTACTGTTAAGGAGTATACCAGCGGACAAGGGCTGGAATGGTTTCTTGAGACTGAAGGGATGCTTGGCATCCTCACCAAGGTTTCCTTGAGGGTTCGGCGGCTTCCAGAGTCAACATCGCATCACCTGCTCAATTTTGACGATATGAAAGACCTTTTTGACTTCGTCAATGCCTTGACCAATACATCACCCTGTCCCTACGCTATTGAGATTTTTGACCACAAATACCTTGGTTTACTGAAGGCTGCTGACTACAAAGTAACTGACTTTGGCAGTAACAGCGGCGTGGTACTGGTCACCTATGACGGTGACAGGAAAGAGGTTGACAAAGGCAGAAGGGTCGTAGGAAAGCTGACCGACCAATTCAATGGCGAAACACGGGAAGGTGCCGAGGAAGAATGGAAGCAGAGGTTCAATATGCTCAGGATAAGGAGAGCGGTACCAACCGTAATCCCGAGCAGTGTCCATGTCCCGTTAATAAACCTAAACCAATTCTACCCAAGTCTGAACAAATTGAAGAAGAGACCGATTGGCCTCTTGGGGCACGTTGTTTCCAACAGTGAATGCATGCTGATGCCAATGCTGGTCAGCAACGAAAAGAAGGTAATCGAATACACCCTTGCTCTGCATACACCACGCGAGCTTTCCAATTTAGCCCTGTCCCTCAGCGGTAAGCCGGGGGGAGGTCTGGGGGTGTGGAATGCCCCCTATAAGAATGAAATACTATCCAAACAAAAGGCCGAGGAGATAAAGAAAAGAAAAAGGGGACTTGATTCGAAAGGGATTCTAAATCCCGGGATGTGGCTTGACCCACCGCTGCTTTTTAGACCATACGTGTATCAGTTTGCCATGGCCGTTACCTCTAAATTGGATAGAATCTTTCCAACTAGTGTAGGAGAGCTCAAGGAACAAGGCTTTGAAAGAGAAATTGCTGCTTGCGCTCAGTGTGGTTATTGCGTCAATTACTGCCCAACAAGGCAGCAGTGGCTCTCCACCACCCCCCGCGGTAGAATTCTTATGACCAAGTACTCCTGGAACTCGAAAAGGATATCCCAGGAGTATGTGAATACTATCTTTCAATGTAGCCTCTGTGGCAGGTGTAAAGTCGACTGTAGTGTTGATATAAAGTCACCGGGGATGTGGGTAGACTTGAGGAGCGAGCTGGTGGAAAACGGCTTTGAGCTAGATAGCTTGAAAGCCGTAACCGCAACTATTGATGAAACGCATAATATCGCCTCCAAGCCTAATGATCAGAGGGCAGGCTGGACTAGAAGATTAAAGCTTCCCTACGGGTTGGAGAAAAAAGCAGGAGCAGAGGTTATCTATTTTGTTGGGTGCTTAACGTCCTTTTATCCCATGGTTCAAGATATAGCCCGCAGCTTTGCTCAGATATTGGATTCAGCAGGTGTAGACTTCACTATCCTGGGTGGTGAAGAATGGTGCTGTGGTTATCCACTAATCTCAGCCGGCCATAAAGAAGCCGCAGCCAAGTCTATGCAGCATAACATAGACAGAATCAAGGAGATAGGGGCGAAGAGCGTGGTCATGACCTGTCCCGGGTGCTACCGAATGTGGAGAGACGAACATTACAACATTACCGGTCAAAGACCTCCGTTTGACGTTTCTCACTCCACTGAGTTCATAGTGAGACTCATTGAACAGGGTAGGATAAGATTAGAAAAACTAAACGATAGTATCACCTACCATGACCCGTGTGACCTTGGCCGGAACAGCGAGATATACGACGAGCCTCGCCATATAATAAATAAGATTCCCGGCCTTAGCTTTGCCGAGCTGGAGGACAATGGTGAATACTGTAGTTGCTGTGGCTCAGGTGGGAACCTTCTGGCATCAAATGAAGGTCTTTCCCTTGATATTGCCAGGCGCAAGGTCAATGAGGTCTTGGATACAGGAGTTCAGACCCTGGTTACGGCGTGTCCTGCGTGTGTAAGGGCTATAACCATAGCTAAGACGGCGGAGAAGGCACCGTTTAATATATTAGATATTACCCAGCTGGTTTGGAAAGCTATGCGGCTTCAGGCAGACAGCGGATAGGTGGAACGTTCGTTAGTAGCTCAAATAGGCCCTTTTCACTTGTCCACTGCGCAATAAGTCCTTAGCCGCCCCTTGCAAAACGATGCTTCCTATCTCTAAAACGTAGCCTCTGTGAGCAATCCTGAGCGCTAGTCGGGCATTCTGCTCCACTAATAGAACACTTGTCCCACGCTGATTGATGTCAAGCACGATTCTGCCTATCTCTCGAACCATCATTGGAGCAAGTCCCAAGGAGGGCTCATCCATCAGAAGCAGCTCTGGCCTGGACATCAAGCCACGGGCAATGGCTAATATCTGCTGTTCGCCACCGCTTAGGGTTCTCGCCTGCTGCCCCTTTCTTTCTCCCAGCACCGGAAATTGTTCGTACAGTTCGTCTAAGTCCCTATCTACCTGTTTCTTATCTTTCCGCCGGTAGGCACCCAGCTTGATGTTTTCCTTGACAGACATATAAGGAAAGAGCCATCTCCCTTGCGGCACATGAGAAATACCCAACTTGACGATATCTTGCGGCGACGTTCGCTCAATTCTTCTACCTTTAAACCAGATCTCCCCAGCGGCAGGAGTTTTTAACCCCGATATAGCTCTTAAGGTCGTAGTCTTACCTGCCCCATTGCTTCCAATGAGGGTCACTATTTCACCCTCTTCCATCTCTAGCGAGATACCCTTCAGTACCTCAGCTCCTTTGTAGCTGACCCTCAAATCCTTAATTTCAAATAGCATCCTCTTCTACCCCAAGGTACGCTTCGATCACAGCCGGGTTTTCGCTTATTTCTCCAGGAGAGCCTTCGGCAATCTTCCTCCCATAATTGACTACAGCAATCCGCTCGCAGACATTCAGCACTGCTCTAATATTGTGTTCCACTACAATGCAGGTGATTCCCCTCTCATCTCTCAGTGCCCTAATCACGGATAGCATAGCTGCTACTTCTTCAGCACTCATTCCGGTTACTGGCTCATCTAGAAGCAAAAGACTCGGCTCAGCAGCAAGGGCTATCGCAAGGCATAATATGCGTTGACTTGCATGAGGTAGGCTTGTCGCCACCTTGTCTCTTTCCTCATATAGTCCAACGAGCCGCAGAATTTCCATGGTCTTTTCATACAAGAGCTTTTCTCGGCTGTCAGTAGAGCGCCTCCTGCCAAAGAAGGCTTCCCAAAACCTAATTTCGGAGTGCAGGTGGAAGCCCACCCTCACGTTTGTTACCACTGGAATGTCTGGGAAAACGGTGTTGGATTGGAAAACTCGAGCTATCCCCCTTTGAGCCCGGCTGTGCGGCGGGAGATTAGTCACATCTTCGCCTTTGAAAATCACCTTACCGCTCTTCGGCCGGAGGCTACCGGCTATCATATTGAGAATGGTGGTCTTGCCAGCGCCATTAGGACCAATTAAGCCGAATATCTCTTTCTGATGAATATTCAAGTTCAGGTCAACGACGGCTGCCAAACCTCCAAAATATTTTGTAAGGCCGATAGTTTCAAGCAATTGCAGACCTCCCCCATTTTATTGGCTAGGTCTAACCTTCGCCAAGGGCGTCTTCCTTAGGTACCCTAGCGCCTTTCTCCACCACAATGGAAGATAATAAGGCAGACCGATGAGCCCCTGGCGCATGAAGAAAATAATGAAGACCACCAGCGCCCCGAAGATTATTGGCTGGTATTCCTTTAGTGGCCGAGCAAGCTCAGGCACTAGCGTTAAGACAACGGCACCTACGATAGGGCCAGCAAACCTGGCTTGCCCACCCACCACCATATATATAACGACATAAATGGTCGTAAGTATCCCAAACATTGCGGTCACATCGGTCGTCAGCAAGTGCATAAAGTGGGCAAACAGGGCACCGGCAATACCGGCAAAGAAGCACCCGACGACGAAGGCAACAAGCTTGTAGCCCATGACGTTAATGCCAACTGACTCAGCCAAACTATCACTCTGCCTTATGGCCATCCACGTGAAACCCAGGGAACGTTCTATTCGGAACAGGATAACCAGGCTTAGCAAGACTATAACCAGGAGCAGGTAATAATAGGCGCTTTTGGTATCAAAGGTTATAGCCGTTATTCCAAGAATATTGATTGCGCTGGGTGGGGGGATGTTAGATAAGCCCGCAGGCCCGCCTGATAGGTCTGGCAAGTACCACATAGTTAATCTGAAAATCTCGGCTACTAAGAGGGTCAACACAGCAAAGTACACTCCCTTTGTCCTCAGGATGGGATAAGCCAAGACTAATGCCACAACAGCCGCCACCAAACCGCCAAGCAACATGGCTAACCAGACGGAAAGCCCCATGTTTATTGCCAATAGGGCTGAGGAGTAGGCTCCAATGAGCATAAAGCCAACCTGGCCTAGAGATAGCTCCCCGGTGAGGTTAATCGTGCGCAAGCTCGAAGCCAAAAGGACATTTATACATACCAGGCAGAGGATATGTAGCCAATAAATATTTTTCAAAAACAGCGGAACACAGAACAGAAAGACGATAAGTGCCACAATACCGAACAATTTAATCTGCTGTCTCTTACTCATGACCGAATAACCCCTGAGGTCTAAGCACCAAGATGATAGTGACGAGGAACAGGGGAGCTATCGCTGCCACTGCGGGGCCAGCTATAACGGGAGCAATGCCATCGATAAGACCCAGGATAAGCCCTCCCACAACAACACCGAGAAGACTACCCAAGCCTCCTAAAATTATGATAATAAGCCCCTTTATAAGAGCGGTTCCCCCCATGAAAGGATTGATTGGAAATATAGCTGCCATCAAGCCTCCGGCAATAGCAGCCAAGGCGCTGCCAATCGCCATGGCTATCACGGACATCTGAGTGGGGTTTATCCCCATCAGAAGGCTGGCTTCCCGATGCTGAGCGGCAGCAGTCAAGGCTTGGCCATATTTGGACCTCTTGAGGAAAAGGTATAAGAGCAAAATCATGGCTATGCTGACTCCCACCGCTATGAGCCTGTCACTGCCCATCATAACGCCTAGAATCTCAGCTGGGCGTGGGGCAAAGGAAGGGATTGACTTCGGCGTAACGCCAAAGCCTACGGTGACGCTCGCTTGCAAGGCTATCATCAGCCCCAAGGCAACAATAATGGTGGTCAGGAGCTCACCGCCCAAGGGACGAAAAAAGAATCTCTCCAGAATGAGGCCTAACACCAGCCCCACGACCATGCAGATGGGCATAGCTACGGAAAAACTGAGCCCATGAGTAACGCTGAAGTAATAAACGGCATAAGCTCCAAGCATGTAGACTTCACCATGAGCAAGCTGCAGGATTCCCATAATACCAAATATTAGACTTAACCCCATGGCTATGAGAATATAAATCCAACCCAAAGCAAGCCCATTGATGAAGCTTTGCAACAACGATTCAGCCGGTATGCCGAATATGAGTATAGCTCTACACCGCCTTTCGCTATGCTACACGCAGGACCTAGTGAACTACCCTCGGCAATGGCAATATCATGCCCTTGCAGACAAAAACCAGCTTCAGGCTAGGCCTATGATTTCTTCATAGTTCAGCCATAGCCCGTTTCACAATCTCTATCTTTTCGTTTTAAATGAAAACGCCTACCCTAATCCATTAGGCGCAGCCGACTTTACGGTAGCTCAGGCGTAACCCACTTCACCATCCTTATCTCCTCGCCTTGGATTACAGTAATCGGAATGGGTCTCACCAGCATTCTATTTACTCCTAGCGTCTGTAAGCCTCCCATGTGGCCGGGACCGAAAGTCGTCTGGAGACTACCGGGCGCGCTCATGCCCTCCAGAGTCTCCACTACCACTTCCGGATCGAGGCTATTGGCTTTTTCTATCGCCTGAGCCAAGACCCAAACTTCGTCCCAAGGCATCAGGGCGTCATCGACAAACACCTCCCCGGGATACTTTGCCTCCCACCTCGCCTTAACGTCTTTCATCGCCTGTGGTGCGTTGGGGTCGCCAGCATATGCCTGGTTGCACATGATGTCGTAACAGTTTTCAGCACCAGCGCCTGCCAATACGAATACAGGACTAGCTGAACCCAACGATATGATGGGTCCCGTGAAGCCTAGTTCCCGCGCTGCCTTAACCATCAGAGCCATCTGGTCCGGACCGGCATGTTCAACGCTGATAGCGTCGGGCTCGTGCGCTAGAATGGCGGTAATAAAGGGATACCAATCTGTCCAAGCATAGTCATAACGCTCCACACCAACCACCTCAAGCCCACTGGCCTCAGCCGTCTGCTTAGCCTCCTCAATGATCAGTTTGAAAGGATAAGTGCTTTCGCAGTGGACCACCTTCTTCACATTTGGATAGGTCTCAGCTAGGTACTCAAAGAAAGGTTTATAGGAGAGGTTTGTCGTCGGCATAAGTAGAACCACAAGTGGATTGTCAGGGGCCACGCCCCACATCTCTTCTGTGTAAGGGTCTTGTGTGTATGCTAACACGTGCAGTACCCCAGCTGGTTTGGTGACGCTGTAAACCGCTTCCGAAGCGGGCGTCATAACAGCTCCTATCACAAACTTGACCTTGTCCTGGTAAACGAGCTTATTAGCGGCAGTGGCTGATGCTTCAGGACTCGCCTTACTATCCTCGTGTATGAACTCTATCAGATACGTGTCACCCCCGACCTTCAGCCCACCCTGCTCATTCACCATATCGGCAGCTAGGTCAAACCCCCGGTCCCAGGCTAGACCAATCACGCCGAGAGGTCCGGAAATCGGCATCACCGTACCAATCTTAAGGGTTTTGGGACCTACCTCCCTCGCACAACCACCGGCAAGCAGCGGCGTTACCACCAAGGCTAACACTAGCAGACTCATCCATACTACCAACCATTTTTTCCCTTGCATTTTGTTCCCCCCCTTCCAAATTTCTCCTCTAATCTCTCGACTTTTTCTATCACTAGATTACATCATTCACCTCCTTTTCTCCGGTGTCGTTCAAAAGTTGGTTATACCTTCAGGTGGAAAATATTATAGCGCTACCCTCTCTCTCCCTGTCAAGTGGGGGAGGCTATTCCCCGTTCCATCGATTCTCGATCAGTGCAGATAGGATTCAGATAAGGTAAGATGTCACCCAGGAGGTGATCATGAAGCAACCGCAGGAAGTCCTGGGTGTAAAGATAGTGGGAGGTTTAAGAGAGGCATCAACCCCGTGGGCTGGTGCCTCTTTGCTTGTGAAACGGTGGGTTTCCTTAAAGTAGGAGGAATATCTTACCGCCCAAGGTGTTAGCAACAAGATTAGCCGGGCCCTAGGCGAGGTAGATATTTCTAGAAACCTAAGAGTGCTGGGAAAACTGGGAATCTTAGAGGCGAGTACGAAACAGCAACTCGAAAAGCTTCGAAATATTCGAAACGAGATTGCTCATCTCGGTCATTTAGCTACAAAACAGGAGGCTGATGAAACAATCAACGTCTGTAAAGAGTTCCTTTTGTCTTTATTCAAAGCATCATAAAAAATGGAAGTATTAGCAAAGACATAGTGAAATTATTCCCTAGCTAGAGTAGACCAGTAAATAGTTTTCTGAAATAACGCGTGGCAATACGAGTTTAGATTATTAAAAGTGCACAATAAGCCAAATTGTGCCGTATAGGGAATTGGTATATGATGTCTGTATTATAATGCCTCTCCATTCATTTGTAGTAGAGACGTAGACGAGGGTAGTTTTAGCTTGTTTTGGTTAAGGAGGCTGTATGCCAAACAGGATAAAAATTGCTGTGGTTCAGATGGAGCCCAAGCTAATGAAAAGAAGGGAGAATCTGAGAAGTATTTTGAGCGCAGCTAAAGAAGCTGCGGAAAACCATGCTGACCTGATTGTATTTCCCGAGTGTAGCCTGAGCGGTTACATCTTTTCCAGCCGCCAAGAGGTGCAGCCTTTTGCGGAAACTATACCTGGGCCCAGCACTGAGAAACTCGTCTCTCTCTGCCAGGAACTCAAGGTTTATGTTATCTTTGGTCTCCTGGAGGAACATGGCGATAAATTGTTTAACGCTGCGGCATTTCTCGGACCCAGTGGACTTATTGGGAAATATAGAAAGAACCACCTTCCCTTTCTGGGAGTCGACCGCTTCGTGGACATAGGTAATGAGCCTTTCCAAGTATATCAGACTCCGATAGGCAACATAGGGCTCCAGATCTGCTATGATGTTGTCTTTCCTGAGAGCTCAAGGGTTATGACCCTACTGGGAGCGGATGTGTTAGTCTTGCCCGCCAACTTCCCTCAACGCCGTGGGGAAAAAGTAATTACCTACGTGGTTAGTGCCAGGGCCATTGAGAATAGAGTTCACCTGGCAGTAGCGAACCGTATTGGTAGTGAGAGAGGCTACTCATTTGCCGGACTGAGTAAAATCGTTGATGCTTCGGGGGACATACTAGGTCTTGCCAGCCCTGATAAGGAACAAATCATATATGGTGAGGTCAGTCTAGAGTCAGCGCGACAAAAGCATGTCACCCTCGTACCTGGCGAGTATGAGGTAGATCACATACAGGACCGCCGGCCGGAGCTATATGGTGTGATTACCGAACCCAGTCAATAGTTGATAGTGTAGTAGAAACCGCTCCTTGGGAGTCAGGCCTATGATACGGACAGCGATACTTTATAGCCAGAAAATGCAGGAATACGACTTGGGACATGTCCTAACCGGTGACAGATATGAAAGCTTTATCCGCTTGTTTAGGGAAAAGCTCGGTGACAATCCACTCTTTGAAATCGTTGAGCCTAACTACGCAACTGAAGATGAACTGCAGCTAGTCCATACTGAGGAATATATCAGGCGGGTGGAGAGATGCGAATCCCGGGATCCCCATGACACCCCCCTTTCCCCTCCTGTAATTAGGGCAGCGAAGCTCATGGCTGGGGCTGGTAAGCTTGCCGGAGAGCTGGTTCAGTCAGGAGTATTCATCAAGGCAATCGTGATAGGCGGAGGGGTACAACATGCGGGTAGAAGTTACGAAAAGGGATTTGGCATATTCAGTGATGTAGGAATATGTGCTGAAAACCTATTGCAGAACTATGGGGTGCAGCGGATACTGATTCTCGATACAGATGCTCATGCTGGGGACGGCCTCTATGGAATCTTTGCTCGTGATCCCAGGGTGCTGTTCATATCCATCCACCAAGACCCCCACACCCTCTACCCCGGGCCAGGCTACAGGAATCCTATAGGAGAAGGGAAAGGCATGGGTTACTCAGTGAATGTCCCGCTGCTACCCGGTACAGGTGATTTGGCATATGAATATGTGCTAGATGAGGTATTCATTCCACTGGCGGAAGAATTTCAGCCACAAATAATAATACTGGTGGACGGAAGCGATACCCACTTCATGGATCAAATAACCCGAATGGGATTGACCTTGCAGGGAATCCATATGATTGGGAACAAGGTAGGGCGCGCTGCCGATAGGGCATGCCAGGGTAAGGTAGTGGCATTCGCTGGTTCTGGGTACGATCCAGTAGGAACTCTATTTCCCAGGGGATGGGTGGCCTCGATCTGCGGCCTGACAGGAATAGAGCTAGACCTTGAAGAACCGTACACTATTCCTGTGGGACATACAAGGGATTATGCAGCTCTGGAAACAAGAAGGGTAGTGGAAGCCATCAGATCAACATTTGCCCCTTACTGGAAATGTTTTGCCTCCTTGTACCGGCAGTGACGGTTTGCTCTTGCCAGCAAGATTCCGACTGCCTCGTAGTCAGTCTTTTCGACCCTAGTCGAAAGTTAACAAAACATCGCATTGTTGGCTAGTACGTCGAAGTTTGCGGTTAATTACACCTGCCAGCTTTCACATATAGGTCAATTCGGATAGCAGTATAGGTTAATCGACATAGCAGTAAGATCAATCCAGATAGAAGCTTATTGAAAGGTTATAGGCCAAAGCATTTGGGCAGGGCCGTGTCCCCCCGTCACCAGAAGTAAAACAGAGGGGGATGATAGAGGGCCACCCAAGGGGCGCTTCTCCAGCTACAACAATTTCTGCTTCCGCACCCAACCGCACAAGTATCTGAGGCGAAAGAGCTCGACACCGTCCCAGCCTCCCTCCAAATCGCTGAGCCTTTGTGGTTCCGTAGCATCAGCCATAGGCAGTACGGAGAATTAACACCCACGGGTAACTGAAACGAGACGTATGACCTCTGTCTCGGCTTGACGACAGCTTTGAACCAGTTCAAACAGGGAGCCCACCGCACGCCCGCCAACCAGGACGGCGTATCCGGGCTTAAACAACTCTTCCGACTTGAGCTCTCTGATCTCCTTCAGCTCAATGGTGTGTCCCAGCGGGGAAAGGGTCATTAACCTGATCTTTTTGGTCGCTTTCACGATCTCTCACTCCTTTTCTATTAATGTCGTCAGACCCCTGAGCACCGTGGCGCTTTCTTCCAGCGGAAGCAGGGTCTCGAGGGCTTCAAGGTCTGGCCCTGAAAGCAGGCCCTGTCGCAGGTCCGTAGCGAGTGTCATCAGCAGACTGGCAACCACATCACCCTTGGGGAGGAACTGTCCTTCGACAGGATGGACACAAACCTTGACGCGGTTAATATAGACGTCTCCTTCCTCTGTCACAATTAGCTCGTGGCCGCCGTTACTTTTCGCCCAGCCGTTGGGCACTGGTTGAAACCCAAGCCTGGTGGCCACATTGTTGGCCAGGGTATTTCCCACTCTGCGCGGCTTGAGAAACCCCCTTTCGTAGGCAGTTCTCAGAGTGACGTTGAGCGCAGGGTGATCCCATAATTGGATTCTTACAAGGTCATCCAACTGTGAAGCGAAGTTCACTATACTGCGAATAATGACTTCGTGATACTCCGTGTGCCTGTAAGCAGGCTCACGCCCATCGTAGCTGCTAACATCCCAGCCGGAGAGCAGCTCTTTTATGGTCATGTCCATCGGGTTTATGCCGTCATAAAGGAGTTGCCAGAGCCGCTCGCCACAGAGCTTCGCAGGAAGTGCAGAGTGCACAGCCTGCTCCAAGGCCAAAAGTAGGAGCTCCTTTGGGGAAGTCTTGTCCGTCCTTTGCCATTGCCTCACTATGATGGCAAAGTTCTCGTCTGTAATGGGAACATTGAGCCGTGCAAGCTGCTCCAGAGTCGTCGTTGCCAAGGGTCGTCCGCAGCCGAAGTGTTTCAAGGTGATTTTCGTTTCTTCATTGGCGGGTAACGCACGCTGCTCGACTGGAAGGTACAGCCTGTCTCGTTCCCGATATCGCCAATGTAGAAATTCTTCCTCCGGCCAGACGCCCCTGCACCACAGGCCCATTTCCTCATCCAGAACCCGCGCACATGGGAAGCAAATTGGCTGAAAGCCCCCTATGGTTCCGTCGCTGAAGAGCAGACGCACCCCACGGTCGACCCACTTTTTTTCAACGCGAAGGAATTGTAGCTGGGCACCGCTGGAGAGTGAAAACGAAACATACTGCGGTTTGCTCCGAAGGTAGCAAAGGAGGTCGAAAAGCTCCTCCGCCCCTTGCTGGAACACCCCCACAATATCGCTTAACCACGGCTCCGTGAACAGTCTAGAGTAGTAAGCTTGCTCCTCACGGGTAATAAATCTGCTGTCAGACATTTTCCTCCTCTCATATCTGCCGGATAACCATAGCCACATCCAGTATGTGAAAAGGCAGCGGCTAGCACACTTGATACGGCGGTTCTGTCTTCGTCTTTGCGCCCAACCGGAGCAAAGTGTCTGTCGCTGGCATTCGCGTCATTATAGAACACTTCAAAGCAGATAAGGTCTCATTTCTTGTATGCTTATTATTAGACGAAATGGAACTTTTATCACTTTCCTTCTTTTATTTCTTCCTGCGCTTTCCTAATGACATGAATTAAGGTCCTGCCAGGGATAAGAGGGTTGGGGAAAGTTTGAGCTAGAATATCAGCCACATCTTCTATAGCCTGAAGGAAGGGAACTTTGGGCTTCTTACGCCTTAAAACATCTTTCGCTACTTCAACTCCTCTCCGGTATTCTTGCTCCGGTATTATTCCTTTCCTCCTACGGCAATGGGAACATTGCCTTTCTTCCGGCATCTCGGTTCTTGCTTCTAACCAACTCCCACAGTATAGGCAGTAAAATTTCTTCTTTTCCACTGATTTTTGTCCCTTTTAGGGATATTATAATCCCGAAACGGGATAAAGTCAAGGGCAGAAGACTCGGTCCGCAGAAAAATCTTCATAAGAGTTAAGGTGTGTGATAGACGTTATGCAATAGACACTGAAGGGCGGGGCTAGAAAAGTTTATGAGAAAGGGGGGAACAGCGATGGAGCGAAACGACTTGATTTGAGGGGTATAAGCCTTCAAGGTTCGGTACTTGCTGGAGGATCGGACTACAAAAACCTTTTAGGCGTGGCGCACTTCGTATTGTTGGCTAGTGGGTCAAAGTTGGTGGTTAATTACAACTGCTGGCTTTCGCATATAGGTCAATTCGGATAGGAGCCTATTGTGAGGTTATAGGCCAAAACATCCGGGCGGGGCCATGTTGCCCTTTGACAGGGAAGTAAAACAGAGGCGATGATAGGGCCGCCCGAGGGGTAACTTCTCCCGGTACCGTAACTGGTGCTTCTAGCTCGGTCAAAATTATTTGAAGGAATATATGCCGAAGAAGGGAGGATACGAATAAAGGAGGTATAGAATACCTGAAGAGAAACCAAGGATTCAAAAGGTAGCGATATACCTCTACGATGCCGAAGGGCCAATATGACTGAAACAAATTGCTGACGCAATCGGTGAGAGGTCATTAAATATCGGAAAAGATTTATATCGCTTAAAAGAGCGGGGGCTAGCGGAAGCAGAAGGGGAAGGGCAACGGAAAATTATACCTGAGGGAACAGAATCGATAATAGAAGCCGATAAGCGTAAGGAGACTTTGATACAGACCGAAACCCGAACCGAACCGATACCCGAACCGAAACCCGAACAAAAGACCGAACAAAAAGAAATCACAGGAACTGTTCCTTCCGAAGCCAACGTTTTCAAATCCATTGAAGATGGTGACGGTTGTAGTCACAGGTCACAGGTAACATGTCACAGTGACAGCATCAGGCATAGAATCATAGAGACGTAAGCGCAAGACACCTCAAGTTGTTAATGCGACTCTGTGACAGAAAAAGGCACGGAATATTTGAATAATTTACATGAGCCACCCGTGTCACAGCCACCTGTGACAGCATCTGTCACAGGAACCGTGTCACAACCACCGGAGGTCGTATCTACAGTACCTTCGCAAGCTGGTCTGCTCAGGGGCATCGGACAGCGATTGGGTGTCGGCATGAACAAAATACCGAATTGTTGGACAACAATCTTTACCCTCCGTAACTGGATAAGCTAGTTCAACTCAGCCTCACCGCCTCCAATGCTCACCTCTGCTCCCGGTGGAAGAACAAGACCTGTAGCCAAGTTTTGACCTATAGGCTCAGATATACAAGGGTCAATACCCTCAAAATACCCCAAAGCTGGGTTAAGTCTTTTTGTCCCATGTAGCGAGTCCACTAGCGAGCTTGCGGTGCTAGCAGGTATGCTGAATGTCCCTGGTGTAACAATCAAATCTGGATATTCAGAAGTTGAATGTCTATAGAACCCTGGGTGGTCCTCAGTATTCCTTGTTTTTCATCTTTAGTCCGCGAGGTTCAGCTAATTGCACCGTGAAGTCTCTAGCGGGGCTAACGGGGTTTATTACTTGTATCTGGATCTCTTGGTACGCGCTCCTTGAAGTCCTGCTGTCCGAGTTGCAAGCAAATAATCAGTGAAACCACCCCTTGACTCCCTTATTCTAACACTCCTCTACCGTCATCAAATTCCCCTTTCTTTTTACCCAATGGCGAACTTCCCATCCAAACCGGCTCGGGTGAAAACGCTAGCCTATAGGACAAAGGAAAATCAAGCCAGCTTTGGTGTATAGGCCGGTTCAGCTACAGCACGACGGAGCAGCCATTGACCTATACTCGGCAAGTGGGGAAGTCAGAAGAAATTGGCCACTTGATTTCGAAATCTTGAAACCTGCGGAACAGAACGGGGGTTCTTTGCCAGCTCCCCATATTACCTGACGGCTCACATACAAGACTTGCGAGTGTTACTCGGCGATTTCAAGTTTGATAAAAGCTCTTTTTGTAAAATGAGCCGCGGCCCGATATAATGGTATCAGGAATATTAAAAAGGGGGTGATGTTAAAATGGAGCATCAATTCAACAACCAGGTCAACCCCCTCCCCGGCAGCAGCTCAAACCAGTGTCATATCACGCAAGAGGTCACTGGTTCAAGTCCAGTACCGCCCACCATACTGTACGGTAGGTAGAACTCCTTCTTTCTCGATAGTGACGTTGTCCGGCACGGTCGGTATTGTGTAACTCAAGACCACCTCATTACCAGTCACCTTCACCTCTCTCGCAAAGCTTCTGATAAAAGCTCTTCTCTCCGCTAACGAGCCTTCTTTGAGTAACTCATGCAGATCATCAACATAGCAGGAAATAGTTTCCAGCTCGACAAGTTCAACACGCCTATCGGACATCTGGTTCTCAATCTCAATCCTCCTCAACTGTAGCTGCTCCTGACGACTCCGTAATTCACGGATCCGCGGCACCAGCTCATCGAGATTTATCTTGCCCGTTTCGATAGCATCATACAGCCGCTCCAGACGGTGATTGACATCAATTACCTCATCACATATCACGTCTAGTTCGTCTTGATAAGACTTTGTCGCCCAATCCATCTCTTCATTAACCAGCTTGACTAGTTTTATCAGATTCTCCCTGGTCAAAATGCGTTCCCTTATTTTACTAACGACAAGAGTTTCGAACTTATGGGCGTTCAGGTACCGGGCTTGACGTGATGACCATCAAAGACCTGGGCCGGTGGGAAAACCTCGAGATGGTACAGAGGTATACGAGGTCGGTAACGTTCAATGACAGTCTGAGGTTTTATCAGGCACCTCTCTCGAGAAATCTGCCAGGGCAATTCTTGACGACTTTGACGAAAGACCTCGCTTTCTCCATGGGGTGTACTACTCCTCGAAATATGACGAAATTGGGGTTTGACAATACCTCGCCAGTACCTCGACAGTATTTCGACGAAGTTGAGGAATGACAATACCTCGACGGTATTCTTGACAACAGGATTGTGAATAGTATTGTGAAAAAATCTCAAAAACAAAGGTTTCAGAAAGAAATGACGAAAGAACCTTGAAAAGGGGAAGTTGTTGTGAAAATCTCTATCCCGGAAGACTCATCTGGTACCTGAAAGGGGAGCGGCAATTCATCATTACACATTCTGGCTGATTGTTACATACTATTTTGAATAGTTTTTGCTCTGTGGTAGCGATTGACAATAGGCTTTGCCGTTCACTGGCCTGATAGGCGCATCGATTAAGAATCTAGAGAGCGTTCTCTTAAATTGTCCCGAATTCCGACCAGTCCATCTTTGCTGACCAGTTCTTCTTTGACAATAGGTTATAAATAGAGTATGCTTAGCGCGCGTTAAGGAAACGTAAAGTAGCCGCCGCTCGTCTCCCTCCTTTTCTTCGCCAAGTTGATCTCCAGGGATATATTCATCTTCTGCGCCTACTAGAAAAACAGCGTCTGCAGTAAGCCCCTTTGCTTTATGCATCGTCAGAATATTAACACTAGTGGGGTCAATTTCCTGTTCCTTATCCCCGAGGGAAGCAGTATCTGAAGACCACTCCTATTTTTACCATTGACGCGCAGAGTCGAGCCGGTGTAACAACGTTTATTGACGATGATGCTGGCTATTTGAATTGGGTCAAAAGCAACCCACAAGGCTTTGTTCTTAACTGTGAGCGCAATCCTCGCCCTCGTGTGTTAAAAACTATTCTACTTTGATTAAGGTAGCATCAGCTTGCGCCAGCCCACCACATATGGCTCCCAAGGCATATCCGCCCCCTCTCCTCCTCAATTCATACATGAGGTTCATGATTATCCTTGCCCCACTTGCAGTGTTAGGATGTCCGATGGCTACGGCGCTACCGTTGATATTCGTTTTGTCCCTTATCTGGTTGAGCTTCTTCTTACCCCCCCTTGTAATCAACTTGGTGGATACTAAAGGCACGCAGGCAAAAGCCTCATTTATTTCTACGACTGCCACATCATCTAGGCTCATATCTGCTTTCTTTAAAACCTCCTGAATGGCATATCCTGGGCCTTCCGGCATGCGATTAGGATGAATAGCAATTGATACCTGTGAGACTACCGTAGCCAGACACTCAAGACCGAACTCCTCTGCTTTGCGCCGAGTCATCACCAGAATAGCTGTAGCCCCGTCGTTCATACCAGGTGCATTCCCGGCAGTAACTGACCTAGTACCATATATTGTCTTTAACCTAGAAAGTCTTTCTAGGGTCGTGTCTGGCCGATATTGCTCATCAATGTCTAATACTTTAGACTCACCTTTCGCTTGGGGTATAGTAAGAGCCATTATTTCGTCCTTGAACTTTCCCTTATTCCAGGCATTGCCATAGTTCATATGGCTGCGTAGCGCCCACTCATCCTGCTCCTGTCTATCTATTCCGTATTCAAAGGCTACATTATCGCTATCAACGGCTACCGGATTGAAGTCTTTGTAACCAAGCGCATATAGAGGGTCTTCCATGGTGACATCACCTAACCGATACCCTTCAAATCTGAGTCCTCTCACTAGGATTGGCTCCCTACTAAAAGAAGTAGCACCACCGGCTATGGCAACATCTATTTCCCCTAATCTCATGGACATAGCTGCCAGCTTAACTGCGTGCATCGCTGATACACATGCCATGTCAAAGGAAATTGATACTGTCTCAGCAGGGAGGCTTGCCTTAATAAGCGACTGCCTAGCGGCAACCGGTGTATAGGGGTCTTTGCATGGCGAGGTATCGCCTACTCCCCAAAAAACCTCGTCTACAACATCAGGACTAAGGTTGACCCTTTTTAGCACCTCCCTCATTGGGATAGCTCCCAGATCATAGTAGTCAATATCCTTGAGTGAACCGCCATACCTGCCAAATGGAGTTCTGGCAGCACTTACAATTACTATATCATCAGCCTTGGTCACAGTTAAGCCTTGCCTCAATAACCAGATCAGTATCTTAGCGCTGTTTATATCCTAGCAATAGTAATATTGGATAGTATCTCATGTTTGTTGTCCTCGCTAATACTACTCTTGCTTACCATTTTGTAAGGCTTTTTTCAATGCTGTTCAGAGCTCTCTTTATGAGGTCTTGCCCAATATCCATCATCATGACTTTATAGCGCGCTTGCGCCGTCACTTGGGCCATCCCACTGCCCATCACTCTAGCACCCATTACGAAAACTCTCCTAACTTTCATGAATATCGGCTCCTTAGTAAGTCTAACTGTGGTTTGTCTTTGACATCCCCACGCAGACTTAGCTATTTTCCTTGGAATTTGGGGTTTCGCTTCTCAATAAAAGCATCCATCCCCTCCTTTTGGTCCTCGGTGGAAAAACACATAGCAAAACATTCCGCTTCAAAGTCTAAGGCTGAACTTAGATCCATGTTAGTGCCGCTATTAATAGCGGTTTTGGCCAGTCTCAGGGCTACTGCTCCTTTGTCCAGGAGCTTCTCCGCGAGGGCCTTAGCCTCATCCATCAGTTTTTCGCTGGGGACCACTTTATTGACTAAACCTATGTCAACAGCCGTTTGGGCGTCAATCATGTCCCCGGTGAACAGGAGTTCTTTAGCCTTGGTCATACCCACCAAGCGCGTAAGCCTTTGCGTGCCACCACCACCGGGTATAATTCCTAGATTGATTTCGGGCTGGCCAAATTTGGCGTTCTCGGAACAGATACGCAGATCACATACCATAGCAAGCTCTAATCCTCCGCCCAAGGCGAAACCGTTGATGGCGGCGATAACTGGCTTCCCTAGGTTGTATATTGCCTCGTTTGCTTTGCGCGCTGCCATGGCAAAACCCCTGATTTCTAAGCTTGACCGTGATTTCATTTCGGTGATGTCCGTCCCGGCAACAAATGCCTTATCCCTAGCACCGGTTATTATTGCCACTTTTACCTCGCTATCAGTATTTATTTCATTGAAGACCTGATACAGCTCAGAAAACACCTCATTATTCAGCGCGTTGAGTGCCTCCGGGCGATTAATGCAGACCACACCGATGCCATTCTCCTTTTCGTACAATATCGTTCGATACTGCAACTGCCACCTCCTTCCAGCTATAGATTCCAGCCAGCCTTAGCCATCTCCTGCTCAACATCGTCTGCGGTTAGTATCCTGCCGGTAAAGTTTGCAGGGTCTCTGGTTGCTACGAAGGTAGCGATCTTACCCCATAGCTCAGGCGATTGCCAATCAGATTTGTCAACGTCAGGATTTAGCATAACCCATCCCTCGCTGGTAGTATTTTTAGGCATCAGGGCATTGACTGCGATATTGTATTCCTTCAGTTCCTCAGCCAGCCCCCATGTGAAGCGGTTGATGCCTGCCTTGCTGACATCATAGGCTAGGCCAGTCATGGGGTCGTTAAAGGTAATCGCTGCTACCGATGACATATTGATGATGTGTCCATACCTTTGCGCCATCATTGATGGCATCACCGCCTTGGTGCAAACTATCACACTGCGCGATGTAACCTTCATTATGAGGTCCCACTGTTTCAGCGTTAAATCCTTAAGGTAACGAGGTATGTTAGTGCCGGCATTGTTGACCAGAATATCAATGCGCCCCATCTCGTCTAGTGTCTTTTGCACCATGTTCGCTACACTTTCCTCATCCACGACATTGGTTTGTATGGGAAGTGCTCGTCCCCCTTGAGCTTTAATCTCGTCGGCAGTCTTCAGGATAGTACCTTTCAAGGGGGCGCTTTCCTCAACGGTTCGCGCAGCCACTGTAACTGCCGCCCCTGCACCGGCTAGGGCTAGAGCGATGGCTTTACCAATGCCTCGGCTAGCACCAGTAACAATGGCAACTTGTCCTTCGAGTTTCTTATCATTCATCAATATTTCCTCCCTTTGATGCTTTTCCCATTACTATCTTACTCCCGGAGGGTCAAGGACGCTCCTCGGATTTTCTCTTACCAATTTTTGCTAACTATAAACAGTGCTGCTTACAGGTGTTTAGCCAGGCATCTTTTCCTTTTCGGTTTCCCTGATGCTCACTTCTAAAGTATGTACTATCTCATCTATTTCTGATCTAGTTATGATTAAGGGCGGGAGTAGCGATATGTAAACAGAGCTCACTTGGGCGATAAGACCTCGCTTAAGCAATTCATTAGTGAGCTTTCGCCTTAACTTAGCTGCCTCTGCACCCGCAAAACGTTCCTTTGTCTTCTTATCCCTAACTAATTCAACATCAATCAGCAAGCCGAGCCCTTGAATGTTCCCCACTATGGCCGATTTGTCAAGCGCAGAGTGGAGTGCATCAAGAAAATATGTCCCCATTTCGGCAGCGTTCTCCACCAACCTTTCTCTTTCGATAATTTCGATGTTGGCAAGGCCGACGGCACAACTAACTGGATGCCCCCACCATGTATGGCCATGTGCAAAGGCGTCTCTCGGGGTACCAATAAACTTAGCCGCTATCTCCTCTTTAACTGCTACCGCAGAGAGTGGTAGGTAGCCGCTACTTATTCCTTTATCCATGGTCATTATATCGGGGACTATTCCCCAATGATTACAGCCAAACCACTTCCCGGTACGCCCGAAGCCACAAACTACCTCATCCATAATCATAAGGACGCCATATTGGTCACAGATTTTGCGTATCATGGGTAAGTATTCTGGTGGGGGAACGGAGCCAAACGCCTGAACACTTACCGGATCCAAAATCACTGCTGCTACTGTAGAGGGGTTTTCAGATTGGATTGCTTGTTCTAATTGTTTAGCGCAGAGTAGATTACAAGATGGATACTCCAAACCGAACTCACACCGATAGCAATAGGGATGAGCCACACGTATGCATCCAGATAGCAACGGCTCATTTAAATAGGATCTGAAAAATAGGTCGCTAGAAAGACTCTGGCAAGCAAAAGTGGCTCCATGATAGCAAAGTCTTCTGCTGATAAACTTAAATCTCTTGAGAAAGCCTGCCCGTGCTTGATACTGCCTTGCTAACTTTAGAGCTGACTCATTGGCCTCAGAGCCTCCAGAAATAGTGAACACTTTAGACAAGGTGCCAGGTGCAATCTGAGCTAGCTTTGTGGCAAAGTTTATCGTGGAAGCTGCCGCGTAGTTGCCGAAGGGGTCGACATGTGGGATCTTCAGAAGTTGTTCATAGGCGACATCTGCTATCTCTTTCCTTCCATAACCCACAGCTGCTGTCCAATCAGAGGCACATGCCTCCAAATATTCCTTCCCTTCGGCATCCCAAACTCTACACCCTTTACCCCCAACGATGATCTTCAAGTTTTCCTTAATATCATCTTCCTTTGCTTGACGAAGGGGGAACCAATAATATTCGTTAGCACGTTCCCTCAAGTCCGCTTGCTCCTGCAAACTCATAACCGGATCTTTCATATCTTTTCTCTCCCTCATTTATTGCTGCTCCTTAATCTCGGCTAACTTTGCCAAATGTGCTGATAATATACAATATGTAGAATTTCTAATTAATCTCTCTCCGCTGTATTCCCATGCAGGTCTCACTCCCTGAGTGCCCGTCTTAGGAATTTTCCCGTTAATGTCTTGGGAATTTCTGGGATTAACTCAACAATCCTCGGATACTTATAGGCTGCCATTCTCTGCCGGCAGAACTCAATCAAGTCCCGGGGACTTATTTTGCCTTCATATTCTTCACGTAGTGACACAAAAGCCTTTACCGTCTCACCCCGATAGGCATCTGGTACACCAACGACAGCTGTTTCCTTAACAGCCGGATGCTGGTAAAGGATGTCCTCTACTTCTCGAGGCCACACCTTAAAGCCAGAAACATTGATAAGGTCCTTTTTTCTATCTACCACATAGAACCAGCCATCTTTATCCATCTTTCCTATGTCACCGGTGTACAGCCACCCGTCTCTTATGGCATGAGCGGTTTCCTCAGGTTTACCCCAGTAACCCGGAACAATCATGGGCCCTTTGATAATTATCTCTCCTAACTCGCCTGGCGGCATTTCATGGGTTCCTTCTTCAGCATCCACTATTTTAGCGCAGCAATTTGGTAGCGGGAAACCAGGGGACAGCGCGCCGCTTTCGGGGTCTACTGGGACTCGCATTACCGAGGGGTGAAAGAGGCCAGGAGAAGTGGTCTCTGTCAGACCATACGCATGGTGGATATAAATGCCGCTGGCCTGCTCAAACCTATCAACAAATCCTGCCGAGACAGGAGCTCCACCGCTGTAAACCTTCTTGAGAGAGGAAAGGTCCCTTCGATGAAAATCAGGGTGATCCAGAAGAGCGATAAAGAATGTAACTGCAGCCACTATATTTGTCACTTTCCATTTCTCAATGAGACGAAGCGTTTCTGCTGGGTCAAACCTGTACAAAATCACGAGTGGCGCACCAACTAGGGAGGTAATGGCAAGGTGACCAACGGTGCCGGTGACGTGAAACAGGGGAGCAGCTCCCAGCACTACATCTGAGGCACCTACATTGCAAAAGGTCTTATAGCCGGCCTCCGCAGCGAAGACCGTGTTTCTATGAGTGTTCATGGCGCCTTTTGGGGGGCCTGTCGTGCCGGAGGTGTATATGAGGTGCGCCACGTCATCAGGATTGACTTCAGTCCGGGGTGCGGTGTTCAACCGGTATTTATCTATGAGTTCTAGGAAGTCAAGTGTCTCAGGAGGTTTTCCTTTTTGAAAATCTTTAAGTAACTCGGGAAGAGGCTGCTCTGGGGGCAGGAAATCAACCTCTGAAGTGGTAATGACATGCTCTATAGGCACTTTAGCTATTACGCGCTTTACCGTTTTATAGGTGGTGGATTCCATAGCAACGATGACCTTTGCCCTGGAATCATTGAGGAAGTACTCAAGTTCCTTCTCCTTGTACATAGGGTTTAGCGGGACCACAATTGCCCCCAGCTTCCAAGCTGCATACTGGCTAATAAGAAATTGTGGAATATTTTGCAAGTCCAGAGCTATGCGGTCATCCTTATCCAGCCCCAAGTCAGCTAAAGCTGCTGCCAAGCTATCAGCCAGAGAATTCAGTTCCCCGTAGCTAATAGTGTTATCGTAATAATGAATGGCTGGTGCTTGAGGTAGCTTGGACGCTGTGTCCTCAAAGATATCGATTGCTGTCTTGTTTGAGATTTTAAGGTCGCTGGGCACCCCCTTAGGATATAGACCCAACCACGGCCTTTCCTCATAGATGCTACTCATGATAGGTTAGGCACCTTCTTTAATTGCCCCTCTTAAACAAAACTCGATACATTCGCAACACTCATCACATAGTTCTGAAACTACTTCAGCGATTATAGACCCGTCTACTTCTTTTAATACGATAGCAGAGTTAGGGCATATAGATGTGCAGGTCCCACACCCTTCGCATTCTTCCTTATTAATTATGATGGGCATTTCAAATTAAACTGCCGCTATAAAGTACACCAGAATTAAGGTTTTTCTGCAGCAGCGTTTATTCCAGCTATACGACCGAATGTCAATGACTCGCAGATCATTGTTCCACAGATATAAGAACCCTGGCCAAAGAGACCACCAGCACCTTCACCCGCTGCATATAATCCCGGAACAACCTCACCGTATTGGTCTATCGCTTGCGCTTTGGGATTAATCTTTAACCCTCCTTTGAATGAGGTAAAGCATTGCATCAATTTGATTCCATAGAATGGAGGCCTCTCAATTTTCACCGGTGGTCTATTTACGTGCCCAAGCAGCAATTTCTTCCCGAACTTCGTATCATATCCATTCTTGTCTATATCGTCGTTGTATTCCTTTATCGTTTCTGCGAACGCATTAGGGTCTATACCCAGTTGCTTAGCCAGCCCCTCAACGGTTTCGTCTTCATATTCTTTAAACACAGACCAATCAATAAGTTCAATAAATTCCCTGATTTGACTATCATAGATAGTGAAAACGTAGTCGCCAGGTTGGGCAAATGAAGCCTCACCTATATCTGGGAATATCTTGAGACATTCATTTACATATCGTCTACCCAGTGAATTTACAAGTATAGAACCGCATACCGTGTGGTGAAGCGTAATGGCTGCCGGCTTTTTGGTATTGGCATCCATAGGAATTGATGGTATGGCCGCAGTTCCAATGTGGCTGGTGGCGACGCCAATGGCCATAGCCATCCTTATCCCTTCTCCAGTATGCCCCCTCATTGTCGGGAGGCACCTTTTGGCATACTCAAGGCCTTTGAACTCCTCCACCATTTTGGGGTTATTGCCAAAGCCTCCTGAAGCGATAATTACCGCTTTTCTGGCTTTAAAGTTCAAGGCTTTCTTGTCTTTTTCCGCCTTGATGCCGACAACCCTTTTTCTCATAGGGTCTACAAACAATCTCCGTGCTTTGTGGTTGAAAAGAATTTTAGCACCCTTTTCCCGGCTGCCGCGCTCAAGAAGCTTTAATAGTTCTGGTCCGCCGCCCTCGAAATAGTGGGACCTCTGGGCACTATGCTCTGGGAGCTGCCATACTGCTATAGGTTTGTAGCCCAGGCCTGTAATCATCTTGTAAGTCTGGAGATGGTTATCGACAAATACCCTCCACATGGTAGCATCCCCGTGACAGACCTTTATACCATCTTCGTAGTACTTATCCGGCGAATCTTCAAAGCCTTGCTTTCGTTGATAGTCACTTCCGGCGAAGTTGATGTTTCCAGCACAGACGGAGAGGCTGCCGGCGCATGATGGCATTTGTTCCACAACTGTCACTTCGGCTCCAGCCTTTGTTGCCTCAATGGCCGCGGCTAATCCCGCAGTCCCGGCTCCAATGATAAGAATATCCGTTTCAAGGTCCCATTTTTGGGGAATAGAAAGCTCATCTAACATCTCTCATAATCTCCTTTCTTTTGTTTCATTCGCACCCCTATTGGGATGAATTCAGAATTTGATTGTACTATTATGTTTTTAAAAAGTAAACCCACACCCAATCATCCAGAAAGAAGAACCCTTAATTAAAATAAATAATTCGCGCATTCGCATTAACAAGGTCCTGGTTTCGAAGCAGCAGCCTCAATAAGCCATGGTTCCAGGAACTCCGCAGGAGATCAGCTCCTCACAAGGGAACTTAAATAATCTTTCGCAACCATCCTTTGTGACCACAACCTCCTCTTCAATTCTGGCTGCCCCCTGCCCATCTTCAGATGGGCAATAGGTTTCAAGAGCAAACGTCATCCCTTCTTTAATGGGAAACGGGTACTCTAATGAAAAGAGCCTAGATATAACCGGTTTCTCCCAGATACTCATTCCGATACCATGGCCAAACTGAAGTAAAAATGCCTCCTTTTCGTCCTTCATTCCAAACTCTTCTGCTGGAGGCCAACAGCTAGCCACATCTGCCGTGGTCACCCCGGGCTTAACCGCATCGATCGATTTCTTCAACCATGTCCAGGCCTTGTCATAAGCCTTAAGCTGGGCTTGGGACGGCTTCCCACAGATGAAGGTTCGATAATAACAGGTGCGATAACCATTAAATGAATGCATGATATCGAGGAAAACCATGTCTCCCGGCCGAATAATCCTGTCGCCGAAAGTATGGGGATGGGGTTGAGCCCGAGGTCCAGAGACACTGTTCACACACTCCACCAAATCTGACCCCAGGGTGAACAGTACTTGGTTAGCAATTGCAACCAGGTCACTTTCTCTGACCCCGGGTCTAATATTTTTAACAATCTCTCCATAAGCTGCATCCACCATGGCTGCAGCGAGCTTTAAGAGCTCAATTTCGTCTTTGGTCTTGATAATCCTGGCATCCAGCATCGCCTGCTGACCATCTACTACCTCTATCCTTTCCTTTTCCAAGGCCTTGGAAAAGGGGACGTCCAAAATATCAACCCCCAGAGGTTGATTGGCTACCCCATATTCCGAAAGGACTTCTTTGACCGACTTAGCCACAGCCTCAACATTCCCAACCTCGGGGGGGATGGCTCCCCTCATTGACCCGACCGCAGGGAAAACTCGATCGGCTATCCAGGGAGCAGTCTTCCGTTTTGCCGGAGCGGCTGGATCATAGAGAATGGGGTCTGCATCCCTAGGCAAAATCACGTATCGTATCATTTTATTCCTGGCCCATTCTCCTAGGTGAGTCCCGGTGGTATAGCGGATGTTGTCAAAATCGTAGCATAGCAGAGCACCTAAGCCGTGTGCCTTCAACTGCTCTTTCGCCTTGGCCAAACGTTCCTGGCGCAACCGCTCATAGTTGACCCTTTCCTCAAAATCAACTGCCATAGTGCTAACAGTCATTGTACTTCCTTCCCTCAACATATTTGGTTATTGCTATTTACGTCTCGCTCTTCTTCATACTCCGATTCAGTATGATTATCGCTTTTCCCTTCATTAGGAGCCCTGCGGTTATCCAGAATCTGAGATACCATATATGGAGCTTCACCCTGACAGGCACGGCAGATTCCCCCATCATCAACCGGATAGGCTTCTTTACACAGGGGACAAATGGTGATTCCGCCCCGGCGCTGTATTTTTATGAAATGAGGAGCAACCTTAACCCGTTGGATGCTGCAGATATCCGCTCCAGCTTCCCTGATCTGTTCTATAAGGAGCTGTGAGGCCTGTTCTTTTTTAGGCTTTAGCTTGAAAAACCAACTTTTGATCTCGGACCATGCTTCTAACTTAGCTGGGTCCAGAAAAACCCGTATCCCTTCACCTCGGTATTTCTCATAAAGGATTATGGCAAAACGGCCGATATTGATGACTTTGAGCCATCCGTTCCCTATGGTGCAGGGGGTGAGAAGCTGTATTGCGTCAGGGAGACAGGTGGGGGTTTCGCATATGGCATCAAACAGTCCGTCTTTAGGAAGGTGCTTCAACGCCAGATCTACCATAAACCCTCCTATGACCACGCCCGGGGCGACATATCCATGAAAGGACTTAACCAGATTTACATATTCTTCAAAGGTATAGGAACAGATATTCATAAGTCATACAATCAAATTTTTCTGATATAGAAAGACTGTCCCTACGTTAAGGCTCGTCTTCAAGTCAACCTCGAAGGTTTTCTTTTCATAATCAGGGTAAACGATCTCGAGTGTGTACTTGCCGCTATTTTCTTCAAGGTCATCAAACTTAAAATCGCCATAGTTATCGGTCACAAACTCGTCAATTTTCTTGTTTGAGGCTCCGACCAAAGTTACCTTGGCGCCTTCGGCACATTCATTTTTGCCTTCTGCTTGAACCGCAACACTACCTCCGATGAAACACTTGGTAAACCGATACAGGTTCTTGTAGTATACACGTGGCCTTGTTTTGTATTTCGGCTCATAGACTTCTAGCCTCTCAGCTTTGATGATGTCCTGCATTTCAGAGTCCTCGATATAACGCACACATAACGCTCCAGTAGGGCAAGCCTGAACACACCGGGGCTCTTTCCATCCCTCATCCAGCAGATGGGTGCAAAAGGTACATTTTTGCGGTACATTTTCCTCTTCGTTCCACCAGATGGCCCCATAAGGGCACGAATCGACAATATTTGTCTGTCCCTTTGCCTTAACTGGATCAATGATGACGATGCCGTCATCCCTCTTGTATACGGCTTCGTCCCTTGCTGCCTTGATACAGGGGGCACTATCGCAATGCATGCATGGGACAGGTAGATAGGCGACATCAATAATAGGATATTGTCCCCTTTCCTTCCGCATGATATTCACCCACTTATGCCCGTGACTGGGTTGGGGCGCCGAGTATCCCGGAAAATCGTTGTCCACATATTCGTCCTTGCAGGCTAGGAAACAATTATTGCAATCGTGGCACTTTGCCACATCGATGATTAGGTTCCACTTTTTCATTTTATCAGTTCTACCTTTTAGTATTTCTTTATTTGCACGAGGCACGAATTCGGCGCCATGCCACAGGCATTCTTGGACATGTAACGACCTGGAGTCAGGATATTAATGCATCCACCACGATCCACTGAATATCCCGGTTCACCTACTGGGTCATAGTTTGCTGAAGATTCGTATGAGTGAACCGTGCCCGGAGGAACACGTTCAGTCACCTGAGCGGCACAAATTACTGCTCCCCTGTCATTGAACACCTTGACCAGGTCGTTCTCTTTGATTCCTCGTTTTTCAGCGTCCTTCGAGTTGATCCTTACAATCCAGTAGTAATAATCGTCAATCAGGACCCGATGGTCCTTGATTTCGTTTATCCAGCTCTCCTTGGCATCGCCCATGGTGTGGAAGCTGAACCGGGGATGCGGGGATATCAACTGTAGCGAGTACTTGTTATAAAGTCTCGTGGTGTGATGGCCTTCCCATGAGGGAATATATTTAGGGATAAGCGGCCTCTCTTCATCGGAGGGATCAAATTTCTTGAGGCTAGAAGACTCGAACTCTATCAAACCGGAAGTGGTCTGAAGTCCCTTACCAAACTCTTCCTGGGACTCAGGAGGAGGTCCCCAGTCCGGTGTGTCCTTTTTCCTATCCTCAGCGAACCATCTCAAGGCTGGCGTTGATTTGTAATCCTTTGGCAAGGGAACGACAAAATAGCCCTTCTTGAAGAACTCATCCCATGAAATGTACTTGGGTAGATCACTGGCATCAAACACCCTCTTGACCCAATCAAGTTCGGTCAGGCCGCCCTCAGTGTAGACCTCGTAGAACCCTAATTTCTTGGCCAAAAGAGCGAAGATTCCGTAGTCTGATTTCGATTCGCCCAGGGGCTCGATACACTGCTTTTGCAGGCTGATGACCCTGTGGTTCACCTGGCAGGTAGAATCAGGAATATATCCACCGCAACCGGCGAATTCACTTATGTCCCAGCGTTCAAAATTGGTGCAGGCCGGCAATATGATATCGGCAAACTTGGCCTCGCCTTCAAACCAGATGGATTGATTTACCACAAAAGGGAGTCTTTCGGTCCTATAGGCCCTAACGTACCGATTGGTTTCATTCATGGTGCCAATAAACGAGCCGCCGTATCTGTAATACATCTGAATCTCTGGATAGCCGTCTGCTGGATACTTGTATTTGTGGAACTGGGCCTCAATCGATTGACCGCAAAACCCCTTCCCTCTCCATTCATACTTGCCGTCCAGGATGCATTCTGGGATCTTGAGTCTGGGAATGTGCTGACCCATGGGGGCGTTTATGCTGGAGCGGGTAGGCTGTTTATGCATACGATAGACCCAACGAAAACCGGCCGCAGAATTGTCCACATCGCCGGACATTCCCCCCTCGGTGTAACCGGGAAAAACAAACTCAGAGTTGTGCGGTGCTCCTTGCGTCGTTCCCCAGATGTTGATGCCGGGTTTACCCAGGCCCTGCATAGCCTGCAGGCTGATCATGAGGCGGGCCCAATCTCCTCCAGTAGCCGACCTGCAAGCGCCTCCCCAGCCACCAAGGCCGCCAGCGGCCAGCATGGTCTTCTTGGAGGCCCATTCCCTGGCCAGAGCCCTGATTTCCCTGGCAGGGATGGTGCTTTCCCGTTCTGCCCACTCAGGTGTCTTTGGTATCCCGTCTTCTATGCCCAAGATGTAGTTCTTCCATTTGTCAAAACCGACTGTCCGGGTCTGAATATACTCCTTATCGTAAAGGTCTTCAGTTATCCAGACAAAGGCGATAGCACAGGCCATGGCATTGCCTGTGTCTGGTCTTGGAGCAAACCATTTGTCGGAATAGAGGCCAGCCGTGTGATTATAAAAGGGGTCAATAAAGATCATTTTAACCCCCAGCTCCTTCAGCCACATACGACGACAGGTACTCTCAAACGCAGCGTAGATTCCATTGGTGGTCTCTGGGTCACTTGACCAGAATACTATCATTTCTGTGTGCTTAAGCGCATCCTCCAGCAGGTCGTACTGCTCGGGAATGCCAAGCCTGTGGCTAAATCCCCATTGATGCATGCCTCCCCAGTGCCATCCCTCCCAACTATCCGGATTATGATCAGCATAAGTATACCCGATAAGGTTCATAAATCTGAAGTAAGCGCTGTGACGGTAGCCCAGATGTCCCCATAGATGGTGAGAGCTCGCAGTGCTCAGAATAGCAGCCGGGCCATATTCCCGTTTGATTCGTTTGATCTCGGAGGTGACAATATCCGCAGCTTCGTCCCAACTGATCCGCTGGTATTCTGATTCCCCTCTTTTGGTACAGTTTCGTTTTCCGTCAGGATCAAAATCGATCCGTTTGAGGGGATATAACAATCTTTTAGGTGAATAGACCATCGAGCGCCAAGCAAATGAATATGGAGCGAGGGTTGTCTTCCGCACAGGAGAAAATTTCCTCCCCCTTGCGTCGATAACCCAAGAGGGGGCATCACTGGCATCAAATTCCATGGGTGTGATACGTATTATCTTGCCGTCTTTCACATAAACGAAGACTGGCCCACCCGTGGTACCATTGGTTAACTTTTCTATTTTTCCCATTCAATCGGTATTCTATTTTATATTCTATAGACTGTCAGCAACTTCAAATCTAAGTAACCATAGGTAACACAGAACATTTTGCCGAGAATTTACCCAGTTTACATTTTTCACAGCAATGGATGTGGCCGTTTTATTTTATACTCTCCTCTCCCATCCACTTCTTTATTTGCACGAGGCACGAATTTGCCGCCATACTGTGTGATTGTTTAATCATTGCTCGGCTTGGAGTCAATTGGTTAATACATCCGCCACGGTCTACGGAATATCCCGGCTCACCCACAGGGTCATAATTTGCCGAAGACTCATAAGAGTGAACCGTCCCCGGAGGAACACGCTCGGTCACCTGAGCCGCACAAATCACTGCTCCCCTGTCATTGAATACCTTGACCAGATCGTTCTCTTCGATTGCCCGGTCGGCTGCATCCTTCGGGTTAATCCTCACAATCCAGTAGTAATAACCGTCAATCAGGACCCGATGGTCTTTGACATCGTTTATCCAGCTATCCTTGGCGTCACCCATGGTGTGGAAGCTGAACCGGGGATGCGGGGTTATCAACTGCAGCGGGTACTTTGCATAGAGTTCCGTGGTATGATGCCCCTCCCATGAGGGAATGTATTTAGTCATGGTCGGTCTCTCTGGGTCGTTCGGGTCAAACCTTTCCAGGCTTGAACAAACAAACTCTAACTTGCCTGACTGCGTCTGAAGCCCCTTCCCATACTTTTCAGTATAGTCGGCCGGTAACGGTGCTATCTCCGGTGTGTCTTTTAATCTATCCTCCGCATACCATCTAAAGGATACAGGATCCCTTAACTCCTCCTTAGGCGCGGGGACAACATAGTAGCCCTTCTTAAGGAATTTTTCCCATGAAATGTATTTGGGGAGATCACTGGCATCAAATAGCCGCTTGCACCAGTCAAATTCAGTTGCGCCCTCAGCAAAGTGTGATGAAAGCCCCAGCTTTTCAGCAATCTCAAGGAAAATCTGGAAGTCTGATTTTGATTCACCCAAGGGGGCGATACACTTGTGTTGTATGATAGCGACACGGTGGTTGCACTGGTTGAAGCTATGCTGGACATACCCGCCGCAGTTAGCAAATTCGCTAATATCCCACCGCTCAAAACTGGTGCAGGATGGCAACAGGATATCGGCAAACTTGGCCTCACCTTCAAACCAGATGGACTGATTGACCACAAATTCCAGATTGTCGGACCTATAAGCCTTCACGTAGCGGTTCGTATCACTCATGGTGCCGATATGAGAGCCTCCGTATTTGTAATACATCTTGATTGGCAGATAGCCCGGGGCCGGATACTCGAATTTTCGGAACTGGCCTTCAATAGTCCTAGAGTCAGTCGGATAACCAGACGTATGACCATCCAAGATTGCTTCGGGAATATTCAGCCTCGGTACCCTTTGATAGACTGTATTTACAGTGGGGAGCTGAGGCATCCGCTGGTACATACTGACAGCCAGCGCTGTAGCTTCCAGGTCGCCAGAAAAGCCTCCCTCTGCGTAACCCGGAAAGAAGAACCTGGTGTCCACCGGTGCCCCCTGCTGCATACCACCCATATTCACGCCGGGTTTACCCAGACCCTGCATAGCCATAAGGCAGACCATGGAACGCGCCCACTCATTTCCTGTGGCACAGCGGCAGGCACTGCCAAAACCGGTCAGCCCCCCAGCTGCCAGGTAAGTCTTTTTGGTTCCCCATTCTCTTGCTAAAGCTCGGACATCCTTGGCAGGGATTCCCGACTCATTTTCCTGCCATTCCGGGGTTTTGGGTATTCCGTCTTCCTTACCCAGAACGTAGCCTTTCCATTTGTCAAACCCAGCGGTCCGCTTGGCGACATAATCTTTATCGTAGAGCTCCTCAGTGATCCAGACGTAGGCAATGGCAAGGGCCAGGGCATTGCCCGTTGCCGGCCTGGGGGCAAACCACCTGCCGCCAAGCAGGGCAGCCGTATGATTATAGAATGGGTCAATGTGTACCATTTTGACACCTAACTCTTTCAGCCATTGACGACGAACGGTCCCTTCAAATGCACCGTAGACCCCGCTGGTGGATTCTGGATCACTCGACCAGAATACCACCATTTCACATTCTTTAAGACAATCTTCAACTGTGCTATAGGCCTCTGGAGCCCCAAGCCGCATGCTGTGTCCCCAATGATGCATGGCTCCCCAGTACCACCCCTCCCAACTATCCGGATTATGGACAACGGGAGTAAAACCGATGGAGTTAAAAAACCTGAGTCTGGCACTTAACCAGTAGCCTAAATTTCCCCACGTATGGTGGGACCCGCTACCGTTCAGAATGGTGCCCGGGCCATAATCTCTTTTAATTCGCTTGATTTCATTAGCAACAATATCTACCGCCTTATCCCAGCTGATCCGTTCATAGCCTGATATCCCCCTGTTCTGGCAATTGCGTTCGCCGTTTGGATCAAAATCGACCCGCTTCATGGGGTATAACAGCCTATCCGGTGAATAGACCATCGATTTCCATGCTAACGTATAGGGTGAGATAGTTGTCTTTCGCGGAGGGGTAAACGTTTTGCCTCTGGCCTTAATGGTCCAGGACGCTGCATCGCTATCGTCAAAGTCAATGGGTGTGATCCGTATTATTCTACCGTCTTTCACGTAAACAAAGACAGGGCCGCCATTGGTATTACTGGTGTATCTTTTTACGCCGTTACCAACATAGGTTCCATATTTTGTACCGGCTGTCTGCATCAGGCTCAGTGTCTCCATAAACCAATAAGCAAGCTCATCAGGGCCTTCAAACCTTAATTGAAAAGTCTTCATGGCACTAATCATAGACAGTTCGTCCCTGGGCGGTATGAGGAGACTCACAGCTAAATGGGCACTTCTGAAGGTCATACAAACATCGGGACTGGAATGAATTCCTCTTTTTGAAATAATCTTACCGTCACTGAAGGTAAAATACCTACCTACTGAATTATCCTCAACTTTTATCTGTGCGGTGAAATTTTTTTCTTTAAGACGGTTCCTGAACGACTGATGCATCATTGCTCTCTGTTTTAATAGTAGCTTAAGGCCAAAAAGTGTTATTGAGAGGGTCACATTTGCTATTATCGGTGATCTCAATAATATCTTACCAGCTATTATTGATTTCACGTTTCCCTCCTACTGGCTGTCTTGAGGCTGCTATCACGTCTGCCCTGTGGTTATAGTTTGCCCGCTAGTAAGGGGTTTGTCAAGGGAGCTGGCGAATCGGCGTGGGTTGCGCAATGCATGGTAGTGGTAAGTAGCTAGGTGAGTACCCCAGATTTGGCGTGATAATATATGCGTTCAATCCTGATTCAGCTAACGCTGCTTTTCTCTGGAAATAACACCAATTACATCTATCTCTACTAAAAATTCGGGTTTTGCCAGACTGGCAACTTGCATAAAAGTGCTAGCTGGTGGGTTGTCTACTAGGAGCGGGGCATGCTTTTGATAATACTCTAGCTCTGTCGCTCGCATACGAGGGTAATCCTCTAAATTCTTGAGAAGTATGAGTGTCTTGACAATATTGTTCATAGAGCTACCTGCCTCCTCCATGGCCTTCCTGACCTTGTCAAGGGCTATTACCATTTGCTCTTCAAAAATATTCGTCTCTGTTCTGACGGTTTCGTCATTCTGACCTTGACAACCGGAGACAAAAATCAGATTGCCGACCACG
>JAUWYK010000046.1 GCA_030615865.1 Dehalococcoidia bacterium
CTTAGAGGCAGAAAGTTATGAGCCCAGGTTTACTTTGCTTGACTATAGGGAGGGGTATTTAGTAAAATTTCTATTGTTTAGTGGGCGGTTAGCTCAGTTGGTTAGAGCACTGCGTTGACATCGCAGAGGTCACTGGTTCGACTCCAGTATCGCCCACTTCATATTACCTAGTGAACCAGATAAATAGGCTAGTTCCCACAAGCCCGATACCGGCTCCAAAGTAAAACACGGCGTTAATGTTGGCGAAATCTGTTATTACCCCAGCTAAAAGTGGTCCTATAGCCATACCTATGCTCATTGCCATGCCAAATATAGCCATAGTTGACCCCATGCCAAATTTTCTGCCCTCCTCTACGGTCAGGGCTGAGGCGGCGGGCATGGCAATTGCACCACTAACACCACCAAGAGCGCATATCCCTAATAGCTGCCAGAAGGTGCCTCCCAGGGGAATCAGAGCCAGGTAGGTGAGGTTGGCAAGGCTGCCAACGATTACCAGGATTCTCCGATTGAGCCTGTCGGCAATATTACCACCATATATCCCAAGTAGCGACATCAGTAAGATATTAACTGCTATCAGTATTCCAATGAGAGTTGGGCTTAAGCCAATATATATACCGGCGAAAATGGGAAGAAAGGCGGCGACGGTTCCCATGCCCAGAGAAAATGCCAGTCGGAAACTGAAAATACCCTTTATCATGTTACTAGTGCTCATCTCTTTAAAGGATGGGTGAGGACTTGTTCCCATTTTCCTCTGTCTAACCTCATGAAGGAAAAGCATAACTATCAAGAAAGCCAGCAGATTAAGACCACCCATTGTGGAGAAGGCGACATTCATCCCGAAGTGGTCAGTTAGCACTCCACCCATTAAAGGACCAAAGCCAAAGCCGGTGAAAAAGGCGGCATTGAAGTAGCCCATCCATTTCCCTTCTTCGCCCTCTGGTGAAATATCACCAACATAAGCCTGAGCGATAGGAATAATCATGCCACCAGCAGCCCCTTGAATTAAGCGGATAAAGGTCAGTTGTGAGACGCTATCCGCCCATATATAGCCCAGTGAGATAATTGAGTAGCTAAGAAGACCAATACTGAGAAACAGCTTTCGTCCGCTGCGGTCAGAGAGCCTTCCGGCAATAGGCGTAATTATAGCTCGAGAGACAGAGAAACCGGCAAAGATTATGCCTATCCAAATTCCAGTGGCTCCCAGGTTCTCGGCGTAGAGAGGCAATAGTGGAGCTATTATGCCAACTCCTAGCATGGAGGAGAAGATAGATAGAGCTAGGACAGGGAAAGCTTTCTTTATCATGTGGGCATCTTAAGCATTATAGTACCTTAACGCTGAACTTGGCAACCTAAGAGATTGTTTAACCCTATCCCCTGTATCCCCTTTCCCTTATCAAGGAGAGGGGGATTAAGGGGGTGAGGTTGATAAAAGAAGTTCAAGGCGCATGCACTTTGCCTTATGGCATCCCGGCAATGTAGGGCAGAGGAGTATAGGACAACTGGATAAAGAGCTAGGAGAGAGGCTTGAACACCTTAAGCACTTTCTCAAGGAATCTGGGCTACTTCAGGCTATCTCTAAGTTGAGATGATTGCACTTGTAGCTTGTGGCTGGTATAATAAGGTTTGTAGGCAATAGGTTGTATCTTGGTCAGATTATTGCGTATAAGCAAATTTATAGATTTTGTTAAACCAGAATAATGGTGGGGTGGTTACAATCTCTCGTCCCCAAACAGGGTGGGAGGTTTTTATTTAAGATGGGAGGATTTCAGCAATAGTTTTTGATAACAGTCAGCAGGTAACTGAAGAGAAAAGGCTGGAGATAATACGACATTCTGCAGCTCATGTTATGGCAGAGGCAGTTCAGTCTATTTTCCCTGAGGCTAAGTTTGGCATTGGACCAGCCATTGAAAATGGCTTTTATTATGATTTTGATTTACCCCGCTCGTTGACTCCTGATGATTTGCCCCTCATTGAGGCTAAGATGGGTGAAATAATCGCTTCAAATGTGCCTTTTGTTAGTCAGCAAGTGACCAAGGAAAAGGCTCGACAACTATTTGCTGCTCAGCCGTATAAACTGGAGTTAATTGATGAAATCCCAGATGAGAGGGTCAGCTTGTATCGGCAGGGTTCGTTTATTGATTTGTGTCGTGGACCTCACGTGAGTTCTACTGGAGAAATCAAGGTGTTTAAGCTAGTTAGTATTGCCGGTGCCTACTGGCGGGGTGATGAACACCAGCCCATGTTACAGCGAATATATGGCGTTGCTTTTGATACCAAGGAGGCTCTGGCTGAGCACTTGAAAAAACTTGAAGAAGCGGCAAGACGCGACCATAGGAAATTAGGCAGAGAGCTTGACCTATTTAGTATCCACGACGAGGCTGGTCCGGGGCTGGTTCATTGGCACCCTAGGGGAGCAGTGATACGCCGGGTTATTGAGAATTTCTGGCAGGATGAGCATATTAAGCGTGGCTATGATATTGTATACACCCCTCATATTGCCAAATTAGATTTATGGAAAACCAGCGGTCACTGGGAATTTTATCGCGATTACCTGTATAGCCCGATGGAGGTAGAGGGGCAGGAGTATATTATTAAACCAATGAATTGCCTGGGTCATATCTTAATTTATAAAACAAGGCAGCATAGCTATCGTGAGCTACCATTGCGTTATGCTGAGCTGGGTACTGTTTATCGTTATGAGCGTTCTGGCGTGTTACATGGTCTATCCAGAGTCAGGGGCTTTACCCAGGATGATGCCCATATTTTTTGCCGCTTCGACCAGTTGGAAGACGAGGTAGTCGGGGTATTAGATTTGGCTTGCTTCATGATAGATACCTTTGGTTTTGCCGATTATCAGGCGTTACTGTCTACTCGACCTGAGAAATATGCTGGCACTATTCAGGTTTGGGAAGAGGCTACTGAAACCTTAAAGCAGGCTCTGGCTCGCCTAAGGCTTGCCTATGATATAGACCCGGGGGAGGGTGTATTTTACGGACCTAAAATAGATATTAAGTTTGAGGGGTGGCAGGGTCCCACTATTCAAGTTGATTTTAACCTTCCACAGCGCTTCGATGTTACTTATATTGGTCAAGATGGACAGGAGCATTTGGTAGCCATGGTACATCGTACTGTGCTGGGCAGTATGGAACGCTTTCTTGCTTCGCTTACTGAGCACTATGGAGGTGCTTTCCCAGTGTGGCTTGCCCCAGTTCAAGTAATGGTGATTCCAGTGGCTGACCGCCACCTAGACTATGCTCATAAGCTGGAAGCTGAACTTAAGAGCGAGGGCGTGCGTGTAGGAGTTGATGCTCGGTCGGAAAGAGTAAACTTCAAAATTCGGCAGGCGCAGCTTGATAAAATACCGTACATGCTTGTAGTAGGTGATAAGGAGGCGGCGGCTTTTACCGTTTCAGTCCGTTTGCGCAGCGGAGAACAACTAGCTTCCCAACCCTTTGATAGTTTCAAGGAAACAGTCAGGATAGCCATAGTAAATAAGGTAAGGGACTTACGGTTATAATTAAGGAGGGGTTGATAAATAATCGCTAGATTGTTCAGTCAAGCACACAAAAGAGCCAGCCATTCCTCCATTCGGTTGATTAGGTAAGGCAATGGATGTTTGACTCGCTTTGCTATATAATTCCTGCTATCACTATTTAAGATTATGGGAGGGAGCCGTGGAGAAAAAACTCTACCGCAGTCGAAGTGATCGGATGATATGGGGTGTGTGCGGCGGTCTGGCAAAGTACTTTGACATAGATCCCACTATCGTCAGGGTAATCGCAGTGCTCCTAATATTTGCTAACGGGTTGGGTATCCTTGCCTACATAATTTTGGCTATTGTTGTCCCTCTGGAAGGCTCGAAGGTTATCACATCCAAGGAAACAGTGCAGGAAAATGTGGAGGAAATGAAGGGAACGGCTGGTGAGCTAGGGCGTGAAATCCGCTCTACCTTGGCAGGGGAGGAAGGTGAATCAGAGGAAGTGGCTAAGGTTCGCCACCGTCGCCGCAACTTCCTCGGCATCATCCTCATTATTGTTGGCATCTTTTTCTTACTAGCTAGCTTTAACCTTTTCTGGTGGTTTCGTTGGAGCTATCTCTGGCCCCTCCTCCTTGTGGCTATCGGTGTGCTGATTATATTAAGTGTTAGGAGAAAGTAGCTATGTCCGAGAAAAAGCCACAGGGAGTAGTTGGTGCCCCTATATGGGGTATCTTCCTGTTATTCTTAGGGATTGTTTTTCTTCTCCAAACCCTTGATATCCTTCCCTGGGGTCTCTGGGGAGGCCTGTGGCGATTCTGGCCAGTACTAATCATTATTATTGGGCTTGGTATTCTGCTCCGCCGCTACAATGTCTGGTTGGTTAGCCTGCTAGTCTTGGCCATCCTCGGCGCTTGCCTTGGTATAGCTATCTGGCAGTACGGTCCATCCCTACCTAGCGGTACGGTTACTAGGAGCTATTCAGAGCCGTTAGGCGATATTGAACACGCCCAAATTGAAATAGACTTCACCGCGGGAAGTATCACCACAGGCAGCCTTCCCCCAACCTCATCAAACTTTGTGGAGGTAAACTCCGAGGTAAGGAATAGTCACCAGACTATGAACGTGGATTTCCATCAACAGGATGGCGAAGGTAAACTTTATTTGAAGTCGAAGCAGGTCAATGATGTGATTAAATGGGAGGTTAGGTTCACTAGGAATATACCCTTAGCTATTAATATCAAGTCTGCGGCGAGCAATATGGAGCTCGATCTCAGTGAGCTTAAAGTAACCGAACTTCAACTGGACATAGATGCTGGTAATTGCAGGGTGAAGATGCCTTCTTCAGCGGGTGTTACCTATGCCTATATCGAGGTTGATGTCACTAATCTAGAGGTAACTATTCCTAACGGGGTAGCTGCCAAGGTCAAGGCCAATGTTGATTTAAGTGTCTTCGACGTGGATAAGAGTCGCTTCCCAAAGAAGGGTGATTATTATATGTCTCAGGATTTTGAGAGTGCTGAAAACCGAATAGAGCTAGAAATAGATTGCGATGTTGGTAAAGTCGAGGTGAGATGAACGGCAACGAGGATAGTAACGAAGTTCTAGCCAGCACAATTCACTACAATTTGATTAGTGTGAGGGAATATGCTATAGTTTTTGCCTGTAACATACCTTTGCTTGGAGGAGGTAAATAGAGACATAATTAAGTATCTTCGTGTTAATGAGAGGATTAGGGCTAGAGAGGTTCGCCTCGTGGGAGAGAAGGGGGAGCAGTTAGGGATTATGCCCTTGAGCCAGGCACTGGAGACAGCAAGGAGGCATAATCTTGACCTAGTTGAGGTAGCTGCTACTGCAGTCCCGCCGGTGTGCCGCCTTCTTGACTACGGAAAGTATAAGTATGAGCAAGCTAAGAAGGAGCGTGAGCTCAGACGGAGCCAGCGGGTTTCACTTTTGCGGGAAGTCCGGTTGCGACCTAAGATTGATAATCACGATTTTGAGGCTAAGACTAGGTTAGTTAGGAAACTACTAGGGGCTGGGGACAAGGTTAAGGTGACAGTAATGTTTAGAGGGCGTGAAATCACACATCCTGAGATTGGCTTGAAGTTACTACAGAGGATGGCAGAGTCATTGACGGGGATAGCTTCCCTTGACCGGCAACCATCGATGGAGGGGAAAAGAATGAACATAGTTCTGTCGCCAGTAGTTACCCAGAAAACTAAAATTAAAGAAGAGGTAAAGGAATCCTAAGGTGCCGAAAATTAAAACCCATAAGGGGGCACAGAGCCGCTTCCATATTACAGGTAGCGGCAAAATCATGCGGACTAAGGGTGGAAAAAGTCATTTGCGTCGCCGAAAAGCAAAGCGGACTAAGCGCCTTTTTGATGAGACGATACCTGTAGCTCCTAGTGATAAGGCTCGGCTAAAAAGGCTTTTACCCTACGGAGTAAAGTAGATAGGGGGATATTTTGCCACGAGTAAAAAGAGGTATAACCGGTCATCGCCGACATAAGAAAGTGCTAGCCCTGACTAAGGGACATAGGGCAACTAAACACTCCCTCTATCGCCGAGCTCATGAGTCTATGCTTAAGTCGCTGAGTTATGCCTACAGCCACCGCCGAGAGCGAAAGGGTGATATGAGGCGACTGTGGATTTTACGGATTAGTGCTGCTAGTAGAGCCCAGGGGCTTATCTATAGCCAGTTTATAGATGCCTTAAAAAAGTCCGGGGTTGAAATCAACCGCAAAATGCTAGCCGATATGGCGGTTAGGGAACCAGAGGCTTTTGCCAATCTGGTGACTATAGTCAAGGGCAAAGTCCAAGACTAAAATATGAAATTGTTTATTAACCCTATCCCCTGTATCCCCTTCCCCTTGATAAGGGGAAGGGGAAGATAATTTTTAAGAGGGGCGAAGCCCCTTCAAAAGTAATCCCTCCCCCTCTCCTTACCAAGGAGAGGGGGATAAAGGGGGAGAGGTTAATAAACAATCTCAGTTGAAGGCGACAGAATGTTAAAACAACTTGAAGAACTAAAGTTAAATGCGCTACAGGAGTTAGATGGCATTGGCAACATTAAGGAATTAGAATCCTGGCGGGTTCGTTATTTGAGTAAGAAGAGCCATCTGACCAAGCTTCTGCGTAGCTTGTCCACACTACCTTTAGCCGAGAGAAAGACCGTCGGTGCCTATGCTAACCAGGTCAAGTCCAATTTGGAGGATAGTTTAAGGCAGAAGGAGCAGGTTCTCCGTGAGGCGCAACTAGTAGCATCGGCTAAAGAGGAAGGCATTGATATTACCCTGCCTGGTCATCCTCTTCTGATGGGTCGCTTGCATCCTATTACTCAGACCTTGTATGAAATATGCGATATATTTGTCTCTATGGGCTTTCAGGTAGTGGAGGGACCAGAGGTAGAGTGGGAGTATTACAATTTTGAGGCGTTAAACATTCCCAAGGAACATCCAGCTCGTGATACCATGTCGACATCCTGGATTGATTTTGAGACAGAGGGTGCTGAAAGACCCATGTTACTGCGCACTCACACTACCTCAGTAAGTGCTAGGATTATTGAGACCATGCAACCCCCAATAAGAGTGGTTGAGCCAGGCAAGGTCTATCGCTATGAGGCTAGTGATGCCACCCATACTCCTATGTTCTATCAGATTGATGGTCAAACTGTAGATAAAGGCATTACTATGGCTGACTTGAAGGGAACACTTTATGAGTTTGCTCGTCGTTTCTTCGGCGAGGATAGGAAGGTACGCTTCCGCTGTGACTACTTCCCCTTTGTTGAGCCTGGGGTTGAGATGGCTATAGAATGCTCGGTCTGTGGTGGTAAAGGCTGTCGTTTATGCGGCAACACCGGCTGGATTGAAATACTGGGTGCTGGAATGACGCATCCCCAGGTGCTTCAGCGTGGTGGTCTTGACCCGAAGGTTTATACCGGTTTTGCCTTTGGCATGGGCATAGACCGCTTGCCCATGCTCCGCTACGGTATTGATGATACCAGACTATTTTATAGTAGTGACCTTAGATTCCTAAGGCAGTTCTGAGGTTGGGGAGATGAAGGTTCCACTAAAATGGCTTCAGGAATATATAGATATTACTCTGCCCCCGGCTGACCTAGCCAGCAGGCTGACCATGGCTGGCACTGAGGTTAAGGGGTTACAGGTCATTGGTGGTAGTTGGGGACACATTGTTATTGGGCAAATAACAGCTATCAACCCACATCCAAATGCTGACCGCCTTAGTCTGGCTACTATAGATTTAGGCACGGAGCAGCAGACTGTAGTCACCGGGGCACCAAACCTCAGGCTCGGTGATAAGGTAGCCTTTGCCCATGTTGGTGCCCAACTTATAGATGGGCATAGCGGACAGGCGTTTCGCTTAAAGCCAGCTAAGATCCGTGGTGTGGTCTCTAATGGCATGGCTTGCTCGGAAAAGGAGCTTGGTATCTCTGATAGTCACGAGGGAATCATGGTTTTGCCAGCGGAGGCATCCATAGGCATCCCGCTGGCTGATTATCTCGGTGACACTATTTTTGACTTAGATATAACACCTAATCGACCTGATTGCCTGTCTATAATTGGGATAGCTAGAGAGGTTGCTACCCTGACCGGGCAAGGTTTGCATCTTCCTGAGGTTAGGTATGATGAAGCGGCATACCCTATAGACCAGCAAATATCGGTAGAAATTGTTGCCCCTGACCTGTGTCCCAGGTATTGCGCTAGTCTGATTACCGGGGTAAAAATGGCTGACTCCCCGAGGTGGATGCAGCAACGATTGCTGGCCTGTGGCATGCGCCCCATAAATAATATTGTAGATGTTACCAACTATGTCATGCTGGAATACGGACAGCCACTGCACGCCTTTGACTACCATAAAATCAAGGGTAAGAAAATTATCGTGCGCCGGGCTACTAGCGGTGAAGCTATAGTTACCCTGGACGAGGAGAAGCGGGCTCTTTCCGAGGATATGCTGGTTATCGCCGATGAGGAACGGGCAGTGGCTATCGCCGGTGTTATGGGTGGTGCCGACAGCGAGGTGACTGAGCAGACCACCTCAATACTGCTGGAATCAGCTAATTTTAACCCGGCGAGCATCCATCATACTGGTAATACCTTGCGTTTGCCTAGTGAAGCCCGTATGCGATTTGAGCGTGGCATCAGTCCTGAGCTGACTATACCAGCCCTTAAACGAGCGACTCAATTGATTATGCAGCTAGCCGGTGGCGAAGTAGCTAAGGGCTTTGTTGATGCTTATCCCGGTAAGCTGGACCAAGAGCCTGTCTTGCTACCAATGAGCGAGGTAAAGCGACTTTTAGGTGTTGAGTTTAGTCTTGACCAGATTGTAGAAACGTTGACCTCCTTGGGCTTTAATTGTGAAGTAAAAGCTTCAGAAGTTTTGGTTACTGTTCCTTATTGGCGAAGTGACATACATCAGGCGGTTGACCTTATAGAAGAGGTAGCTCGCATTATTGGCTATGATGAGATTCCAACCACTATGCTCAGCCAACCACTGCCCAGACAAAACCCAGAGCCTATCCTTAGCCTCAAACAAGAAATAAGCCGTAGCCTTGCCGGCTATGGCTTTCAGGAGGTGATTACCTATTCATTAACCAGTTTAGAAATGCTGAATAAACTATCACCTGACTCCCATCCCGTTGGACCTGTGCCCCTTCGTGTGGCTAATCCGATGACGGCTGACCAGGAGTATCTTCGCCCTAACCTGCGGCCTAACCTTTTAGCTGCCCTATCGGCTAATCAGAAGCATGAAGATGGCAGTATTAGGCTTTTTGAGCTGGGCAAGGTATATCTACCACGACCAAAGGACTTACCTGATGAGCCTGAGGTGCTGTGTGGCATACTAAGTGGAACTAGATTTGAAAAATGGTGGCAGGGTGGTGACGGATTACTTGATTTCTACGATGCCAAGGGGGTGGTAGAGAGCTTACTTAATCAGCTGGCTGTGGAAGTTAGCTTTGAGGAGTGCCACGATGAAAGCTTACACCTGAGCAGGCAGGTGGCTATAGTCATAGGCGGTAGTAGCCTGGGCGTTGTCGGTGAGCTACACCCTAAAGTAGCAGAGGCTTTTGAAATTTCTGGGGCTGTTTATCTATTTGAGATTGATGTAGCCGCCCTTTTACCCTTTACCATTGGTCATAAAATGTTCCAGCCGATACCACGCTTTCCTTCCATAGTTAGGGATGTGGCTCTGGTTATTGATGTCGGAACAAGCCATCGGGAAGTACAGGACATTATTAAGAGTTTTCCGCTAGTGAATAGGGTTGCTTTATTTGATGTCTACACTGGTGAGCAAGTCCCACCAGGCAAGAAGTCTGTTGCCTATAGAATTGTCTACCAGTCCCCGACTCACACCCTAACCGATGAAGAGGTTAACCAGGTTCAGCAGCAAATCCTGAGCAAACTATCTCGTGAGCTTGGGGCTACCCTGCGCATCTGATATTAACCTCAGGTTGTTTATCAGAAGTTAAGTAAAATTGCCCTTTCGCCAGCCCCCAGGGTATAATCAGAATGAAGGCAAATAACTTCGGGTGAGTGAAAATGAGGAAAAAAGAAATAAAGAAGGTGGTAAGAGAGGGTTACGCCAAAATTGCCAAACAGGATAGTTCCTGTTGCGGTGCGGTGACTTCGTGCTGTGGTAGCACTGATTTAGCCCGGGATATTGGCAAGAGCATAGGATATACCGAGGAAGAACTTACTTCGGTTCCTCAAGGGGCAAATTTAGGTCTTGGCTGTGGAAACCCGGTGGCTCTGGCTTCTTTAAGGGAAGGCGAGACGGTTCTTGACCTTGGTTCGGGTGCAGGATTTGATTGCTTTCTTGCTGCTGATAAAGTTGGTGAGAAGGGAAGAGTTATCGGCGTAGATATGACACCAGAGATGATTGAAAAGGCAAGAGAAAACGCCAGGAAAGGCAACTACGCGAATGTAGAGTTCAGGCTCGGGGAGATTGAAAATCTACCGGTAGCTGATAATTCGGTTGATGTGGTCATCTCAAACTGCGTTATTAATCTCGCGCCTGACAAAAGAAGGGTCTTCATGGAATCGTTCAGGGTGCTAAAACCAGGCGGTAAGCTGATGCTCTCAGATATGGTTTTGGTGAAGGAACTTCCGGATTTCATAAAGGACTCTATTGAAGCATATATTGGTTGTCTTTCTGGGGCGATGATGAGGGACGAATACATAGAGGCTATAAAAGCGGCTGGATTTCAAGAGGTCAGAATAATTGATGAGACATCTTTCCCTATTGAGTGTATGGCTAATGACCCAACGGCAAAGGCAATCATTGAGAATTTGAAAATACCACTGGAAAAAGTAGAAGAGGTTGCCAGTTCGGTTATAAGCATAAAAGTTTATGGGGTCAAACCGAATTAGACAACTTGGATAACCCCTGGCTAATAAGCTCCTTGAGCCTTATAGCTATTCCCTCTAATGGCATAAGCTCAGATTCTTTTTCCGAGCGCTTTTTTATCTCTACACTATTAGTCTCTAAAGTTCGGGGGCTAATGGTAACCCGGATAGGTATCCCCAGGAGGTCAGCATCATTAAACTTTACTCCAGGGGACTCTTTGCGGTCGTCAAAAAGCACTTCCAAGCCCTGTGCTTCAAGGTCGGCATAGAGGTTTTCAGCAGTAGCTGGCACCTGAGAATTCTCCAGATATAAGGGACAAAGGTAGATGTGATACGGGGCAATGGTTAGCGGCCAGATAATGCCTTTATCATCGTGGTTGTGCTCTATGGCAGCAGCTAGCAATCTACCAAGACCAATGCCATAGCATCCCATGACAATCGGGTGAGATACACCGCTGACATCAGCAAACAATGCCCCCAGCTTCTCACTGAGGAAGGTGCCCAGTTTGAAGATGTGCCCGACCTCAATCCCCCGCATAGATGACAATCTGCTGCCGCACTTAGGGCATCCTTCTCTGGCACAAGACCGGGCTATATCTGTAAGCAGGTCAACGGTAAAATCCCTGGGGTAGTTGACATTCCTAAAGTGAGTATCCGGTTTATTGGCGCCGGCAACAAAGTTCGCCCCCAGGGTTATAGAATCATCGGCAACAACCTTGATACCACTTATGCCTACCGGGGAGGCAGAACCGGCAACTATACCTGCCGCTACTACCTCAACTTCAGTGGCAAGACGAAGTTCATAACAGTTCAGAACATTCTTTAGCTTTACCTCGTTTACCTCAAGGTCTCCTTTGATAAGCACAAAGACTAGTTTTCCATCAGCCAGGTAAAATACCGCTTTAAGGGTATGACTCTGGGGCACCTTCAGAAAGCGGGATACCTGGTCAATAGTGGTAACACCCGGTGTTGCCACTTCCTCCAGTGGCAGTGGCGTCTCAGCTTCTAGCTTACTCTTAACGCTTTGAGCCTTCTCGACATTAGCTGCATATTTACAGTTATCGCAATAGATAACCTCATCCTCACCATTTTCAGCGATAACCATGAACTCGTGGGAATCCTTGCCCCCGATGGCACCACTATCGGCTTCAACAAGTAGAGCAGGCAGTCTGCAGCGAGCGTAGATATTGTGGTATGCCTGTAGCATTTTATTATAGCTCTGGTCCAGTCCCTCTTCGTCGGCATCAAAGCTATAGAGGTCTTTCATGGTAAACTCACGAACTCGTATCAGCCCGGCTCGGGGACGTGGCTCGTCGCGGAACTTGGTCTGGATTTGATACAGAAGTAGAGGCAGGTCACGGTAGCTCTGGGCATTATGGCTAACCATTTGGGTGATGACCTCTTCGTGGGTTGGTCCCAGGGCTAGCTTGCGGTCTCTGCGGTCGGAGAGAGTAAACAGCCCTTTGCCAAAGGCAAGGTCTCGCCCTGTTTCCTGCCATATCTCCAGAGGCTGTAGAACCGGCATATTTAGCTCCTGACCGCCGGCTTTATCCATCTCGTCGCGGATTATATTCTCTATCTTTTTGAGCACCCGCCAGGCTAGAGGTAAATAGGAATAAACACCAGCCGCTACCTGATGTATCATCCCCGCCTTCAGCAGTAGCTGGTGGCTGACTGTCTCTGCCTCAGCCGGTACTTCTCTTTGGGTCTTACCGAATAGCTTTGATATACGCATTTTTACTTCTCCAGACTCTAAATTATTTTCATTTCATACTCTGGCTTCCCTTTTTCCAGATGCAATATAAATTTAACTTTTCTGCCTTCTACAAGGTGCTTTTCTGATTCATTGCGCAGCTTGCTGAAATCTGCGGTCTCAAGAAAAAGCCTTAGAATCTCAAGCTTTTCGGCAAGCTCTGCTTGCTCCCCTTTCTTAAGCAGTTCACTTAGAACGTGTTCATGTTGTCTTTTAGCCTTTGTTTCTACGCAGGCTTCCAGTTCCGGCTCTAGTTCTATATAAAGTTGTTTATTGGTTATCTACCTCACCCCCTCGTTCCCCCTCTCCTAACAGGAGAGGGGGAGGAGTGGTTTTATAAAGGGGCTTAGCCCCTTCAAACTTCCCCTTATTAAAACTTCTCCACCTCTGCCATTAGTGTAGTTACAAAATCCTTTTCCTGAATGGTTCTAATCTTCTTACCTTTTTTGAAGAGGATGGCTCTGGCTTTGCCGCAGGCGATGCCTATATCGGCGTCTTTGGCTTCGCCGGGTCCATTGACCACACAGCCCATCACCGCTACCTTTATCGGTTTGTCAATCTTTAATAGTTTTTCTTCCACTGCTTCGGCTAATTCTATTATATCAACCTCAGCCCGACCACAGGAGGGGCAGCTGACTAATATCGGACCGTGCTGGCGCAGGTTCAGGCTTTTCAGGATTTCATAGGCGGCAATTACCTCTTCTCTGGGGTGGGCAGTTAGTGAAACCCGAATGGTATCACCAATGCCTTGATAGAGGAGCGTGCTGATGCCCACCGTGCTGCGGATAATACCGGTTCTGGGTGTGCCAGCTTCAGTGATACCTATGTGCAATGGGTAGGGTATCTTTTGGGCGATGTCTTGGTAAGCATCAATAGTAGTCGGCACATCAAAAGCCTTGAGCGAGACCTTAATCAGGTCAAAGTCAACGCTTTCCAGTAGCTTTATCTGCTGTAAGGCAGCATCTACCATCTGCTCAGCGATGGTCAATCGGGGGTTGGCTGGTTTGGGCAGGCTGCCGGCATTTACCCCAATACGGATAGGGACCTTTCTTTCTCTGGCAGCATAAGCTATGGTTGCCACCTTTTCCGGGTGGCTGATATTACCCGGGTTTAACCGCAGCCCATCAGCGCCAGCTTCCAGCGCCATCAGGGCAAGGCGATAGTCAAAGTGAATATCAGCAATTACAGGTATGGAAACACCTCTTTTTATCGTGGATATAGCCCGGGCGGCTTCGGCATCGGGCACAGCTACCCGCACCAGTTCGCAGCCACAATCCTCAAGCTCCTTGATTTGGTTAATGGTTGACATAACATCATGGGTATCGGTTTTGGTCATAGACTGTACCACGATAGGGGCACTACCGCCGACAGTTACATTGCCAATTTGAATAGGTTTACTGGCTCGCCGTGGATTCATGGTATTAAGCTCTCTCCGCTTATAATGCGTATGATATCTTGGTAGGTGATTGCCAGAATTGCTGCCATTAGCATAGCGAAGCCGATAAGGTGTATTAGCCCTTCTCTCTCTGGTCGGATGCGCTTACCTCGGCGAACCCATTCCAGAAGGACAAATACGATTCTACCTCCGTCCAGGGCGGGGAGGGGGAAAAGATTAATTATACCCAGGTTTATGCTAAAAAAGGCGGCAAATTTCAGCAGTGGGCTAATTCCAGCCTTAGCTACCTCTCCGGTGATTTGAGCAATACCCACTGGTCCTGTCAATTGAAGAGATGTTGCGCCAATAAACAAACCAATTATTGCATTCTTAAACAGGATGAAAGTTTCTATACATTCACTTACTCCCATAGGTATTGCTTGCCAGAAGGGATAGTGCTGGCTGACAACGGTTGGATTTGACATACTGACCACAATACCAATGGCTCCCTGACCCTCTGGAGGCTTCCACCTGGGTATTGCTTTAACCTCCTCTGTAGTTGCGTCACTGCGTTTGACAAGTATGTTAACCTCTTTACCCATGTTAAGCTGGATATAGCGGTGCAGGTCGCTAATATTATGCACCGGTTTATCATTTATGCTGAGGATTACATCCTCTGATTTGATGCCAGCCCTGGCTGCTGGCGAGTCCGGGGCTACTTCTTCTATTATCACCCGCCCGCTTACCAGGTCGTGGGGAACCATAAAAGCAATGGAGAACAGAAGGAGAGGTAGCAGGAGATTCATTAGTGAGTCGGCACTGAGAACCAATAGCCTGGTGCTAATGCTCTTACTGGCTAAGCTCTCTAGCACCTTGGGGTCTTCTTCACCAGCCATCTTGACAAATCCACCCAGGGGTATTGCATTTAGTGAGTATCGCGTTTTACCCCATCTTACTGATAGTAGTCGCGGGGGAAAGCCCAAGCCAAACTCATCCACCCTTACCCCGGAAGCTTTGGCAGTAATAAAATGTCCAAGTTCGTGGGCAAGGATAAGCACTACCAGAACGGCAATAAAGGCTATTATCGTAACTAGCCAATCGATTATTTCCATGGATTATCTCCAGTGATACGCTGTATCACCTTTTGCCTAGCCCAGGCATCAGCCGCCATAATTTCCTCCAGGGTTGGGTGGGCTATGGCTCGGTGGTGTTGCAATGCCCAGTCTACAATATTGGCAATATCAACAAACTTGATGTGCTGTGACAGGAAAAGCTCAACGGCAACCTCATCAGCAGCGCAAAGCACCGCCGGGTAGGTTCCTCCCTTCTTTCCTGCTTCAATGGCTAACCTGAGACAGGGGAATGTATCAAGGTCAGGCTGCTCAAAGGTCAGGTTATTAATACTGCTCCAG
>JAUWYK010000007.1 GCA_030615865.1 Dehalococcoidia bacterium
CAATTGTCCGCATGTTCCGCAGAACTTGCCTCCCTCAGGATTCTCATGCCCGCACCGTGGGCACTTCATGATGGATCCCCCTCCCCGCAAGCCAGAGTATATGACCGTCAGGTAGGAATGTCAATCCCTGCCGGATTGCACAATCTGACGAAAAGTTACCCAGGGTACTTATCAAAATAAGTCGTCCAGAGTCTTGGCTTGTTGTAGTCTGCTAAAGGAAGTATACCGTGGTGCTTGTGGCGCTTTCACCCTGCTCTTCGGCACCAGATTGATGTGCTCTATTTCCTTCGCTGGTTCCGTGAAATTTACCACAAATTTTCCGGTGTCCTGCCAAGGCACGATGTTATTCACTGGTGCCCAATGAGTCACGGCAGAAATCGGAGCTACACGATATACTGCGATATACTTTATCTGCGGAATCATGCTCTCATGCATACGAATTGCATACCACCGATTTTCTCGCAGAAAAACCTCTTGGAAGCCCTCTTCTTGTGCCGGCACCACGATTGTGTCGACATCTCTTGGTTGAATTGTTTCTGTAGTTGCGGTCAGCACGCTCGGTGTAGAGATTGAAGTAATCTCTACCTCCGATGTCCTAGCCCAGAACCTGCTGAGAGCCTTTTTAACTTGTGCTGGCTTGATAGTGTCATCTCCTATGGTTGAGCGCACGAGTCTGACAAAGGCGTTTGGGGGTTCCGCAAACATCTTATCCAAGGCTTTCCGTATTTTCCCCATAGTGAATGTTTCTCTACCAATTTCATCAAGAACACCTTTCGTCATTGCATCACGGGAGAAACGCGAAAAACGTTCTGCAACCTGTTGGACTGACATGCCCTTATTTTCCTTTACATCGAGAGACACTTCAAAGAGCAGTTTCTCAGGAGCTTCCGCCTTCTCAGTACTGTGATAAACTTTATATGTGACACCATTAGTAAGGATACACCATTCAACACCGGCATTGGCAGCATAGCCAACTACTTGAGTAATCGATTTGACATCTGTAAGAGGGTCATTCAGTGGTTTCGCTTCCACGAATAGGACTGGCTTGCGGTTTATTTTGAGTGCGTAGTCAACGGACTTTCCATCTATAGTTGGGCACTCGAGTTCTACTTCATCCGGATCCCTGACATCCCAACCAAGGGCCTGTAATAACACGTCTGTAAATATTGTTCGGGTTGGGAGCTCTTTCAGGTCATCCTTTCTGTGTCTTTCCAACTTGGCCTGAAGGCTTTCAATGCACAAAACAATAGTATTCATATCTTACCTCCCGGTTCTTCACCTGATTGGCACTCCCCGGCTGTTTGATCCCAGCATTCATGTTCACCTACATTAGCCTAGCTGTCTTATCGGCTTGCAATGAGCGCAAACCCAGCTTCTGCCTCAGCGCTTCAATAATGCGCTGCTTAAGTTTCCGGTCCTGAGTCCGGGAAGAGGCGAGTTCTTCTATCCGCTTGGCTAGTTCTGATAGATATCCTCTATAGCTGGTGACAGACTGGTGCACAACGCTTGAATCAGCAGGGACAGCTACCGCTGTCGAGGCTCCCGCCTGTAATGCAAATTGCATGAACTCAGCTTCATCGGGACTATCGAAATCCATCAGGTTGCCACCAATCCTGAGTCGGTTAAATGTCACCCGCTCAAAATCCTCCATTCCTTCGGGAAGTTGCACAAGTCTTGTTTTGGTTCCTGAGGGGACAAAATTGTCAGGGAACTTCTTGATCAAATCAGGGTCTAGCTCTTTATACAGCTCCTCGGCTATTGCTTCCGCGTTGGGGCGAGCTCTCTTTTCTCCAGGGTGCTGGGTGGACCGGGCACGCTCAAAACGAGACTCAACCCGCTGGCACACAGCGGCGTAAAGCTCTGACAGAACCCTCCCTCGTTCCTCGGGGTCGTCAAAGCCGATCGCCTCTAGGACAGCATCATCCAAAGCTTGACGGTCTGGCTGGTTGACCTCCTCAAGCACTGGCAGAATCGGCCTGTCAGCTATCCTACGTACAGCGTTAACTATCTTGGTGGCTGACGCTTCAGGTATTGCCTGGGGGTCTAGGAAAGGAAGCTGAGCTACTTCATAAACCTTAATGTCAATAGAGTCAATGCCACGCCCCGCAAATTGCCTGCCCCACAGTTCTGCGCAGAGGAATGTAAACATAGAGTTCAAGAGCCCGAAAAGCAGTTCATTGTAGTCGGGTTTAGGAGGATTGATATTGTAGAATCGGGCATCTGCAAGATATTCAGAAGGATTGTAGGGGACGGAATGGGTATCTGTTATATTCATGAACCATAGGAACTTGCCTCTATTTCTCTCATCTAGAGAATACCAAGGGCTTCGATTAGCACATGTCGGCTTTTTGGCCGGTACACCAGCGCGCGGTCCAACGCCGAAAGACTGCGTCTCTCCTGCACGGATATATTTCAATACATGCTTACCAACCAGTGCTTTCTTTTCATCAGAAACGATAAGTACCCGGAATTTGGTGATGGATTCATCTATTATCAGGGATTTAATATCACGCGTTGATTTCACAAGAGGTTTCAGGTATTCGGCTTCAATGACGTAGCGGCCACCATCGCCAGCTTCCACTAGTCTTAGCTGCCTCTTTTTTGTTGGAGAGATGCCATATTGCTTCAGTTCCGTCTCTGATAGGTCATCTGTTAAATCCATCACGTAAAAGAAGTCGTTCGCACCCGAAGTAAAAGCCCGTTTTACATTGGTTACGTCTCCCAGCTGGCGAAAATTGTCTTTGCCACGTCCCAATATCTGGAAGAAGATATCTGGTGCCCTGAGATACTTGCCCCATTTCGAGCCAGTGAACTTGCCTTCATCATCCAGCCCCTCGTTCCACAAGTCAGATTGCTTGATCGGGAAGATACGCCACAGGTCATCTTCTTCTAAGGAATCAGCATCCTCGATTCGCTTGACCATGCTTACGAAAGCAGTCATGCGCTCTTCCTCGCCTCCGTACCTGGGCAAGAACTCTAGTAAGGGAGCTTTCATCTGAACAAACTTGACCATGTTATTTGAACGTTCATCCTTATGATTGCATCTCTGAAGAATAGTTATGGAGGTATTCACGTCAACCGCTGGAAACCAGTGTTCTACCTGAGGCTCCAGAATGGCTATTATCTTGAAATGTCTAAAGAAAAACTCCTGCAGGTACTTGCCGTAATCGACATCGACCCAGGAGCTATGGGTCAATAGCCCCAGGTAACCGCCCTCCTTAACGAATGCAGCTCCATGCAGAAAGAACAGCGCATAGATGCTGGAGCGCTTTGACACCTCCAATTTCCAATCTTTCTGTATGGCAGCATGAGCTCGCTCTTTGAGACCGGGGAAGAGGTCTTCCATCTCCTCCTGGCGGGTGTATGGTGGATTACCAACTACGGCATCGAAAAGAGGTACAGTAGTCTGGACTTTTTCCGTAGATAATCCAGCTACCTTGTAGGAACGCCTGTAAAATTCATATTGGCTGTGTTGCGGGAACACCTTGAAGAAATCATCATGAATGATCTTGGGATAATTCTCGGTAGAAGCTAGATCACGGGCAGCCAGATTAATGACCGACATATGAGCCGGATAGCGGGCAATATCTATCCCCCACAATTGCTCTAGGAGTTCTTCGTGATTCTTTCCTGAATTCAGCCTTTTTAGTCGACTGTAAGCTCTGACTAGAAATGTGCCGGCACCACAACCTGGGTCAAGTACAACGTTATCTACGTTTCGTATGCAAAAAGTGTTAATGAGGTCTACTACATAAGAGGGAGTGAAGTATTGCCCCAGTTTGTGCCTTTCATCAGGTGCGATTAGGCGTTCAAAAATACGACCGATTACTTCATAGTCAAAGCGCGTGAAGTCATACCTTTCTACATCCTCAACCATTTCCCGCCACAGCTCTACCGCTTCGTCAGACGCAAATGGAACCGTATCTACCAGTTCCTCAGTAAATACAGTCTCGTAGTCTATCTTCATCGCCTTAGCGAAGATCTCGCCAAAACGTATCCACAGCTGCTCTCCCGTTTTTATTGTGGTTGGCACACTCAGTGCCGGTAAACCCTGGTAAACCTTGCGCATGGCTTCGTAGAATACGACCTTGTTCACCAACATAGAGCACGCTAGTCTAGCGGTGCGAGAAAGGCTTTCAGGAAGAGCCTGTGCACTATCGTCCCAAGTCCACCCCTGGTCCTGAACCGCCCATTCCCGCAAGCCCTTTGCGAACACCCGGTCGGCCTTATAGCGCTTTTGCAGTTCGGCAGCCACTAGACCTACCAGTAGTGGATCCAAATAGCTTTGGATAGCCTGAATAAAGCCTTCATCTAGTGGTTGAGGCGGGGCGAGAACAACACCGCTGACGATACGCCCAAGTGCTTGTAGGAAATCTTCCAGCCACTGTTTTAGCGATGCTTCTACCTCCGGAAGGTCAAGTGCTTGAGAGGTGTGTATAGCGGCGATAGAAGGATATTGAATTAGGGAACGCTCATAAGGTGCTCGGCCAGGGATGTAGGTCTTCCAGAGGACTGCACTGTTGACATTCCAAGTGACGAAGTAATCGGCTCCCATGGCATCGGCCGTACCATGAGTCTTTGTAACCACCGGCAAATACCTGGGTGAACGCCCGTCGCTTCTATCTGGGAGTTTTAGCTCAAATACACAGATGGGCTTCCCTTGCTTATCAAATAAGGTAAGGTCATTAAAGCGACGTATCTTGCCATCGACCAGGACTTCAAACTCCTGTTCGACCTTGCTAAGAGGTAGCTCTGGATACTTCTTCAGCAGGTCGCTCATCCAGCGAAGAACCCTTCCTTGCCACTGTCTCTCATTTATAGGTGACAATCCATACGCTCCTACATTTAGTAGACCTCAGTCCACCGCTTATACCTTAATGAAGAGCCTGTATACCACATCAACCTACCAACTTGGAATTGGATGATTTAGGCGGACCCACAAGTTCGTAGCGCCAACCCGAATCATCACGAATGGAACGGAGGGCATAGCCACGCCTTTTTAGTTCGGTTATAATGCGCTGTGCAGTCGGCCGCGAAACGCCCAGTTCCGAAGCCAACTGCCCCGCATTCAATTGTTTGTTAGTGATCAATTCGATAGTCTTCGCAAACCGTTGTTCAATCAGCTGCGTACGTTCATAAGGCATATTAGTCGTATCCTCTCCAGTCGTGAATGATCTTAGTATATGCCGGCAAGATGATAGTTGTCAATCATATTTTGATATAACTGCGTAAAGAACCGAAAAGAAATTTTCACTATATGGCGCTTTGAGCCATGCGCTGGACTACAACTGCACATAACTGACTTTTGTTCAATTTCCAGGATAAGCCGTTGGCGTGTATAATGTGATTATGGACAGGATGCTCTTCGAGCAGGCAGAGCAACTTATCAAGCGGGCTGACGCTAGGTTTTATGTATCTAAAGATACGCTTGCTAAGGGTTCTTCATACTACCCGGAAGTAATCTCTGCCTGTATAGACAGTATGGAACTCTCAACTAAAGCAGTAGCCTTGTGCCTGGGTGGGGAATACCCTGAAGCCCATGATTTTGGAACCAAGAAATATGAGGAGCTTCTTGGTCGTCTGCGGGATGCTTGGCCCTTTGAACACTATCCCCCACGGCGGGACTTAGCACGACTGCTCAACTACAACAGCTTTTGGGCTACCTTCTACACGAGGTCAAAATACGGCTTCGAGGTCCTGCGTGTAGGTGCAGGTGAACTCTTCGAGAAACCTGAGGTTGAGATGGCTCTCAAGCATGCCGAAGACTGTAACCGCATTGCACGGGCGGTGTTGCAGGTATCAGATGAGGCAAAGGAGGTATTCGCATCATATTACCTTGAGCACTATGAAAGGTCAAAGAGCGATGACCTTACTGCCGTATTGAGTCGCAGAATGCCAGCCTACGCGTGGAAGCTTGCCTTGCTCTATGCAGCCGAGGATACAAGTCCAGTGATAGAAAAGCGTCATATAGAACCAGCTCTAATTGCAGTAGACTTCTTTGAACGGTCTATATCACCGGTGTTTGACGGCTATGGCCAATCAGAGACGAAAAGGCTAGAGGATAAGATTATAGCTCTGTTAAGGGAGTCTCCTGAACATGAGATGACAACCAGAGAGTTAGTAAGGAAGCTCCATATCTCCGTAGCTTATCTTGGAAGAATAGCCGGTGGTCTGATGAAATTAGGGGTACTGGAAGAGACTTACTACAAACCAGAGGATGGCAGAGGCGGCGGGATAAGTAAAGGTTTCAAGCTAGTGGAACAGGAGGACAGTTGAAAGTCACAAATGTCACTAAATGTCCAGGCAGAGCTTTGTGACATTACCCAGATACGGAATTGGTTATTACCACTAGTAATATATTAGTAATGTCACAATGTCACTAGGTGATTGGGTCTTCATGAAGAAGGTGGGAGAGAGGATGGGAGGGAGGATGGGAGGAAGGACAGAGGGTAGTGACATTTGTGACTTGTGACATTCGTAATAGGAACCCAATAGGAAAACAGCTTAGTGACATTGATGGACATTTTAGTGACATTAACGGCTAGCGTCCGGCTATAATAGGCTTGCTAACCTCAGCTATTCTTGAGGATATATGCGGGTGTTGATAAGGCTATATAGGAGGATATATGCGGGGGTCAGATTGTAACTAGAGAGGTACTCCCTCTAGGCTAACTAGCTGGATTACCGAGTGTATCTGTGACCAATGCCGGCGAGGTAAGGAGCTAACGGCCTGAAAAGAAATTCTCAGTACTAGTAACTATAACTAGTATCTATTACCAAGTAACTGTTTCTTAGCGAAAGCCTGTGCGAATTTCTTTTATCCCTGAGAGTTTACTTTCTATAGTAACTTTTCCCATACGTCAGGGTAGCCATAGTTAACAGCACCACGGCTACCAGGATTGCCGGGACTACCTGGATTACCGGGGTTGCCAGGATTACCTATATTACCCAGATTGCCAAGATGCTTATTCACTACCATATCTTTGTAGAGTTCGCCAACATACTGTCCTGATAGCCTATGTACGTGGGTATCCCTCAGTTGACCTATTGGTGTTCCGTTAAGTTTGTATATGTATCTTCCCTTCCAAAATCCGACGGCGTTACCACTGCTGTTGTAAATATAGTTGACCATATAGACAACACCTCCTCAAGCCGATTTACACTGTTTCTAATCTCTGCTCCTGATATTAGAACTTGAGTTTACTCTTAAATGCCACTAATAATATCATTCAATTTACTGAAATAGCCACACCACTGGCAGTTCGGTGAGTGTTCAGGTGCTTCCGGTAATTCAAGAACATCCAATACTTCATCTATGAATTTAAGAAAGCCTCTTTCGTCCTTCTCTATTTCTATCCAAGTGATTTCAGCTTCATAGAAAAGCCGGTCAATGCTCTGCTGGTTAATGTTATCAGGATAGAAGTATAACAAGCCCAATTTTGTAACCGGGGCTAAAGCTAGTTTACCCGATGCTGGATGCTCTAAGGCGTAGGCATAGGCATGAAGCTGACGGCTATATAGGTCAGCCGATTCACTACTAGGATTACTGGTCTTGAAGTCAATGACACCATATGAGCCATCATCAAAACTGAGCACGATGTCAAACCTTCCGTTGATATAGCATGTAGTTTTATGGTTTGGTAGTTCGATAGGTGTGGACGTAACGTACTTTTCACCCAAGCTCACTATTCCAGAAGGGAGAGCAGCATGTAATTCCCTGGTATGCTTCCCATCATAGTGGTCTTTCAAAAGACCAGCAATTTTGCTGAAAATAGATGGTAGTGGAATTGATGGCTGGGCTATGTTATGTACCACTTTCTGGTAGAAACACCGCTTACAGCCTTCATATGAGAAGGTGAGGTCTGACGGACTTAGTTTATAGTTCATTCCTTGCATCTTACGCACGATAACCTTTGTCTTCAGTCTGTTTTAACTTGAAGTTTATCCTTGATGTCAGAATCTGGGAAATTGGCAGATAGTCGATGGATATATTTGGCTGTCCTATGATAACGGATTGGGTCTACTGAAAATAGGAAAGAAAGATACCCCTGGAGGCTAGTCAAAGCTGTATCGCGCTCAGCAGATCTTTCTTCTTGACATATGTTATAGATAGTTGCTCGCAACCTTCGTTCTGCTTGTCGTCCTATTCCAACTTGGTTGTCACCAATAACCAGACTAGTTACTCTCTGTCTGCGTTTAGGTCCCATGTATCGAGATTTTGCTTCGTTTAGGGTAAAACCCTCTTCCTCGACTATCTGTCTTACCATCTTATGTAGCCCAACAAGTCTCTCCCAACTCATAGATGAGAAGGTCATGTCATCGGCATAACGTGTATACATAATATTGCGAGACCCACTATATCCACTTATTCGACGGTCTAGCCTGAAACATGAAAGGTTTGAAAGGGTAGGAGATGTCACACCTCCCTGTGGCAAACGGCCTTTGAACGTACACAGTGATGTTAGCACATGGCTAATGTGCTCATTATATCCAAGTTTTCTATAGATGGTATATACAGTAGGATACTTAATTGAAGGGAAGAAGTCGTCTATATCTAGACATAATAAGTATCTATTGTGCTGGTGAGCACTAGCATTATCTAGGATATTGTAACCGCGACGGAATCCTGTGACTTGAGGTAAAAGTGGAAACTGTTGCAGGATGTTAGCTAGAATCCAGGATTGAATTGCTTTCATCGGTCGTGCCGGTTCAGCTATCTCTCTTTTCTCTCCAGAAGATTTTGGAATAGAAAAAACTCTATAGTAAAAATTGTTTCGCTTGGAGAGCTTGTACAAGAGTCCTGCAGACAGATGTGTCCTATTGCTTAGCTCCTGCAAGCTATTTAGTATTGGAAGCCCCGGATACATGTAAGACCGTACACTTCTTGTCATCACGTTACCCCAAGACTGCTCTGAGGGAAGAGCACCGCCTTACGCAAACTTATATCGTCCAACCAATAAATTAAGTAATAAATAATTAAATAAGAAAATATATAATGTTGTTTAACTGGTTGGATGAACCGAAAGACAGCTTTCGACAGGAGCAGCGTAACACCACCCGCTAACCTTGACACTAGGACAAGGTCGTACTAAGGCGGTGCTCCCTCAGCAATAACGGGTAGAATCCTCCTCGAAGATTTCCTCAACGTCGCATTCAGTATATCGACCCGACATTTGTCAAACAACTGTAAAATTTGGCGCTCCCGTTTTGTATTCTTGATGATGCCACGTAGACGTTCTAAACCTTTTGGTGTAATCAGATACCTGTTCACTTCCATGGTTATGTCTCTCTGTCTCATGAGGATATTTAAGGCTGTTGTTGTAATTACAGCAACATTATGGGTATCACACTCACCAGTTGCTGCCAAAAGCCCCGTCAGAGTCCTCAAATCAGTAGGCTCAGCGACAAAAATACCAGCCAGGAGGAAATATTGTGCTCTTAAGGGATTCGTCAGACTGTAATCGACTTGTGTGTCCTTACTTATTAAGCGGACGACATGTCGGATATCCTCTGTAAGTTTTGGGATATCTTTACGTTTGAAATCGTGCGTAATGACTGCTTCTCGACGTGCATTACGAAGTTGCGCAACAGGGCCCAACATAATAAAGCTTTTATCGTTGCGATGCTTCTTATCTACCACCGCTATCAGCTTCGGGAGTAAGACTTCACTGTTCACAAATGCTCCTAGCTCAGCTATAGAACCCGGACTTTCAACAATGATTATGATAGCGTGTGCACTCTCGGCTAACATATTCTCAAGAGTCAATAGGTCATGACCAGATCTCCTTGACAATAGTTCAGCGAACAGCTCTTCCGGATAGAGAACATCAAATCCACGTATGTAACGGCGACCTTTAAGTTCCTCACGCACTAAAGACCTAATACTCTTTCCTGGCACTCCACTACCGCCAGCCAAAAATACGGTAACTGACGACGCCTCTAGATTCTTGGTAAATCCCTCAGCAATCGCTTTCCCAATATTATCGATTAAGCTCATATGTGTTCCATTCCATATAAGTGATTTTATTATAATTATACTACATAAAATATAGGCATGCATTTCATTTTCATTACTCCAGCTAAAACGCCAATTTCATATGAGTAACCTTAAAAAGCTCTCTTAACATATTGATATATTTTGTTAAGTGATTCCAGATAGGGAATAATCGGATTTTCCCCGGATTATCTTAACAAAGTGGCCAATTTGTAAACTACCTGCTATCATAATAGCTACGCCAACTCCCGTTCTATATGTTTCACCCACCATAATAGATAGCTAATTAACCCAACAAGGACAACCGTACCTAAAATGTCTCCAGTCAATGCTGTATCTTTTACTATACCAAAAAGACCTGTAACTTCTCTTCTGAATATAACCAGCACATATATAACGATAAGTAGCATAGGATTTCTGAGGATGTAGCCAAAAGAAACGGCTAAGATTGCTGAAAAAGTGAAGGACAAGCCCAATGACCAATTACTTGTGAATGCTAGGTTTACGAGAATTGGAAATAGTATAACCACCATTACGATGCAAAGTGAGATATACAAGATTCGGTTTGGGATAACTCGTAACCATCTGTTCTCTCCCGTCCTGATTCTTTTCAACTCGTATCTCCACCCCAACTTGGATTTTCTCACAAACCAACGAAGCACCTGTATTAAAAGGCTAGCTAAAGTAGAGAGTATTTTTTGAACCATTTCCCTTCCTAAATTATAAACAGTAACTACCATTGACAGCCACTACTGCGGGGGATAGAATTATGTTAATCAGGTGTAACGAAATATGGTGACAGCAAAAAGAATCTCACCAGTGGCAATAAATGCTCTAAAAGAGGCTCTGACCAACATATACTGGTACAAGTCAGACCTACGTAGTTTCATAATGAACACGATTAGCGACACTAACATACTCGCTAAACTGGATTGGAACGACTATAAAAGGAACATCGTAACCTTGCTAGTCAACTACTTAGCCAGAAATCAAGACGTATACCAGAATGACCTATTGCGACTAATGTCCGAAGTGATAAAGATTGAGGATTTTTTGCATCTCAGCAGACTTGAGGACGGTGCCGAGAAGGTCAAAAAAGCACAGGAATCAGTAAGTGCTTTACGAACCCTTGTTAAAGACCACTTTGGCCTGGTTGAAGAGCAGAGGATAAGTGAAGAGCAGAGGAAAGCAGCTTATGAGAAAATGCTCCGTAATCAAGGTGTTAGGGATAGATTGAAAGAAATAGAGAAAGACTATCTTGAGTTAATCAGTAGCACGAACCCTCAACAAAGAGGGTTCGCTTTAGAGCGGGTTCTGCGAGAGTTATTTACCCTGTTTGACCTAGACCCAAAGGCTTCATTCAGAATTACTGGTGAACAAATAGACGGTGCTTTCACCTTTGACAATACCGACTACATTCTAGAAGCAAAATGGCAACAAGAACCTGTTGGAACACGGGAACTTGACACTCTGCATTCCAAACTTACAAGGATGACAACAGACATCACATTGGGGTTATTCCTCTCAATTAACGGTTATTCCGATGATGCAGTTAAAGCACACTCTTCTGGTAGAAGATTAATGATACTGATGGACGGAAGTCACCTGATGGCAGTTATTGAAGGTCGCATTGACTTAATGCAGTTATTACTACGTATGCGAAGGCACGCATCGCAGACAGGTAATATTTATCTCAGAATTCACGATATAATGTTAGGAGAAGGATAACGTAGGGGGTATACACAGATGGTAATGAACTTAGTCAATCTAGATGATAATACAAGGAAATATATGCTTGAAGAGTTTGAGTCTGATGTTTCTGACGGTAAGCTTTATTATGGAAAATTTTTGACTGATGATGGTAAAAGGAAGTATGTTACGTTTTTGCAGGAAGCGATTAAGGATGGTGATGATATATCTTTAGCCAAGAATCTGTCTGCTCCTGGTATGATGGTATCAAAATACGAAAAGCGAAAACCTAAAGGTGGTTTTACACTAGCAGATGTACCCGTTACAGCACCAGAAACACTCGCTGAGGGTGAGTTTAATCGGTTTTATTGCCGAGGTGTTTGTAGACGTGCAATCGCTGAAGGATTAGAAGAAGTAGAAGTCTACCGTGCTAAAGCTGTCCGTGACCCACGCCCGAAATCACAGGCATTAGTTGGAAGCAAGTTAAAAGCTGACCATCTATTACACGACCTCCGAACTAACGTAGGTGTAGACTTAGCACTTGGTGTCCCTGCTGGACCAAACTCTGGACTTAGTGTCTGTCTACCGTAGGCATAAAGAAAGGGAGAACGTCTCCGCTCTCCCTCTTACAATTATTACTCTCCAAAAAGCCTAATCATGGTTAGTTAAGTAGGAACTTTCTTATAGTAACAGGAGACTTAATCCCCTGTCCGATGGAAGCAGGAGGACAAACTGCTTTCCTTGAAACTAATGGTATATAGAAAAAGAAGAATTAAAGTAATTGTAGTTTTGCACACATCGATTATACGAGGCCTGTAGGTAACGCGCAAGCCCACCTGACTCCAGATGTCTATGGGTAACGAAATAGCGATTTGTTGCCTACAACGCAGCGTCCTAAACTTTTTCGAACTCAACACAAAGCCTCTAGAGGCTATTGACAACTTCGTGCCAAAATAAGATAATATTTGACAGAATTTGCCAAATGGCAAAAGTTTATGCTGGGTAGAACCATGCAAGAGCTGATGACCATCAAAGAAACAGCAAGGTACCTCAAACTCAATCATTCCACCCTTTATAAGCTTGCTCAGAAGGGGAAGGTGCCTGCGTCCAAAGTTGGCGGGGCTTGGCGCTTCAGCAAGGAGATGCTGGATGATTGGCTGACCAGTCAGTCCCGCCTAGCCAGAGGGATGGTGTTGGTTGTGGATGATGATGCTAGAGTTCGGGATGTTCTGGGGGACATTGTTATCGGGCAAGGATATCAAGTAGTCGCTGCAGAAAACGGGGAGAGGGCTATTGAGGAGATGGAGAAGCAGCACTTTGACCTAGTGTTCTTAGACTTGGTCTTACCTGGGTTAAGTGGTATCAAGGTGCTTGGATGGGTAAGGGCAAGAGGCGAGAAGCCGGTTGTTGCAATAGTGACTGGCTATGGAGACGACCCCATAGCCTTAGAGGCAATGTCAATGGGGCCTCTGGTTCTTATTCGAAAGCCCTTTCGTGTCAACGACGTGGTAGAGGTTCTCGATATGGTGATGCGGACTCGTCGCTAGCCTCTTGTTTTCCGTAATAGATACTGGCAAATAAAACGTAAGAGGAGATATGTAACCATGGAAAAGGATGAAGTCTTTACCAAGGCTGATGATAAAACAATATGGGAGAAGTACTGTGGGTTTCTCGACCTTTCTCCCCACCAGTTCATGGAAATCCAGGAGGACTTGCTTCTGGAGGAGATCGAACTAGTGGCTAATACCCCTCTAGGAAAGAATCTCATAGGTAGGCGCAGGCCTACCAGTATCCCTGAATTCCGCCACATCGTCCCGTTGACTACTTATGACGACTATGCCATTTATCTCAACGAGAAAAATGAGAAGGTTTTAGCAGAGAAGCCCTATTTGTGGGCGCGTACAGCGGGAAGGAAAGGGGCTCCCAAGTGGATCCCGTGGGCGTGGCGAGGATACGAAGTAGTGATGAACTATGCCATAGCTGCCGCTCTGCTCGCTTCTACCAACAAAAAGGGCAATGTTAACATTCGTGAAGGGATGCGGATAATGGGAAATATACCGCCCAGGCCTTACGGGGTAGGCCACATAGTCTTTGGGGTGTCGCAGCGATTTGGTCTGAAGACCATCCCGCCGATGGAGTTAGCCGAAAGAATGGGATTTCACGAGAGGATTGAGAAGGCAAACAAGATGGCTCTTCGTACAGGAGCCGATCTGGTTTTCTCACTTGCGAGTGTCCTAGTCAAGCTGGGTGAAGGTTTAAGTCAAGAAGCCAGAGGTGTGAAGCTTTCTGCATCTATGTTGCATCCAGCAGTGCTGTTACGCCTAGCGCGGGCAGCAGTCCGTGCCAGAATGGCTGGAAGACGTATGCTACCACGAGACTTGTGGTGCGTGAAAGGTATCCTGTGCGGTGGTACAGATGCTGCTATCTATAAAGACAAAGTGGCATACTACTGGGGCAGAAGACCCCATGAGCATTATGCCTCCACTGAGGCTGGCATCGTTGCGATGCAAAGCTGGAACAAGAAATGGATGACTCTCACACCTGCTTCCGCCTTTTATGAGTTTATCCCTGAAGAAGAATGGCTAAGAAGCAAGGCAGATAAGAATTATGAGCCCGCTACTGTCCTTCTTAATGAAGTGGAGGCAGGGAAGTTGTACGAGCTGGTTATAACCCAGTTCTATGGGATGCCTCTGTTAAGATACAGGAAAGGTGACCTTATTAGGATCGTGGCACTCAATGATGATGAGACGGGAGTCAACTTACCTCAGCTGGTCTTTCATTCGCGTGCTGATGACCTTATTGACATAGCCGGATTTCCAAGGCTTGATGAGAAGACAATATGGGAAGCTATTACCAATATCGGCATCGACTACGAGGATTGGAGCGCTCGCAAGGAATATGTCGAGGGCGAGCCCATTTTGCACCTCTATTTAGAACTGAAGCAAGACGCTGATAGCGACGAGATCGAGCACCTCATCCATGACCAACTTTGTGCCATCAGCTCTGACTATCACGACATGGATAAAATGTTACAAATTAGACCTTTGAGGGTAGCTCTCGTTCCCAAGGGCAGTTTTAAGCGCTATATGGAGGAAAAAGTGAAAGCTGGGGCCGACCTAGCTCACCTGAAGCCTGCTCACATAAATCCTTCTGAGGAAGTAGTTCAGGCTCTTTTGCAGTTGGGCCAGTACGATCAAGGGGAGCAATGAGCTTTTATTATCTTACGCCCCTGGTTGCTTTTACTTTCAATCTAATCCTGGCTCTGTTAGTGCTACAGAAAGATTGGAAGAACCCGCTTTATCGTATTCTCTTTCTTTTCCTCATTTCCGTAGCTTGCTGGAGTTTTGCCATCTACGCCATGCGATCAAGCCCCGATATAGAAGTCGCCCTTTGGAGGGAGCGCTTCGTATTGGCGAGTGTCCCACTGGTAGGCCTATTCTACTACCACTTCGCTTCACTCATAACAGACAGAAAGCCAAAAAAAGGCCTGCTGCTTGGCGTCTACGCGCTGTCATTCCTTTTCACTATTACTGCCCTTATGGGTCTGCAGTTACAGGGCATGGAAGAAAAGTACTACGGGTTTGCGCCAGTGCTTACCCCACTAAATCTCCTTTTGCTTCTGTGGACTTATTCTTTGGTCGGCACTGGTCTTTTCCTCGCCATAAGAACCTATAGGTCTTCTCAATCTCGTGGTCGGAGAAGGCAATTTGCTTACATAATTGTCGGCACATGCATCTTCTTCGTCGGGACGTTGACTGATGTTGCCCCTTCCTTTGGATTCCGGTCGTATCCCCTCGGCACCCTGACTAGCGCCATCTTCTGCTTGCTTTGTGCCATATCCATAGCCAGATATAACCTTCTGGGTCTGCCTATCGTGCGTAAAGGATTGGCGTACACCCTGGTCAGCGGACTAGTAGCTGGTATCTACGTTGTAGTCATCTTACTAATCAGCGCAGTTTTTCGACTAACTGAAATCTCTTTAGGCGTCAGTGTGGTCGTGGTCCTAATAATCGCGATTATCCTTCAGCCAGTGTTGCGTTGGTCACAGAAAGCGGTAGACAGGTGGTTCTACCGGGAAAGATACAATCAGCTTAAGGCTCTTGAAGAATTCAGCAGTAGAAACCACTTTATTACTAACATTGAGCAAGAATCTTCCTCTCTAGTTAACCTGATTCAGATGGCTCTGCAATCCTCGGGCGTGCATTTGCTTATGCCCCGCGGTCGGAGAAGAGATTTTTTCCTAGTAGCTACGACTGACCCAAAGACCAAGTCTTCCGCCCCCCGTTTAGGAGCTAACGTCCCCATCGTTCGCTGGCTGAAGAACGAGGCTGGGTTCCTATTTCGCAAAGATATAGAGGTCATCACCAGATTGCAAGGTGTTACCGCCAAGGACAAGCACACTCTTGACGAGTTAGGCGCCGAGTTCCTCGTCCCTTTAGAGACTGCGAATGACCTTGTTGGCATCCTGCTCCTTGGTCCGAAGCTGTCAGGTGAGGAGTACTCACAGGATGACAACAGGGTGCTCACGCTGGTAAGTCGGCAGGTGTCAGTTGCTCTTGAGAATGCCAGGCTCTACAAGGAAGCGCGAGAAGCCTTGCGGGAGCTCCAGAAGACGCAAGACCGGTTGCTTCGGACTGAAAGGCTTCGGGCAGTAGGAGAAGTCGCCGCTGGTGTGGGCCACGACCTTAGAAACCTGCTGACGGTTGTCGTCGGCCGGGCAGAGCTGGCCCTCGAAAGAGTGCAACATAATGGAAAGCTGAAACGCGACCTTAAGGTTATTGAGCAGGCAGCACTGGATGGGGCTGAGGTAGTGAATAGACTTCAGAGCTTCACCAAAGTAGGCGGCGACCTAAGTTTTGACTTGGTTGACATGAACCGCCTCCTGTTAGACGCCCTGCAAATGGTAGAACCACGGTTGTCACAGCAACGAGAAATGGAGGACATGACCACTGACGTCATAGTGAACCTTGGCGAAGCCGAACCAGTAAAAGGCAAACCGTCGGAGCTAAGGGAAATGCTGACTAATATCCTAGTCAATGCTATCGAAGCTATGCCTAGGGGTGGCAAGCTCACCATAACAAGCAGACAAGAAAATGATAGCGTCGTAATATCAATCGAAGACACTGGCGTGGGGATAGCTAGTAAAGTGAGAAAAAGGATATTTGAATCTTTCTATACTACCAAAGGTCCTCAGGGAGTGGGCCTAGGCTTGAGCATAGCCCACGGCGTTGTCAAGAGCCATGGTGGGGACATACGCCTGTCTAGCAAACTTGGAAAGGGCTCAACCTTCACTGTTAGACTTCCAGTCAGTAAGCAGAGAAGAGCGAGACAGGCAGTATCCGGTAAGGCTCACAGCGTCACAAGAAAGACTGCGGCACTGATAATAGATAATAACAAAGCAGTCAGAGAGGTTCTTTCGGAGATACTGGAGAGCGATGGGTACAACGTTGATGCGGCCGGCAGCGGTAAGAAAGGTCTGGCTTTCGCCGAACGAAAGGACTACGCAGTTGTGATGGTAGATCTTGGAATGCCTGATATGTCAGGTCGCGACGTAGCGAAAGCAGTCAACACAATGAAGCCGGCAACACCGATATTTCTGGTTACAGGCTGGGATGTTGAACTCCAGCCTGCAGAACTGATAGACTGGGGCGTTACCGGGGTCATTACTAAGCCTTTCACCAAGACTAATGTTCTTGCCCAAATAAAGCGTTGCTATAAATGAAGGCGAAGCCATTACTGTGAAAACTTGGCTGAGACGCACTCGAGAAGTAATTACGACCGGCGTCGCATTGTAACTATTGCTCTCGGAGGTGAGCGAACTAGAGATGGTGCCAGTGGGTGAGAATAGAAAGAAAAGAATTGCCATACTTGTTGTTGATGACAATCAAGCTATAGGGGATATCCTTTATGAGAAGCTAAACAGTATGGGTTACCACTGCTGCGTTGTTGGAAGCGCAGATGATGCCCTGGCCAAGCTTCGCGAGAGGCTCTTTGACTTAGTGTTGCTAGACGTCAAGCTACCGGGAAAATCTGGTATCGATCTGCTGAAAGACCTTAAGTTGTCTCGGTCAGATACCGCTGTAATCATAATCTCAGCGGTGGTCGACCCTGACACAGTTAGCCAGGCTGGGAAGCTATGGCCTTGCGACTATATTATCAAGCCCTTCAACCTGGATGAGGTCGTCTTTAGCATTGAGAGGGCAATAGCAGGCCAATATATGGATCGCGTGTGGAGGAGAATGTCGAGGGTTTAGACCTCGAAGGCCAAGAGCACTATGCTGTACCACCGTGTCGCAGAGAAGCTATTCAGCTAGCAGGCTGCCGTACCTGAGCTTGAAGGAAAGATGGCACAGAAAGACGACCGCGGCGTTTTCACCACCGTGGCCATGAATATAATCGAATACTGTCGCCAGAATCCCCAGCTTGTGCGGCTTTCTGTTTTTATGGCACTCGAGGGACAACAGTTTGGAGGGCTTTTCAGTGGCGCCGAAAGACACGAAACGACAGTACCTCATTATCTCACGCGCTATGTACAGCAGAGAATTGAAGACGGCGCCTTTAAAACCATTAATGCCCAGGTTGCTACCCGGTTATTCATCGGAGCAGTGTTCATGTTTGTCATTGACCGGGAAATGGGCATAATCGGCTCGCCACCTCCATTCGCCGATAACGAAGTGGTAGAGGCGCTGGTTGAGGTACTTCTAGAGAGGCTAACCAAATAAATAAGACTTTTCAGGGCTGTCCGAAGTAGCAGGACAGCTCTATTTATCGGCTAATAACTTAGTTAGTTGTTACCCAATTACACAATAGCGTAATGTTACTCTAATCCCCTGCCAACACCATCTCCATCTACAATATCGTAACTACATTTCACACGGACCCAGGTTCATCTCTCTTCTGGAGTATTGACAAAGAGGAAAAACGTATTAGTATTAGTCGCACAGGGACAAACAATGACCGTGTGAGAACAAGACAGTATAGCCTCGGTTCGCGAGGTAGATGGGATGAAACAAGGGCACTGGAACCGCTAAATAATACGGCGGTGGCTGGTGCCCTTTTGGGTTTTGGTTGGAGGATGAGATAGGTCAGCGAAAAAGGTGTTGAAATAATGAAACAAAGATTGGCCACAAGGCGTGCTATTAGGTGGGGCAAACCGACACCACAAAAGCCCCCCTGCGCTCCAAGGTTATGCTGACACCAAGCGATGTAGCTCAACTCCTTGGGGTGCATCCTAATACCGTGAGGCGCTGGAGCAAGAAAGGAATACTAAAAACACACCGTATTAGCCCCCGGGGGTGATAGGAGGTTCCGGCAGGAGGATGTGGATGGCTTTCTCAAGGAAGGAGAAATTGAGTAACAGCCCAGGTAGAATAATTAAACAGCAAAGAATTATGAGGGGGCTGACGCTACAGGAGCTTAGTGCCATGTCAGGTGTATCCCAATCGCACCTTAGTCGTATAGAGAGGTGGGAACGTTTCCCATCGGCTCATGTTCTGCGGAAAATCGCCAGGCCTTTAGGCTTTGAGGAGGACGAGCTATTTGCTCTGGCTGGCTACCTATCTCCCCATCGCCACAGCGTAGCTGAGAGTCGTCCACCCTACAGCAGTGGAGAGTTGGATCCCTATGTGGCCACCGTATTATCACAAGAGGCTCCGGAAGTGCAGAGGACTGTGCTCGCTATCCTTTCCATACTGAAGAGTATGACCAAGGGTACTGCCCAATAAAAATTATTGAGTGGCACGAAGCGAGCCGCGGATTCGTCTCCTTAATTGCACTTTATAGCGGTTTGTTACTCAGTGGCGATCGCCGTGTTTTAGCGGACTGCTACGCCCAATCTATCAACCACATTGACACTAGCCGCCCAGAAGCCTAATGTTAGTATATGTAGGAGATGGGAAATCCCGTCTAACACATGTTTGACACTTGGATGAGGCCAATACTATACTTCATGCCGATACGGAGTCAAGAACATCGTACAAGAGGAGGGATATCTTCAATGAAAACAGTACTCATCATATACCATTCCCAGAGCGGCAACACTGAGGCCATGGCCAGAGCAGTGTCCGAAGGCGCCAATGCCGCAGGCGCCACGGTTGTCCTGAAGAGGGCTGTAGATGCCAACGCCGAGGATATACTAGACTGCGACATTGTGGCTATCGGCACGCCTAGCTACTTCGGCTACATGGCAGGACTGGTTAAGGACTTCTTTGACCGTGCCTGGGCTACCATCCGAGACAAGGTGGGAAACAAGCCCTATGTGACCTTCGGCAGCAAGGGTGGTGGGGGCGCACAAGCCCTGGATAGTGTGGAGAGGATCTGTGATGGCCTTAAAATGAGCAAAGCCTTTGAAGGCGTCCTTGCCACCCGTAAGCCAACCGAGGAAGCCCTAGCTGAGTGCAGGGAGCTAGGCAAAAAGCTAGCCCAGCTAGAAAAGATAGAGAAGCCACAGAGGATAGAGGAACCACGACTGTAATGCAGATGGTTGCCTTATGATAACAACAGGAGCCTAATTATACTGCGCAAAGCGAGCACGCAGCAGCTACTTTGTTCACGAGATAACAATTGTCCAGATTGTTCAATGTCTATTCATTTCAGTGATAAGACCTACACGTGGCTTTGTGTTGACTACCGTGACTAAGGCGGCCATAATCAAGAAGAGGGTTAGGCTAAGTCACTATGGTAAGAAAAGGTAGCTTGTCTCGCCAAAGGTTTGAGTACTTGGTGAAAAAAGCTCTGGCAACCTTACCCAAGGAGTTTCAGAGCTTTCTGGAGAACGTGGCTGTGTTGATAGAAGACGAATCTCCAGATGATATGCCCGACACTATGGGGCTGTATGAGGGGGTACCCCTTATAGAACGCTCACTGGATAGCGTTAGCCTGCCTGACCGCATCACTCTTTTTAAGGGACCAATTGAGCGTGCCTGCCGTACTCACGCCGAGATTGAGGCTGAGGTGCGCCTCACAATACTCCACGAGATAGGGCACTTTTTCGGTCTAGAAGAAGGACAATTGGAACTGAGATGACCAGCCACGGACGCCATGAGAGCTAAGTCATGAACATTGGCATTGTCACTGAAAGCTACGGGGTCATCTACGACGGGTACACGGTCTACGTAGCCAACCTGTTCCAGAATCTTAGCAAAAGCATCGGCTCAATTTGACAGCGGTGATGGCGCAACAATAAAATTAGACAAATGATGCGCTTGCTGTGTAACGGGAGGGGTTGGCTATGATAGAAATGACGATTGATAGCATACGGGTTAGCTTGATGAATTATCAGCGGGTGGTGATTCTGAAGGAGAAGGTGGCTGACTGTTATCTGCCTATCTGGATTGGGCCGGCTGAGGCTGATGCCATCGCCGTCAAGCTGCAGGCGGTCCCTGTGCCCCGCCCCCTGACGCATGACCTGCTGCGCTCGGTCATTGACACCCTGGGTGCTACCATCAGCTTCATCGTTATCAATGCCCTCAAGAATGACACCTTTTACGCCAAGATAGTGTTTAATGTGGATGGTAGGGAGGTAGAGGTTGACTCTCGCCCCAGCGACGCTCTGGCACTGGCGGTAAGGGCTGGTGTGCCCATTTATGTGGAAAAGTCTGTCTTGGACAAGGCGGGTATAATGCTGGACAGCGAAACCAGCAAATCGGTCTTTGAGGAGGGTGAAGGGGGTGCCGAGAAGGAGGGCAAGCTCACTGACAAGGAGATAAAGAAGCGGATGCCAGCCTTCTATGATTTCATCAACACCCTGGACCTGGATGACTTTGATAAGCGTAAGTCCTGAGCCCGGGCTGCTAAGAGGATAATTCTTATGGAAGAGAGACTGGTCAGGAAGCTGATGGCGTCAATCAAGTGTGGCTCCTGCAGGCAGCATTATGAGCCAATTAATATTGATGTCCTTGCTCACAGCGAGTACACATGGCTGCTTAGGGCACAGTGTGCGTTCTGCCATACTCAGAGCCTGGTGGTAGCCATAATCAAGGAGGAGCGGAAGCCGGAGGTTGTTACTGACCTCACTAGGGCGGAAATCTTAAGGTTCCACGCCTCCAGCCTGGTGGGGGAAGATGATGTGCTGGATATGCACCGTTTCCTGAGGGAGTTTGACGGCGACTTTGCCGCGCTTTTCGGTGAGAGGCGGTAAAGCCCGGTCGCCGTGTGATGGCTGAGTGAAGTAATGGGGAGCCCTGCAGTGCGCTGTCAGGGCTTACTGAGCACCACCAAGACGGGATCATATGGCAGAAGAAACCTGTGACCTATGCGGCTACGCAAGTATACTCGGGGCTGTGGAAGAATGCTCTATCGTGCCCAATGAGATTACCCGAGCCGCTGGCATGCCCAAATCACAAACTATAAGAATGTGCTGCAATTGTCGTAGGGAACTTCATGCATGGTTTTCAGCTAAAGTGGCGAAAATGGTTTACGATATAGGGATGCAGCGATTTAGGTACAGGACTCATACCGAAATGGTTAAGGAATACCAATCGGTATTCAATGCGTTTGTAGACTATAGGAAGAGACGTGGGGGTAGCCAGCGGCGGGAAGAGGCTATCCAGTTAAAGATTGCCAAACTACCCACGTCCCCGACCGCAACTAAGAAAGAAGTCGCGCCTCCAGACGCTCTCCTCGACGCCGCCAGGCAACTGGCATGGCAGCACAAGCACATATCCACTTCTTTCTTGCAGCGGCGACTCCGCATCGGGTACCCCAAGGCGGCACGCATTATGGAACAGCTTGAGAAAAGCGCTGAAGAGGGAGGGGCATAAACTGGGCTAGACTGCTGGGTGTAGCTGCTTTTGAGTAGCCAATCAGCTTCCTACGGTTTCAAGATGGGCTCTCATCAGGGTTTCGCTTGTTTCGCATAGCTCTCCATCATTTTTGACCTCAGGCGTAAGCTGCAATAATTCATCTGGGGCACTGCTCGCCAGTCAGCGTCTTTTTCGTTATACTGTTTAGTCCTGCGGGATAGGCTTATGAGGACTATTTTTTCCATTCTATCCTTTATGATAACCCGGGGAAGCCTAGAAGTCCATCTCAGCTTTTTCCACCCCCTTTTCGCCCGGTTGGCGGGAACTTCAACTCTACTACCGTCAAATGACAGCTACTCTTCTGGTCTGTGTTGACGTGATGAAAGACTATACCCCCGCCCTTGACCCGTAGTGGTTGTTGGAACAGTGAAAACCTGCAGAAGAATGGGCGAGTCTAACCGCGAAAGGGGGTTGAGCACAGTGGAAATCCACTTGGCCATAATGGCGAGCCGACTCACTTAATCTATCACCCCCATCCTCTTTATACAGGTGTAGATGCTCTTATTATACTCCAGAGTGAAGAAATAGTGTCAACAAACTTGCTAAGCCCTATCATGCTCATGACATTCTTCCCACTGAGCCACTGGGACATGGGTTCGAGCTTACATACTGCACTGGAGTCGACAATATCCTTTTAACCAGGACCTTTACTTGCTCAGTAGTGAACCGCTTGGCTGAATTTTACATGGTGAGGCAAATAGAAAGGACAGCTCACGAAGTGCTACGTGAGCCACACGCACTAAGAGTCATTCTGTATTCCTAGCGTGTTGACAGCCACTCACATTGGGATTATGTTAAAGCTCTAACAGTTGAAATTAGTCCGCAAAGGATGTAAATTAGGTTGGAGGAGGCGAGGGAATGACCGGAGCGCACTGGAATCGCTATTTTGCAGCGGTTGCCGGTGCCCTTCTATTTTGGAACAAAGAGGCGCGCGCCAATAAAGGAGGTGCATAATGACGGTACTGGAGAAGATTAAGTCATTCTTTAAACGAGGGAAGCCACCTAAGGTTGCCAAGGAAAAGCCACTCGAGGTTGCGGGGGAAAAGCCGCCTGAGGCTCCTAGGGAGAAGCCATAGCGAAACTCAATTAGCTAGTGGATGAGGGTAAGCGTGTAGCGGCTCTTATCCATATAACCTGTTGACCCCGGCAAGCGGATTTGGAGAGAATGCCGAAAGGAGGCTACACAATGTGCAAAGTGCGAAACAAAAAGGGATGTGAGCACCCAGAGAAGCTAAAAGGCAAGCCAGAAGAATGCAGTCCTGAACAGATTAGGGAATGCCATGGTGAGGTCACAGAGCATCCCTGTGTGGGAAAGAGTAGCCTGCTAGCTAACTGGGGAAAACGTAGTGACAGAAAATAAAGATACGGGGTGCTGAACAGTGGCAGTAAAGGCTTACGTGCTCATCGAGGCGCAGGTGGGAAAGACAAAGCAAGTTGTTGAGGCTATCCGCAAGTTGGAAGGGGTGACATCCGTTGACGTTGTAGCTGGACCATATGACGCTATTGCCATAATACAGGGAGAAACTCTGAATGATATTGGAGACCTAGTTACGGCAAAGGTGCACCCCGTTGCTGGTATTTCCAGAACCGTGACTTGCCTAGCGGTGTAGCTGCCCTAGAGCGAATAGTCCTTATTTGGGGAGGACAATGGCTGAAGAGGGTTGGAAACGAGAAGAGCAGGAAAAGGAAGCCGTGGGAAAGTTCTGTGAAAAACACCCTGGCTGGCAACTATTGCAAGTTGCCAAGTGTCCTGTTCCTGGCTGCCGCAAGCCTCTCTACTGCGAAGAGCATCAATATGCCTACAGAAAATGGTGGATTAACCTTAGCGTAGGACTGAAACGATAAATTCCCCAGTGAGCGGATTTGGAGACACAGCAGAAACCATCAAGAGGAGGCAGGAATGAGCGTAAAGGTGGTCGACAAGAAAACAGGTAAGGAGACTACTGGTAAACATGCGGTCATAAAGGGTGGTCAAGTCAATCTTTACACCGGTATCATGTCGGATAAGAAAGGCGGTTGGCGAGGCTGTGGCAAGCGACTCCTATTCTCTGTGGAGAATGTGACTGTTACCGCCGATGAGCCGACAAAGGAACTAAAGCAGGAAAGCTAAGGTCTTCTCGTGCTATTATGTGCGAGGGTTTGATAGCCCAGCCAGTCGATTTGGAGTGAGAAGTGCGAAAAAGGGACTGTGCTACTTGTCAGTCCTGTGGTAAAAAGGCAGAGTACACCGATTGCTCCCAGAGATGTGCTCCACCTCAGGATGCCCGCTGTAACGTGCTCGCCGGGTGGCTGACAGTTTCTCAGTGGAAAGGAATGGGGGCTGTTGACCACTACGACTTTTGCTCCTTTACCTGTCTTCAGAAGTGGGTAGAAGGTCAAGTCCCCAGAGTCCCTAAGACATTTCTTGAAGCCTTTCAGGATGAATAAAGGTAGAAGGTCGATTCGGAGGGAAGTATTCCATGCCAAAGGGTGCAATCAAACGGCTAGTCGCAGACCGAGGATTTGGCTTCATTCGGACAGCGGAAGGCAAAGACCTGTTCTTCCACCGCAACCAGCTTGAAGGGGTGGACTTCAATTCTCTTAGAGAAGGGCAACAGGTAGAATTTGAGGTTGGAAAGGGGCGTGATGGTCGTCCCCAGGCAGTCAGGGTGAGGCTTCCACAGGAGTATAAAGATGCTAGGTGAAATTCTACTCAAGATGGTATCGGTGCTGACGTCTGATGATATCAGGCAAATGAAGGCTGCCGGGTGTGGCGATGAAGTGAGGGCAATACTAGGTGAATTAGATAAGCTGGCTGTGTCGTGGCACGATGGCGAATACGGGGTGATGTCTCTGGTTGATGTCCAAATTTGGGACAATGTCCGGAGTAGTCTTGACGAACTGCGGACTGCGCTGCGTGAGGGCTAGGCATGGCGGAAAAGGAAAAGGGCAAGTATCAGCGTTGTGATGAGTGTCATGGCAGCTATCTGATTGTATTCGAGTGCAAGGATAAGAAGAAGCGCTGTGCGCGGTGCAAGGAAAGGTTTGACGGAAAGGAGGGAGGGAATGAGAGGGGAAAAGGAGATAAGAGAGGCATTAAAGAGGCTAAAGGATGAGCACTTGAGAAGGATGCGACAGCCAGATAGCTACTCTCCCCCTTCCATGTTGATAGCCATGGTTGGTACTCTGGAATGGGTTTTGGGTGATAGAGAGAGGTTCCCAGATTTCAAGTAACGATTGCCAAGACTGCCGTGCAATAAAAAATAAGTTGACCGTGCTGTTGTTGACGGCGGTAACCGCTAAATAGGGGAAGTGTGACTGAGGTAGCTTTTGGAGGTAGCAGAGATGGCTAATGAAGTTGAGAGTGTAAGACAGCTTACAAGCGAAATTGAAGGTTGTATCTCCGACGCTGAAGGTGAGTTGCTCTATAGACTGGCAAAGGACGTGCCTGAAGGTCAGGCTATTGTTGAGGTTGGCAGGGGGAAAGACAAGTCCACAGTATGGCTGGTTAAAGGGTCAGAGGCAGGAGAGAAGAACAAAGTGTATAGCATCGCCTCACATAAGGGAAGTCTGGACCATGTAAAGGTGGATGAAGAGAATATGCACACGGAGTTCATCGCTAACTTAACCAAGGCTAGGGTTCAAGATACCGTAGTTTCTCTACATGAAACCTCTGAAGAGGCTGCCAGAAGATGGAAGGAGAAGATAGGTTTGTTGTGGATTAACACTTCGCATGAGTATGAAGATGTAAAGAAGGTCATACTTTCGTGGCAGCGCCACCTATACCCAAACGCTATAGTGGCTGTTCATGGTTGCAATCAACCCGGGCCTTCTCAAGTTGTCAATGAGTGTCTTGGAAATCTAGGCTATTTCACGTTCGAGCAATCAGTTGACACCACAATGGTGGTCACGGTCGATAAGTGCATACATTACTGGATAATTGACTCTCATGAAATCGGAATCTGCAAATACTGTGGTAGAAAGAGAAATTTTAGGAGTTTGAGGATAGAAGATACGAAGACTGAAACCAAGAGAAGTCAAGCGGGCAAAAAAGAGAAATAAATATCGTTCCTTTTCTGTTTTATGGTTTCACGCCTAACCTTGAGGTGTGAAATTCAGTGCGCCTATTTATATCTACATTGCGTGCCATAGTGCAAACCATTTTCGGATTGCACTTTTTAGAGGTTTGTTCAGCCGCTCCGCGCAGTTAGAAAGCATCGTTCTCTTGACGTTCGGTAGATTACATCCGCTAAGACCAGTGTAGTATACTAAACTTGATAGTAAGAAAACTTGCCAGCCCCTATTTACTTCCATTCCTTGGGGAGAGAGCTAGTGGTGGGAGACAGTGGGTAAAGTTATCGTCTCACACGTTAAAGAGCGTGGCTATGAGCCAAAAGAGTTATCTATCCCGTGTTTTCGTTGCGGCGTCTGCTGCACTAGGTATCAGGTTCGCCTAAGCCTAGTAGAAGCACGGCAAATTGCCGATGAGTTGGGCTTTGCCTGGGATGAGTGGCGGGATAGATATGTTGACCAGAGCTGGCCCGGGACTGACAGCCTTCTACTCCGCCAGTGCAAAAGGGCATGTGTCTTCCTTGAACGTGTAGAGGGTAGTAACATGACTCGTTGCCTCATTCAGCCTTTTAAACCATCATCTTGTAGAGAATGGAGGCCAAGCTTGTACCAGCGGGAGTGTCGGCAAGGACTTGCTGAGTGTTGGGAACTAACGGTAAGCCCTTTAGGACAGCTCGAGGGCTCTGGGCAAAAACTTCTAGATTTCTATTCGTTTTTAGAGTCAGTGTTATTTTCAAACGATCTAGGCTCCAAATATCCAGTTTAGGTCACAGAAGCTTGAATTGTGCAGTCTCATGAGCCAGGACAGGACAAAACATAACTCAGGACACTCCATTTTCTACCCGTTAATAAATCTGTTCTATCCAACGCAACCCGGTTTCCTTGTGCTCCATCGACAAGAGGAAGAGACTAGAATAAGGCTTTTACTGGCAGTTAGGCGAATTGGTGGTATTAATACCACCAATAGGTCAATTTAAATTGACCTATAGAATTGGCGTTCCGTTACCCCTTTCGCCCTCATTTCGTCGTCCCATCATCGTCGGCTTATCCTGTTCATAAAGCTCTTAGACCCCATCAAATTATTCTGCGATTGTCCTATTAAGGTTATTCCCGAAGGAATGTTTGTCGCATATACCAAAACTGGCCTAAGGAATAAGCTGCGCTTAACCGCACCTCTGGCACTAACCTGAAGACCAATTGTAGTATGCCTTAAGCATATCTCATTATTTCCCTATCTGCGAGTCTTTCATCTTCAAGACATAATTATATCTGAAATGGTAGAAGAACCCGAAACTGTTAAAGAGAAAAAGGGGCTTGAGGCAACTCCAGGTGGCACTGGGACGCTCTTAAGCAGGCAAAAACAGGCGACCAGTTTAGGGCAGTCTTGGCTCAGGTGCTGGAGAAGGTGGAGGATGGTGATGTCACGTTAAACCTTCATATCCCCGGCTCGGCGTATGTTAGGGTTATGGGCAATGCTTGGCTGGCCAAACAATACGGCGAGATAGAAGAGGTCAGTCTCATGGCTTACTTTGATAGAGCCCTCCAGGTGATGGATCTTAACCTGAAAAATATCGCTGTAAGGAGAAAACGCTAAGCCAGAAGATACTCTAGTTTTTATAAAAGTCATTGGTGCTTTAGTAAGGCTTCTTACCGACAGTTAGGTGAATGCTTGATTTAAATCAAGCATTATGATCAAAAATGGGTGTTGATATATAAAAAGTGGTGATTTGGCGGGCTCTGCTAGGGGAAACTGGGGTGCTAGGGGGTTTTTTACCCGTTTCTCCCACTAGCTTAAATATTTGCCTCCCCCTCCGTGTGGGTAGCCTCAGCCGTAATCGGGCAAGTGGCATTCCGCTTCCCAGTTCACGAGGCGATAGTTATATGCAAAGGACTGTTGAATATATAAGGAATTGGCTACCAAAGTAGATGTGTACCTTTATTGCTATGAGAAAAAGCCGCCATGCCATAGGTTTATTTTAATAGACTTAATACAAGGATTAAAATAAAGTTTAGCCCTTGGCTGCTCCAGGGTGCCGGCAGACTGGTCGAGGCTACGGCGGCAGGGCAAGTGGCTAAGAGATCGCCTAGGTTGCCAGCCTGAGGCACTACGATTGAAATCTAGCCCCATTAACTACCTTTTGAAGGAAGTAGCACCTTGCGCTTTCAGCTTTGTAGCTGATATCAATTTTCTCAAAATTTTCTATCTGCCATAATAATGCTGCTTTACAAAAGAGCCTTTTGAAAAACCCGTTTAGTCCAGTATTTGATTATTGAACAAAATGTCCTTTTGATTAATAAGAGGAAGCAATTGCTTCCTCTTTCCAATTGTCAGCTTCACCTAATAATGGCTTGGGAAAAAGCTCACACTAGCCCCTCTTCCTTGAGTTCCCTGGCTATTCTTATCGCCTCGTCAAAAGTGAGTAGCATCTCGTTGACGTTTTTAGCCGTCCTTACCCTGCCGCCAACATCTATGAACCACACCCTGCCTTCAGCCTGCCTTTGCCTTCTCAGCTTCTCAGCCTCCTTCCTGTCAAGCACGCCATAGTAGTCTAGTTTCTTATAACCCTTCTCGGTTAGACACCACTGCCCTCTGCCGCAGGAGGCAATAAACTCTTCCTTCCTCAACTGGCATAGCCGGCACCGGGCGCTACTGTATCTGTAGCCAAATTCGTTCATCAGGTCGTAAGCGGTGACGATTTCCCTGTCGTAGATAAATTCCAGGACCTGGAGCTTCCTCGCTTTAATCGGCTGCCATTCCCAGTGTCGGTCATAATGCCAATGTTTATGGTTAACCATAAACATCCCCCTAAGTGCCTGTAATAAGCCTTAACAGTTTCTGCCTTTTTCCCCATAGCGAAGAAAATCAATGTCGCTTACCAAGTAATTTGAGACCTAGATAATCTAGGGCGGGCTTTATCCCCTTTTTCCTGCGGCTGTAGTAGCGCCTCTTAGCGCTCCTCTGTTCCCGTGGGTAGTGGTAAAGGGTCATAATGGGATCAGAAAGCTCTGCCAAAGTAGCCCTTTTGCCCGCTTCGGTGAGACGATAATAGCGCCGTGGCGGACCTGGCGGGTAACTCTCCTGAACTAGGGAAGGCTCTTCTCTACCGGTTTCCTCAACAAAGCCAAGACGTTTCAAATGAGAGAAATACCGTGTGAAGCTGGCATACCGCATCCTGGTAAGCCTTTGAGGGATGCGCTCGAGCCAATACCTTGTTCTCTCTTCGGCCTCTTCGACGCTAAGCGGAGACAGGCCCCTTCTCACGCGTTCTTCCTCCTCAATAGCTACCAAGTCTTCAGCATAGGCATGGAACAGGGCTTCCTTATACTCAGTGTGGATATCCACCATTGGTGCGCCAACGTCTGGGTCTATCTTCAGACTTCCCTGGGGGCCGTTGCCCTTGAGATACTCGATGATAAACCAGGCGGTGCTAAAGGGTCGCAGAAAGCCACCTCTTGCTGGTCTTAGCGCTTCAACCATTACGCATCTCCTTACGCATCTCCTTTAGTTAGCACGGATTATTCTCCGTTGGGACGAGCCTCCTTACCGTCACCAGCTAAGACATCTTCCGCAGGAGTCTGAATTGGCGGCTTTCCCTTTTCGGCGTCGACGCCCTCTGGTGATGTAGCAGCCAGCCTATTTGTTAGCTTGCTGCTTCAGGTATTGCCCTATCTCTTCCAGCTTCTCAGCCTTATGCCCATTAGAGCCGAGGGTCTGCTTTATCTGGCGTGCCGTCTCACCAAGGGCTTCTAGCTGGTCAAGGAGCTGTGGCAGTAGTTCAGCAGCATCGGATTGGGCAAAATCTGGCTCTATGCCCTACTCACCGGTATGCACCCTCCAGTAGTCCGGGGAGCAATTATGGCTAGCCTGTTCCTCAGCGCCGAGCTTCTGGGCAGGCAGCGCACCGCCATCACCTCCCTAGCCTTCGCTGCTGCCATAATGGTAGGCATTAACCCCCCAATCCTGTGGGGCGCCTCCTTCCAGTTGAGCTTTCTGGCTATGGCTGGTTTAATCTTCCTTGCCCCTCCCCTCATGACCCTGGGGAGAAAAGCAGTTAACACTACCATGGGTGAAGAGGGGGTAGGCAGAGCTTTAGCCAATATTATTACTGATAGCTTCAGTGTAACCTTAGCCGCAATCATAGCTGTGTGGCCAGTCGTTGCCCACTATTTTGGCATCATTTCGTTTGTCGGTCCCATAGCCACCTTCCTCGCCCTGCCGGCACTGCCCGGCATTATTGTCGCCGGGGCTGTGGCTGGACTAATCGGGCTGGTTGCTCTGCCCATCGCTCAGGCTATAGGTTGGCTTGCCTGGCTGTTCACTTCCTACATGCTGCTGATAGTAAGTGGTTTTGCTTCTCTCCCCATATCAGCCATTGAGGTAGGCTCATTTGACACTGCACCGGTACTGGTTTACTATTCAGTCCTCGCTGCAGCTGTCTGGCTCGGCAGCAACAGGAAAAGATTGACCAACCGGATGTCCCAAGCCACAACCTGGGTAAAGTCAGGGGTGAGTAAGTCCTCAGACTTTTTCTCCCGACTACCCAAGAGGTGGGTTATTCCACCACTGCTGGTGGTAGCTATTCTGGCATCGGTCGCTGCTGCCACCATGCCCGATGACCAGCTTCATGTGAGCTTCCTCGATGTTGGTCAGGGCGATGCCATCCTGATTCAAAAAGGAAATCAGCAGGTTCTGGTTGATGGTGGACCCAGCCCCCAAGCCATAACCCTGGAGCTGGGCGATAAAATGCCCTTCTGGGATAGAACCATAGAATTGGTGGTATTAACCCACCCCCACTCCGACCACATCACCGGATTAGCAGAGGTTCTACAGCGATACCAGGTGGAGCAGGTGCTCTATCCCGATTTAGATTATGAGTCGCCTTTATGTGAGGAATGGCTCAGGTTACTTGAGGAAAAGGACATTGAGTGCACCATAGCTAAAGCCGGACAGCAGATTGACTTAGGCCAAGGGGTGATGATAAAGGTGCTCCATCCCCAGACGTCTCTGTTAACTGGCACCGGGTCTGATATAAACAATAATAGCGTGGTATTGCACATAACTATGGGTAGAGTGAGCTTCCTGCTGGCTGCCGATATAGAGCAGGAGGCTGAATTTGAGCTTATTGCCCTCAGAGCCGATTTAACCAGCACCGTGCTCAAGGTTGGTCATAGCGGTTCAGATACCTCCACCACCCCAGAATTTCTGGCGGTGGCTAACCCACAGGTAGCGGTTATCTCTGTTGGGGAAGATAACCCCTTTGGTCACCCCAGCGGTGAGGTTGTGGAGAGGCTAGAGGAAAAGCTGGGCACAGAGAATATATTCCGCACCGATGAGCAGGGAACTATAGAATTTACCACCGACGGCGAGAGGCTGTGGGTTAAAACGAAGTTGTGATAAGATGCACCTAGGAAGACTCGATAATTGAAAGGAGAAAACAGCTATGGCAGTAAAACGGAAGACGCGGAAACCTTCTTCCAGGACAGTAAAAGAAGAAGAGCTACACCGTGACCTGGAGCGCTTTAGGCAAAAGGCGCTAGAATTTGGAGCCTCCGCTGCCGAGGTCATACCTGCCTCCTATGTGGTGGTGCAGGAACGAGTCTGGCTGAAGTGTCTGGTGCCGCTCTGCCATTTGGCGGGGACTACTCCCTACTGCCCGCCAAACACTCCCCAGCCAGATTTCATAAGAAAAGCGCTTAGCCAATATCGTTGGGCTGTTTTTTTCAAGAGAGACGTGGAGCCCCTTGAAGAAGGCGTACCCACATCAGCAGCTCAACAAAAGGAGAAGCCACTGCTGGCGAAAAACTTCCATGGAAAAACATACGAGATTGTGGGGCGTTTAGAGGTTTATGCCCAGACTGAGGGTTATGACCTGGCCATGGGCTTCTCTTGTGGCTCCTGCAGACTCAATTTATGCAATTGGGCGCCCTGCGCCTTTATCGAGAAAGGTGAGTGCCGCTTTTCAATGCAGGCAAGGCCATCGATGGAAGGGGTAGGCATCGATGTCTTTGACCTTTGCAACAAGGTGGGGTGGGACGTGTATATGATTTGCAACATTGAGCCCGACCTGCATGTGATTCCCTCAGCGGTTTCGGTCGGTATTGTGTTCATTTATTAGGCGAGAGGCTCTGGGGAGATAAGCCACACTGCATCTTGAGGGTATTGACAAAGTAGTTGGACATAACTAAACTCATGTCAATAAAAAGGAAGGGGGGGAAGATGTTACGTGAACTAAGAGAAGATGCAATCGTTGACTTCTTTAAAAAGGAACTAAGGAACATTAAATTTTTACCTGAAGCTAATTACCCTGATATTGAACAACGGTTAGACATACTCGCTGACAGTGGAGAAAAGAGGTATAGGAAAACAGAGGCTGCAAGGTGGATTTGGAAACTTTTCGTTGAGAAGTCGCTCAGTGATATTACCAATAACCTTAGAGGCTGTCACGACCTATGTATCTACTTTGATGAGTTCGCTGACTATGAAAACCTATTATTTGCACTTGATAAGAACCACCGGGACCATGTCATTCATTCTATTTGGGTTATGCTGTTAGGACTACATTTAAGAAAGAATTTCGCTCCGCTCAAGAATATCGATTATGAAAGTATTCTCCCAAACTTTCACAAGAAGCAGGAAAAAGTAGTAGAGGCTATCAAGCGGACACAAGATATTATAAAAGAGCATGAGACGTCTCTTTGGTGTCTGATTGCGCTTACTCACGACCTCGGCTATCCGATCCAGAAAACTATGAATGCTAATGAACTAATGGCAAAGATGGTCAGCAATTTCGGGTTTCTGGAGCAGAGAGAGTTCCACTACGGTTTTACAATTGTTCATCAAACAGCGATAAGTGAATTGTTAAACATACTGTCGTCTTTCGTAGCATGGATGCCTTCGGGAGGTTACAGCGTAGGTTGCCTCTCTGGGGGGCGTTTGGACTATGCAAAAAGCTTCGAACGGCTTGATCACGGGATTATGAGTGCGTATCTGCTTCAAATGCATCTCGACTATATCTGTGAGTTGATGAGCATACCACAGGAGGTGCCAGAACTACAGTTCATAAACCACGAAACGGCTGCGAAGCAAGCAACCGTCATCATTTTGCTCAGAGCCATATCAGCACACACAAACAAGAATGTCTACTGGTCAGAAGTAAACAATATGGCCCCACTTTTACTCTTGTCTGATGAATTAGATGAATTCTCAAGGTATTCTCGTTCGCTCGAAAGTAACGAATGGATAAAGGTGGGGTGCAGAACGGAATTCGAATGTACAAAGAATTCATTACAAGTAAAGTATACTTTTGATAATAAAGACATAGGCGATGATATGGAATCCTTTTTCAAGGATAAAGTTGAAAAACTATGGAAGCGCTTTGAGCTAGAAGAAGACAAAATAGGAAAAATCTCTGTAACTTGTAGAGATGTGAGAAAAGCTCGACATGTTGATTTCATTTATGAGAAAACGCTTTCTCGAGATCCACAAGACATCGTCAAGAGGAAACCGGGTAAGAGTTCGCATGATGTCCAAGCATTCTTGGATGGAACTGTGAATCTGTCGCCTTAAGTAACATAGCTAGCCCCCACTAATAAATCACCTAACCTTTTCCTTACCTCTGCGTTATAGTATAGTAGAGTATGGATAATTAAGGGGGATTTGGTTATGAAAAGGCTGATAATAGGGCTGGTGCTGGTAGCATTACTGCTGGTGCCGGTCTCCTGCGCTAAAGCACCAGAGGTAGTAGCACCACCAATGCCGGAAATGCCACCACCAATGCCTGGAGGGGATGAGGCATATAGGCCCGGGGCTTTGCCCCCAACCGAGGAGCGGATGATTGTCCGCACCGGGGAGATGTCTCTGGTGGTGGAGGATGTAGCTCAAGCCTCAGAGGAGATAGCCCAGCTTGCCAGAAGGTTTGACGGCTACGTGGTATCGTCCCGCATTTCGGGAGAGGAAGAGGAGATGAGGGGGTGGATTTCTATTCGGGTGCCTGATGAGAGGTTTGACCAGGCACTTGCCGAACTGAGAAACCTGGCGGTAAGGGTGAAATCGGAGAGCACCAGCAGCCAGGATGTTACTGAGGAGTATATTGACCTCAAGTCAAGGCTCAAGAACGCCGAGGCAACAGAGCAGCAATACCTCGCCCTCCTGGAAAAAGCCGAGGATGTGGAGGACATCCTCAGAATCTATGAAAGTCTGTCCCGGGTGCGCCAGGAGATAGAGCAAATCAAGGGTCGAATGCAATATCTGGAGCGAACCTCATCAATGAGCCTGATTTCGGTGCACCTGGAGCCCGAGTCTACAGCTAAACCACTGGTTCGCGCCGGCTGGAGCGCACTAGAAGCACTCAAATCCGCTGTCAGAGGGATTGTTATTGCCGGGCAATGGCTTGGCATTATAGCTATCTGGCTGATAATCTTCGTCCCCATTTGGGGAACCATACTCGGCATTATCTATTGGCGCCGCCGAAGGAAAAAGGCTTAACACCCCGCCTTTATCAAGCACCTTAAAGCCAACATGCTTGGCGATTAATATTCACCACGACCTAAAGTAAAGACAATACTGGCTAGAAATAGAATTCCCGATAGCGCGAACCAGAATAACCAAGTAAGCTCAGCACCTAGTAACGGAACTACCCCGGTCGCAGTGATAATGCCCATTACCATGCACAGCCCAGCAATAGTACCTAAAGTCCAGGCTAAGGCTACCATAATGGAACCTCCTTCCTATAGAGCCATCAATGGCTAGTTAAATAACCTCTCGCTTTATTTTAGCTTCCAGTTCATATATAATGAAAGGCTGGCTAGCCTAGGTCAATTTATTAGAGGTAATAATAACATGAAGCTGACAAAAAATCTATACTTTTACCCGGAAAAGGGAATGATGGACTGCAATACCTATGTGATTAAGGATAACCTCAGCATTATTATTGACCCCGGACTTACTCAATTCCTACCAGAACTGCTCCAAGATTTGCAGCGGGACAGCATTGACCCTAAAGATATAGATATTATCGCTAATACCCACTTACATGGTGACCATTGCTGGGCAAATGAAGCCTTCAAGAAAGCCTCAGGAGCCGAAATCCTCCTTCATCCAGCACAAAAAAAATTCTGGCAGGCAGCCGTTACCCAGACATCAAAGTTCTTCGGTCTTCCTGCCGTGGAGTTCACCGCAGATAGATTACTGGATAACGACAAGCTAAATGCCGGAGAAATGGAATTTGAGCTTATCCCCTCCCCGGGGCACTCCCCTGATAGCATCTGCTTTTACTGCCGAAGTGAGAAAATCCTGATTTGCGGAGACGCCATTTTCAATCAAAATACGGGGCGGGTTGACCTGCCCGGCGGCAGTGCCGACCAGCTTAAGCAGTCTATCGAGAAGCTATCGCAACTAGAAATAGAGTACTTGCTTCCCGGTCACATGGACATTGTTACCGGCAGCGAAAAAGTAAAAAACAACTTTGAATTCATCAAGCAATACATATTTAGTTCTCTATAAAAAGAAGGCAAATGATGCCAGACTCTTTTGAGCTAGGGCCAATCAGGCCACCCAGCGAGGCTTACTCTCTGCTCATCCGGGTAACCAAAAACTGTCCCTGGAACCGATGCAAGTTCTGCCATATCTACAAGGGGAAAAAATTTGAGCTAAGGTCGGTGGAAGAGATAAAGCAAGATATATCGACCGCCAAGGCGATACAGGATAGGCTGAAGGAGACTTCGTGGAAAGCCGGCTATGGGGGCAGGGTGGAGGAGGTGGCTGCCGCCATCCTCAATAACCCGCCCAATGAAGCCCACTTTAATGTAGCCCTGTGGCTTTACTATGGTGGCACCAGCGCTTTCCTACAGGATGCCAATACCTTGATTATGAGGACTCCTGAGCTGGTTGAGGTAATAAAGTTCTTAAAGCAAACCTTGCCCAGCATCACTCAGGTGACCTCCTATGGCCGGTCCAAGACAGCAGCTAAAAAGAAGCTGGAGGAGCTGATACAACTTCGCCAGGCTGGGCTTTCCCGACTGCACATCGGACTGGAATCTGGCTACGACCCGTTACTTAAATATATGGATAAAGGGGTTACTGCCGCTGACCATATTAAAGGGGGCAGAAACGTGGTAAAATCAGGAATTTCGCTGTGTGAATATGTCCTCCTTGGCCTGGGCGGGAAAAGGATGTGGCGGGAGCACGCCACCCAAACCGCCAGGGTATTAAGCCAAATAGACCCAGACTTTATCCGGGTTAGAACCCTGACTATCAAGCAGGGTATGCCCCTATATGATGAAATCAAAAACGGCAATTTTATTCGGGCGACAGACGAGGAGATTGTAGAAGAGGAAAAACTGCTGGTTGAACATCTTGACTGTCACTCCTACTTTGTCAGTGACCACATTACCAACCTGCTTCAGGAGATCGAGGGGCAATTGCCCGAGGATAAGGAGAAAATGCTGGCTACTATAGCTAGATTCCAATCCCTATCACCGGAAGAGAAGCACAACTTCCGGGTGGGGAGAAGGGTAGGGATATACAACCAACGGGAAGACCTGGATAATTCGCGCAAGCATAACCTCGTGGAGCATGCCATACAAAAACTCAGCGACGATGGTAGTCAAGTAGACGATGAGACAATATACAGCTTGATGGAGAGGTTTATATGAGCCTGGAGCAAGAGGTCGGCGCTCTGCTTCGTCAGAAGGGGTTGACCCTGGGGGTAGTGGAATCAGCCAGCGGCGGGCTGATATCCCACTGCATAACCAATGTCCCCGGTAGCTCAGACTACTACAAGGGTTCAGTTACTGCCTATAGCAATGAGGTCAAGATAAAAGTGGTGGGGGTGAAGGAGGCTACCATCAACCAGTATGGCGCGGTGAGCTCTGAAGTAGCTGAGGAGATGGCACAGGGTGGTAGAAAGTTCTTAGGCGCCGATATATGCCTGGCCGATACCGGCATTGCTGGACCTGGCGGGGCTGCCCCGGGGAAACCGGTGGGGCTGTTCTACATCGGGTTATCCCACGGGGAGAGAACCTACAGCCAAAAACATAATTTTAACGGAGAACGGGAGCAAAATAAGCAAAGCGCTGCTGAGGCAGCCCTACGCTGGCTAAAGGAGTATCTATCGGGCTTGAAATAGCATCTTTTTAAGAAAGGGTGCTTAAGAGGGGCGTCAGCCCCTCTTTTATTTATCTTCCCCCTTCCTTTGAAGGAAAGATAAAAAGGGAGAGTCAAAGAGAGGCGAAGCCCCCAAATATATTATAGAGAGTTTTAGAGGGGCGAAGCCCCTCTTTATAAAATCCTCCCCCTCTCCTTTGAAGGAGAGGGGGAACGAGGGGGTGAGGTAGATAGAATTGTCATTATCACCCACCAATGCTATACTCTGTGGCATATATCACGGGCTAGAAGGGAAGAATTTTAGTATGAAAAGAGCTGACGGGCGTGCCTGGGATGAGCTAAGACCGGTAAAAATAACGCCGGGATATCAGAGTTTTGCCGAGGGCTCGGCGCTGATAGAGCTGGGAAAGACCAGAGTGCTGTGCTCGGTTAGCGTTGATGAGAAGGTGCCAGCTTTCCTCAGGGGAGGGAGCAGCGGCTGGGTTACCGCTGAATATGGTATGCTGCCCCGCTCCACCGTCAGCCGCAGCCCCCGCGAAGCATCGTTGGGCAGGGTTGGCGGTAGGAGCCAGGAAATTCAGCGCCTCATCGGGCGCTCACTGCGAGCAGTAATTGACCTCAGTGCCCTGGGGGAAAGAACCCTAATCATAGATTGCGATGTATTGCAGGCAGACGGCGGTACCAGGACAGCAGCCATTACCGGCGCCTATGTCGCCCTATACCAGGCACTGCAAACACTAGCCAATATGGGGGTAATATCGTCTATCCCCTTAAAGAGCGCCGTAGCTGCCACCAGCGTGGGCATTGTGCACGGCTACCAGCTATTAGACCTGTGCTATGATGAAGACTGCGCGGCTGCGGTTGACTTTAACGTGGTGATGACCAGCCAGAGCGAGTTTGTTGAGGTTCAGGGTACGGCTGAAGGTAAGCCCTTCTCCAAGGAGACTATTGATTCCCTGCT